>CBJLOV010000021.1:0-33343 GCA_966424745.1 uncultured bacterium
TGTCTGACACGGCCCGACGGTGGCAGGTCTTGCCCCGACGTTCGGCCGTGGAGCGATGACGAATCATTGGGTCGACATCAAGAATGCCGATCTGGTCCTCATTATGGGCGGCAACGCCGCCGAGGCGCATCCGTGCGGGTTCAAGTGGGTCACCGAGGCGAAGGCGCACAACAAGGCGAAACTGATCGTCGTCGATCCGCGCTTCACGCGCTCGGCCTCGGTCGCCGACGTCTACGCGCCGATCCGCACCGGCACCGACATTGTCTTCCTCGGCGGGCTGATCAATTACCTGCTGACGCACGACAAGATCCAGCGCGAGTACGTGGTCAACTACACCGACCTTTCCTTCATCGTGAAGGACGAGTTCGCGTTCAGCGACGGCATCTACTCGGGCTACAACGCGGACCAGCGCAGCTACGACAAGTCGAGTTGGGATTACGCGCGCGGCGACGACGGCTACGTGAAGACCGATCCGACCCTGGCCGATCCGCGCTGCGTCTACAACCTGCTCAAGCAGCACTACGCGCGCTACACGCCGGAGATGGTCGAGCGCGTCTGCGGCACGCCGAAGGACAAGATCCTGCAGATCTGGGACATGATCGCCTCGACGGCGACGCCCGACCGCGCGATGACGATCATGTACGCGCTCGGCTGGACCCAGCACTCGATCGGTTCGCAGATGATCCGCACCGGCGCGATGGTGCAGCTGCTGCTCGGCAATATCGGCATCGCCGGCGGCGGCATGAACGCGCTGCGCGGGCATTCGAACATCCAGGGCCTGACCGACCTCGGCCTGATGTCGAACCTGCTGACCGGCTACATGACCCTGCCCGGCGAGAAAGAGCAGGATTTCGAAGCCTACATCGGCGCGCGTGCGCTCAAACCGCTGCGGCCGAACCAGCTCAGCTATTGGCAGAACTACCGCAAGTTCTTTGTCAGCTTCATGAAGTCGTGGTGGGGCGATGCGGCGACGGCGGAAAACCATTGGGCGTTCGACTACCTGCCCAAGCTCGACAAGCAGTACGACATGCTGCAGGCCTACGAGCTGATGAACCAGGGCAAGATGAACGGCTACCTCTGCCAGGGCTTCAATCCGCTCGCCGCCGCGCCGAACAAGGCCAAGCTCAGCGCGAGTTTCAGCAAGTTGAAGTATCTCGTCATCATGGATCCGCTCGCCACCGAGACGAGCGAGTTCTGGAAAAACTACGGGCCGCTCAACGACGTCGACCCGGCGAAGATCCAGACCGAAGTCTTCCGCCTGCCGACGACCTGCTTCGCCGAAGAGAACGGTTCGCTGACCAATTCCTCGCGCTGGCTGCAATGGCATTGGAAGGGCGCCGAGCCGCCTGGCGAGGCGCGCAGCGACTTGGAAATCATGGCCGGCCTGTTCCTGCGCCTGCGCGAGAGGTACCGCAAGGACGGCGGCGCGTTCGCCGATCCGATCGTCAATCTGACCTGGAAATACGCGCAGCCGGAAAGCCCGAACCCCGAGGAGTTGGCGCGCGAATATTCCGGCAGCGCGCTCAAGGATCTCGCCGATCCCAAGGACCCGGCCAAGATCGTGCGCAAGGCCGGCGAACAGCTGGCCGGTTTCGCCGAGCTGCGCGACGACGGCAGCACTGCGAGCGGCTGCTGGATCTTCTGCGGTGCCTGGGGGCCGACCGGGAATTTGATGGCGCGGCGCGACAACGCCGATCCGACCGGCATCGGCCAGACGGTCAACTGGGCCTGGGCGTGGCCGGCGAACCGGCGCGTGCTCTACAACCGCGCATCCTGCGATCCGCACGGCAAGCCGTTCAATCCGAAGCGCAAGCTGATCGCCTGGAACGGCACCGCCTGGGGCGGCGCGGACGTCCCCGACTTCAAGCTCGACGAGAATCCGGAAAACGGCATGGGGCCGTTCATCATGAACCCGGAAGGCGTCGCCCGCTTCTTCGCCCGCGCGGGCATGGCGGAAGGGCCGTTTCCCGAGCACTACGAGCCGTTCGAGTCGCCGCTCGCCGCGAATCCGTTGAGTCCGAACCAGCCACAGGCGTTGAACAACCCGGCCGCGCGCGTGTTCGCGCAGGATCGCGAGGCGTTCGGCAAGGCCGAGCAGTTCCCGCACGTGGCGACCACTTACCGCCTGACCGAGCATTTCCACTACTGGACCAAGCATGTGCGCCTCAACGCGATCGTGCAGCCGGAACAGTTCGTCGAGATCGGCGCGGCGCTCGCCGACGAACTCGGCATCGACACCGGCAGCCGCGTACGCGTCAGTTCCAACCGCGGCCACATCGAGGCGGTGGCGATGGTGACCAAGCGCATCAAGCCGTTGACGATCGAGGGAAAAAAAGTGCACACGGTCGGCGTGCCGATCCACTGGGGCTTCCTCGGCGCGGCCAAGCCGGGCTATCTCGCCAACACGCTGACGCCGTTCGTCGGCGACGCCAACACGAACACGCCCGAGTTCAAGTCGTTCCTGGTCAAGGTCGAGAGGATCTAGGAGGCCCGTATGGCACTGCAATCGCTCGACATCGTCCGCCGCTCGGCGACGACCTTGCCCGCGCCGCAGGCGCGCGGCGCGCACGCGGGCCAGGTCGCCAAGCTGATCGACGTTTCCAAATGCATCGGCTGCAAAGCCTGCCAGGTCGCCTGCATGGAATGGAACGACCTACGCGACGAGGTCGGCACCTGCAGCGGGCACTACGACAACCCGCAGGACTTGAGCGACCAGTCGTGGACGCTGATGCGCTTCGCCGAGTACGAGAATCCGAAAGGCGATCTCGAATGGCTGATCCGCAAGGACGGCTGCATGCACTGCCAGGATCCCGGCTGCCTGAAGGCCTGTCCGTCACCCGGCGCGATCGTGCAGTACGCGAACGGCATCGTCGATTTCCACGAGGAAAACTGCATCGGCTGCGGCTACTGCGTCACCGGCTGTCCGTTCAACATCCCGCGCATCTCGAAGCACGACAAGAAGGCATACAAGTGCACGCTGTGTTCCGACCGCGTTGCGGTCGGCCTGGAACCGGCCTGCGTGAAGACCTGCCCGACCGGCGCGATCACCTTCGGCAGCAAGGAGGACATGCAGCAGCACGCGGCCGAACGCATCGAAGACCTGAAGTCGCGCGGCTTCGACCAGGCCGGCCTGTACGATCCCGCGGGCGTCGGCGGCACGCACGTCATGTACGTGCTGCATCACGCCGACCAGCCGCAGCTGTATAGCGGCCTGCCCGAGAACCCGAAGATCAGCGCGATGGTCGGGCTGTGGAAGGGCATCAGCAAACCGCTTGGCCTGCTCGCGATCCTGGCGACCGCGGCGGCGGGTTTCCTGCATTACATCGGCGTCGGTCCGAACGAGACCGACGAGGAAGATGAAGAAGCCGCACGGCGCGAACTGGAGAAGACGCCATGAGCAGCGAGCGCAAATCCGAGCGGATCGTCCGCTACGAGGCGGCGACGCGGATCAACCACTGGATCGTCGCGATCAGTTTCGTCCTGCTCGCCCTGTCCGGCCTCGCCCTGTTCCATCCGGCGCTGTTCTGGCTGACCGAGCTGTTCGGCGGCGGCGCGTGGACGCGCATCCTGCATCCGTTCATCGGCCTCGTCATGGTCGTCGCGTTCATGTTGCTCGGCGCGAAGCTGTGGCGCGAGAACGCGATGCAGCCGCGCGACTGGCAGTGGCTGCGTCAGATCAAGGACGTGGTCAACAATCGCGAGGACGCGCTGCCCGAAGTCGGCAAGTACAACGCCGGGCAGAAACTGTTCTTCTACACGATCGTGTTCTGTCTGGTCGGTCTGCTGCTGTCCGGCATCGTCATCTGGCGCGCCTATTTCGCGATCTACTTTTCGATCGGGGTGATCCGCTTCGCGTCGCTGCTGCACGCGTTCTGCGCATTCGTGCTGATCTGCGCCATCGTCGTTCACATCTATGCGGCGATCTGGGTCAAGGGCTCGGTGCGCGCGATGACGCGCGGCACGGTCAGCTATGGCTGGGCCTGGAAGCATCATCGCGCCTGGTTCCGCGAGGTGACCCGCGGCTCGCAGAACTAGCCCACGGGTGGTCGAACGAATTCCGCCTCGAAAAAAAACCCTTCGCGATGAACAGCGAAAGGCTTGGGAGCGCTGGAGGGGCCCGCGCGAAACGATTCGGTTTTCTAGCCGCGTGCCGGTTGCGCACGGTGACGGCCGGGGCGGGTCGTCAGGCCGTGTCGGCGTTTTGCTTCGGGCGCGAATCCGTCCTAGTTGGCGGTATTCGCGCAAGCGCGTTGCGACGGCGGCGTGGGCGGGCCGGATGGCGCGACAAGCTCTTCACACTCTTTTTTTCCCAGGCGGAACAAGCGGTCGGCTACGCGGAGGTTTCAGCGCACCTTGTCCGGCGAAACGCGCGAATGCGCTTCAACGTACTTCGTCCATGCGTCTTTGTTCGCGATCCTGCCGGCGCCGGTCCAGCCGAATCCGGCGCGATAGCGGATGGTTCCGTCTGCGTCGGTGCGCACCAGCGCGATCGCATGCTCATGGCCGCTCGCGTGCGGCATGCGCTTCATCTCGCGCACCGTGCCGGGAGCGAACACCGCCGCCGTGCCGAGGCCGTTGCCGTCGACCGTTTCCCACACGCTCATCCAGCCGGCCTCGGGTTGGAAAGCCATCTCGGCGCCCGCGTGCTGCGTGTTGAGTCCGACCGCGAGGTCGAGCCCGGCAAGCGGCTGGCCGTCGACGGTGAATCGCGAGCTGATCTCGTTCAACTGTTCGCCGAGGCGCAGTCGGATCGTGCGCGTTTCGTGGATGTTCCTGCGTCCGGCGACCGGAGGGTATTCGTATTCGGCGGTGAATTCGGCGACGTCCGGCCGCGTCCAGATCACCGCGGCGCTGACATAAGTGTCCGAGGTGACGAGCTTGCCGTCTCGCCACAGGCCGAGGCCGCCGTCGCCGCGCGTGTCGCCGACGTGGTAGCCGTCGTAGCCCTCGCCGTGATCCTGGTGGTAGCTGACATGGTGCAGGCGGTCTTCGCGATACCAGTGATCGACGACCGGCCACTCGACGCGCTTGAACCAGACGTCGATGCCGCTGTCCTCCGGTCCGGGACGCGATTCGGGGCCGTAGACGCGGAACGCGACGCGGTCGTTTTCCCAGGCAACGTCGTCCGCGCGCTCGGGGACGAGCCGCGCGTACGCCCGCGGCGTGCGGTCGGCATCGATCTGCGCTTGCGCCGTGGCGAGGATCTTGTCGGGGGCGGTCTTGGTCGCGGCGTCGAGTGCGCGCAGGATCTCGCTGCCGGCCAGCAGCACCGCGCCGGTGCCGTAGAGCTGGCGCGAATTCGCATCGAGACTTTCCGGCGCCTCACCGACCCGCTGCACATAACCGACGTAGCCGTCCTGCCTGATCCGCGTCATCAGCCCGCGCCAGCCGCGCTCGACCGACGGCCAGTACTGCGCGCGGTCGAGCAGGCCGTGATCGATGCCCCAGGCGAGGCCGAACACGAAGAATGCGCTGCCGCTGGTTTCGCCGATGGTCACCTGGTCAGGATCGGCGAGGTTCGGGCGCCACAGGCCGTCCGCCTGCTGCGCAGTCACTACCGCCGTCGTCATCTCGCGGAACAACTGCTCGTAGAAAGCGCGCGTCGGATGGTCCTGCGGCAGTTGTTCGAGCAGCAGCGCCAGACCGCCGTAGACCCAGCCGTTGCCGCGGCTCCAGAACGTTTTTTTTCCGTGCGGCGTCTTGCTGTCGATGTAGCGGCCGTCGCGATAGAACAGTTTCGCTTCGTGGTCGTAGAGCTGATCGTAGGTTTGGCGGTATTCGCGATCGAGGAAGTCGAGGTATTTCTTGTCTCCCGTCGCGCGGTACAGGCGCACCAGGGTCGGCGGCGCCATGTAGAGCGCGTCGCACCAGGTCCAGCGGTCGATGACTTCGACGCCGGCGGTCTTCGGTTTCTCTCGCCGATCCAGCACTTCGGTGATGGGGTGGGCGAGCACGGGGTCGAGACGCTTGCGCAGAGTATCGAGGCGCTCGCTGTGCGACGGGTCGAGCAGGTACAGCTCGAGCCACGCATGTCCGACCGCCCAATCGTCGGCGAAGTACGCATTCCATCCCGGCGACCAGCCCGACTGGCCGCCGAAACGCAGCACGGCGGCGGCGTAGCGCGCCTCGCCGGTGGCAAAGCCGAGCCGCAGCAGACCGTCGTACAGCGGCGCGATCTGCCAATCCGTGGTCTCGATCGGCAGAGGGTTGGCCAGCTGCCAGTCGGCCGAGCGCTGCAATGCCGTGCGTACCTCGGCCGCGGCCAGACGCGCTTCGCCCACGCGATACGGCAGGAGCAGCGCGAACGCGAGGACCAGGAGCGGAAAGATCGATTTCATGAGCGTTGTTCCTCGACTCGTTTCAACGAACCACTGTGGCAAACCATCCCGGCAAAACCGCTTCCTTCCCCGCATCCGCCCGAGGCCGGACTGCGCTCCGCGCCGGGCACGCTTCAGCCGCCCGGACCCGCGACGCCGCTTCGCGCCGGCGCGAGCGCATGGAACAGCGCCAGCGCGACGAGATAAGCGCCGCCGGCCAGCGCGAAGACCGGCACGTAGCTGCCGCTCCATTGCAGAAGATTCGCGGTGATCCAGGCGATCAGCATGCCGCCGACCGCGCCGAACATGCCGCCGAGACCGCAGACCGAGCTGACCATGCGCTGCGGAAACCGGTCCGATACGGTGGTGAACAGATTCGCCGACCAGCCCTGATGCGCGGCGGCGGCGAGACCGATCATCGCCACCGCGAGCCAGAGGTTCGAGACTCCCGCCGCGAACCACACCGGCGTCGCCGCCAGCGCGCACGCCAGCATCGCGAGCTTGCGCGCGCGGTTCGCCGGCGTGCCGCGCCGGATCAACCACGACGACAGGGCGCCGCCGACGATGCTGCCCGCGCCGGCGGAGAGATACACCGCCGCGGTCGGCATGCTCAGGCCTTTCAGGTCGATCTTGAAGCTGCGCGCGAAGAAGTCGGGCAGCCAGAACAGATACAGCCACCAGATCGGATCGGTCAGAAATTTGGCGAGCGCGAACGCCCACGTTTCGCGGTACGGCAGCAGGTCGCGCCAGCGCACCTGTGCGGCCGGGCTGGCCGCTTCGGGCTCGGCGACGATGTGCTCGAGTTCGGCGCGCGCGACATGGCGACTCTGCCGAGGCGATGCGTGCAGGGCGAGCCAGAATGCCAGCCAGACAAAGCCCAGCGCACCGACGACGAGGAAAGCGGCCTGCCAGTCGAACGCCGCGACGACGATGGGCACGACGAGTGGCGTAGCCAGTGCGCCGAGCGTGGCGCCGGCGTTGAACAGGCCGGTGGCGAGCGCGCGTTCACTCCGCGGAAACCATTCGGCCACGGTTTTGATCGCAACCGGGAAGTGCGCCGATTCGCCGAGGCCCAGGGCGAAGCGCGCGGCGATGAACCCCGAAAGGCTGCGCGTCAGCGCGTGTGCCATCGCCGCCAGGCTCCACAACGCGATCGCGATCGAGAAGCCGCGGTGCGTGCCGATCCGGTCGACCGCGCTCCCGGCGAGGAGCAGGCCGACCGCGTAGGCGGCCTGGAACGCGAGCACGATATGTCCGTAGTCGGTTTCGCTCCAGCCGAGTTCGTTCTGCAGCAACGGCTTGAGGATGCCGATCAGCTGCCGGTCCATGTAGTTGATCGTGGTCGCCGCGAACAGCAGTGCGCAGATCACCCAGCGATAGCGCCCGATGCGTGCGGTAACGGCGGCGATTTGCGACGGTACCGAGGACATCATGCTCTTTCACCGCGCCGTGCGCCGAGCCCGAGCCCGAATGGCGCCGCCGCCCCGGGCTCCGATCCGGGCGGACGTGCCGGCGCGGCCATATCGGCTCCGAGATCGCGGGCACGCGACGTGGCGCCGGGATCGCCGATCACGTCCCCCACGTACCTATGCGCGAGTGCGTATCGGGCCATGTTCGCTAGCGGAGCCGACGGTTCGACGGATCGGAGTCGATGCGCGGCGTCGTCATTCGCGGATCGGGCAGGTTCCTGCACATCGCTTCAGGCAGCCGTCAGCGTCGAACCGGCGAGAGCGCGTCCCGCGGCGACGATGCGCTCGAGCCGTTCGAGGTGTTCCGCGCTCGGCTCGACGAGCGGCGCGCGCACCGGGCCTGCGGCAATGCCGTTCAATCTCACCGCGGCTTTGATCAGCGAAACGGCGTAGCCGGGCACCTCGTTACGCAGCTCGACCAGCGGGCCGTAGAAGTCGCGCAGAAGCGCTTCCACGCGCGCTCCGTCGCCGCGTTCCAGCGCGGCGTAGAACCCGAGCGCGATTTCGGGCGCGAAGCAGAACACCGCCGAGGAATACAGCGGCACGCCGATGGCGCGATAGGCGGGCTGCATCATTTCCGCGGTCGGCATGCCGTTGAAGAACTGGAACGGCTTGCCGTCGACCGCGCCGCGCACCGCGAGCACGATGCGCTGCATGGCATCGAGATTGCCGAGGCCGTCCTTGAAGCCGATCACGTTCGGCAGACGCGCCACCCGCGCCGCGGTCTCCGCGGTGTACACGGCGTTGTTGCGCTGATACACGATCACGGGCAGCGACGTCGACGCGGCAATCTGTTCGACGTAGCGGGCGATTCCTTCGGGCGGGCAGCTCACCAGGTAAGGCGGCAACTGCAGCAGTCCGTGCGCACCGGCGCGCTGCGCGGCGGCCGCGAATTGTTTCGCCTGTGCGAGCGAACCGCCGCAGCCGGCGAACACCGGTACGCGTCCTGCGGCCGCCTCCACGCAAACGCGCACCACCGTCTCGAACTCGCCGACTTCGAGCGCGTTGAACTCGCCGGTGCCGCAGGCGGCAAACACGGCGCCCGGTTTGTGCGCGACCCCGCGCTGGATGTGTTCGGCCAGCGCGGCGACGTTCACGTCGCCGTTCGCAGCGAAGGGGGTGACCGGGAAAAAAAGTACGCCGGACAGGTTGAAGGGTGAGTTTCCTTTCATGTTCTTGATCCAGAGGAGTGTGCGATCGAACGGCATGGCAGGGAGCGCTCGGTTCCGCGTTGATCGCGGGCCGGCGACGACATTGCGATGCGCAGGCTATTCAATGGAAGTCCCAGTCGAGGCGCAGGCCATAGTAGCGAAACGCATCGCGTGCCGGATTCCACGTCGTCGAGTAGACCGGGACGACCGGGTTCGGCGCCTTCGACGAGAAATTTCCGCCGTTGCCGAGACCGGTCAACGCGTAATGTTTGTCGAAGACGTTGTCGACGAAGGCCGTCAGTTTGATCTTGCCCGACTTGTCGCGAATGCCGACGCCGAGATTGGTGATGCTGAAAGCCGGCACGCGCATCAAGGGATTCTGGCTCAGATCGACGTTCATCCTGGACTGATAGCGCGTGTTCGCGGTGACGAAGGCGTCGAACGGACGGTCCGGCAGCGGGATGTCGTACTGACCGCCGATGTTGAAGCGGATCTTCGGTGCGTTCGGCATCGTCGCGCCGGTGAGATCCTGCGTGTTCGCACCGCCGAACGCAGGATTCTTCACCACGCACGAATCGTTGAAGCCCGCATTCGTGGTCTTGTTCGGCACCGGATAGCATGGCCCGTTCGGAAACGGTCCGATGGTCGCGTCGGTATAGGCGATCGCCGCGTTCACGAGCAGGTGTTCCACGGGCAGGATCGACACGTCCGCCTCGAGGCCGCGCGTTTGTACGTACGGCACGCTGAACAGCGTCGTGACGAAGGTTGCCGTACCGGGGATGACCACGCCGGAGCTCTGCTGATAGTCGTTGAAACGCGAATGGAACAGCGCGACGTTCAACGTGGCGCGGCCGTCGAAGAAATTGTCCTTGAGGCCGATTTCGTACGACTTGGAGGTTTCCGCCTTGACCGGGAATTGCGCCGCGACCAGCGCGGACAAGCCGCTGGTCAGATCGTAGGCCTGGCCTTTGTAGCCGGTCGAATAAGTCGCGTAGGCCATCAGGTCGTCGTTGAACTGATGTTGCAGGCTCAAGCGGCCGGTGACGGCATTGTCGGCATCGCCGTCATGGGAGAAATGGACCGTCGGCTGGAAGTCCACTCCCGGCGCCGGCAGGCTGGTCGAAGCCGGCGGCAATCCGCGCAGATAGTTGTAGCCGACGACTTCGCGATTGAAGCGCAGGCCGGCGAGTACCGTCCAGCTCGGCTGGAATTCCCAGCTCGCCTGGCCGAACACCGCGTAGTTCTGGTTGTAGGTGGAGGCGAGATACTGCACCGGCGCGGTCAGCGCCACGCCCGGATAGCCGCGGATCATGTCGCGGTGGATGCTGTTCTTGCCGTACCAGAGGCCGGCGACGTATTTGACCGTGCTGTCGTCGGGCGAGGTCAGGCGCAATTCGTCGGTGTGCGCGACGACGCGGTGGATGCCGTACTGGATGTAGCCCTCGTCGACGCCGGCTGGCTGGCCGTTGGCGAGCGGGTAGTAGAGCAGGGCCGGTGCGTCGACGTAGTCCTGGTCGCGGTAGTCGCGCGCGAAGTATTTGTCGAAGGAGGAAATCGCGGTCAGCGTGGCGCCGTTGGCGAACGTGTAGATGCCGCGCAGGCCGGCGCCCTTGTCGGTGGACTGCAGGCTGGTCGGGAAGTCGTTGCGCACCTTGCGGTTGTCCGGACCGATCGGAACGCCGGCGAACAGCGTCGTCGCCGCAAGCTGCGGGAAATTGTTCAACAGCGCGCCCTGCAGCGGAGTCATCGAGGTGAACACGGCGACGCAGCAGCTGTCGTTCTCCTTGTTGTAGTGCGGCGAGAACTCGAAATCGAGATTGTCGAGCGCGTGCCAGGTGAACTTGCCGAGCAGGGTCTTGCCGCCGGTGCCGTTGATCTGCCGGCCGTTGCTGATGTTCTCCACGTTGCCGGGAAAGCGCGTGTCGCTCGCCGCGAGGCGAAACGCGAACTTGTCCGACGCCGCATCGACCGAGGCGCGCACGCGCCATTCGTGGTCGCTCGTGTAGTACAGGCTGGCGCTGCCGCCGGCGGGGCCGCCCGTCGGCTTGGTCGTGATGTTGATCGCGCCGGCGACGGCGTTCTTGCCGAACAGCGTGCTCTGCGGCCCTTTCAGGACCTCGATGCGGCTGACGTCGGCGAGATCGGTGAACGCCTGGTACTGCGCGCCGTAGGGGATGTCGTCGATGATCACGGCGACGTCGGACTCCACCGCGATGCCGATCGAGGCGGTGCCGATGCCGCGCATGTTGATGCCGAAGTTGTCCGGCGTCGTGCTGTAGGACATCGTCAACGACGGCACCAGGTTGATCACGTCGGTCAGTTCGCGCACGTTGTTGCGCTGCAGCTGCGCATCGGTCATCACCGAAATCGACATCGGCACGTTTTCCAGCTTCTCGATGCGCTTGTTCGCGGTGACCACGAGCGATTCCAGCTTCGTCGGTTCCGCAGCGGTGCCTTCCGCGGCGGGCTTCGGTTCGGCAGCGGCGTTGTCCGCGGTATCCGCTGCGGAGGCCGATACCGCAGGCATGCCGTACAGGGCGGCGAGTACGGCGGCGGTCAAGGCCAGACGCAACGGAGCCCGGCCGGTGGTGGCGATCAAAGTCATGTTTCTCCCCGTTCGTTGTTCACATATAAGAACTAATTTCATGGATATATGACATCAGGAAGTTTTGTTCTGTCAAGTGTTGTTTTGATCGCATATGTGAACTACAGTCCTGTCCATGATAAACGGCGACGGCTCGCGCAAACAAAGAAGGCGCGAGCCGTCGATCCACGAGGCGACGACGCACCTGATCCGATGAACGGCATCTCCCCCATGAAGAACAAACCCAAACCGAAGGCCCGTGCCTCCGCATCGAAAGCGGAGGCGGCGAAGCCAGCGCCGAGCGCGGTGAAATCCGCGGACCGTACGATCGTGCTGCTCGAGGCGCTGGCGAACAGTCCGCACGCCATGACCTTGACCGAACTGCAGCAGACACTGGGCGTACCGAAGTCGAGCCTGTACATGCTGCTGCAGACCCTCGTCGCGCGCGGCTGGCTGCACAGCGACACGCGGCTGGGCACGTACGGCATCGGCGTGCGCGCGCTGCTGGTGGGCACTTCGTATCTGGATCACGATCGCGTCGTGCAGGCGGCGGCGCCGGTCATCAGCGAACTGCGCGGCCAGATCAACGAGACGGTGCACCTGGCGCGCCTCGACGGCAGCGACGTCGTCTATCTCGCCAGCCGCGAATCGCAGCACCATCTGCGCGTGATTTCGCGCGTCGGCCGGCGCGTGCAGGCGCATGCGACTTCGCTCGGCAAGTCGCTGCTCGCGGCGCGCACCGACGCCGACGTCGATGCGCTGCTGCCGGCGAAGCTCGTCCAGCTGACGCCGAACACCGTGCACGACCGGCGCGCGCTGTACAAGCAGCTCGACGAATTCCGCGCGCTCGGCTACGCCTTCGAGCGCGAGGAAAACACGCCCGGCTTGTGCTGCTTCGCCGTCGCGCTGCCTTACCGCACGCCGGCAGTCGACGCGATCAGCTGTTCCGTGCCGATCGCGCGCCTCGACAAGAAGCACGAGAAAGAAGTCGTGCAAGGCCTTTTCGAGGCCGCGCGCGCGATCAGCGACTCCCTGCGCCACTCGAACATAGGCTGAAACATGCAGCGACGCGATTTTCTTCTTGCCGTTTCCGCCGGCGGCGGTGCCCTGGCCTTGCAGGCGAACGACGCCGCCGCGCAGAAAGTTGCTTTCCCCGCCGGTGCGGACGAACGCGCCGATTGGGTCGCCTGGCTGCACCGCATCGCCAAACCCGTGCTGGCGAATTTGGCCGGCGCGACCTTGCGCCGGAACATGCCCGTCGAGCGCGGGCCGGATTACAACCTGCAGCCGGATGCCACCTACGTCGAAGCGCTGGGCCGCACCCTGGCCGGCGTCGCGCCATGGCTCGGCCTGCCCGACGATACGTCCGTCGAAGGTCGGCTGCGGCACGGCCTGCGCGAAGACGCTTTGCGCGGACTGACCAATGCGGTCGATCCGAAAAGCCCGGATCGTCTCAACTTCAACGCCGGTCAGCAGCCGATCGTCGATGCGGCCTACATCGCGCACGCGTTTCTGCGCGCGCCGGCCGCGCTGTGGCAACCGCTGGACGCAAAGACGAAGCGCGGCGTGGTCGCCGCGTTCCAGTCTCTGCGCAATCGCAAACCGGCGTACAACAATTGGCTGTTGTTCGCGGCGATGACCGAGACGTTCCTGCGTTCGATCGGCGAACAATGGGACCCGATGCGCGTCGACTATGCCGTGCGCAAGATCGACGATTGGTACGCCGGCGACGGCTGGTACAAGGACGGGCCGACGTTCGCGTTCGACTACTACAACTCGTACGTGATCCACCCCATGCTCGTCGATCTGCTGCGCGTGCACAGCGCGGACGGCAGGGACGAGGCCATGCGCGAGCGCCATGAGCTCGCGCGCAAGCGCATGCGCCGTTTCGGCGCCATCCTCGAGCGCATGATCTCGCCCGAAGGCACCTATCCGCTGCTCGGCCGCTCGATCACCTATCGCACCGCGGCCTTCCAGGCGCTGGCGCAGCTGGCGTTGACCGACGATCTGCCCGAAGGCATTACCCCCGCGCAGGTGCGCTGCGCGCTCGGCGCCGTGCAGAAGCGCATGTATTCGAGTGCCGGCGTGTTCGATGCGAACGGCTGGCTGCAGCTCGGCTTCGCCAACCACCAGGCCGACATCGCGAACAGCTATACCTCGACCGGCAGCCTCTACATGGCCACGCTGTCGTTCCTGCCGCTGGGGCTGCCGGCGACGCACCCGTTCTGGACCGAGCCCGAGGCCGACTGGACCGCGAAGAAAGCCTGGGCCGGTATACCCGTGCCGCAGGATCACAAAGTCGAATTCTGAGAACCCCACCGACCATGCAACGTCTCCTCATCACCGGCGCGGCCGGCGGCCTCGCGACCCTGCTGCGTCCACGCCTGGCGCGCCAAGGGCGGGTGCTGCGCCTGCTCGACATCGCCGACATTCCCGCCGGCAGCGACGGTGCGGAAATCATGCGCGCCTCGATCACCGACATGGCGGCGATGCAGGCCGCGTGCACCGGCGTCGATGCGGTGCTGCATTTCGGCGGACTGTCCGTCGAACACGAATGGGCGCCGATCCTCGAGGTCAATATCCACGGCAGCTACGTCACCCTCGAAGCCGCGCGCCGCGCCGGCGTGAAGCGCGTCATCCTGGCCAGTTCCAACCACGCCATCGGCTACGCCAGCACCGAGCACGGCGAAATCGCCGCGACCGCCTTTCCACGCCCGGACTCCAACTACGGCGTAAGCAAGGTCGCGATGGAAGCGCTCGGCAGCCTGTATGCCGACCGCTACGGCCTCGAAGTCATCGCGATCCGCATCGGCGCCTGTTTCGAAAAGCCCAAGGACGCGAGCCTGTTGCGCAAATGGCTTTCTCCCGACGACGGCGGACGCTTGATCGAAGCCTGCCTCGCCGCGCCGGCGCCGGGTTTCCGCGTGATCTGGGGCGCGTCGAACAACACCCGGCACTGGGTGTCGCTCGACGCGGCGCGCGCGCTCGGCTACGAACCGCAGGACGATTCCGAGCAGTTTTACGAGCAGATGCTGGCCGAACAGGGCGAACCCGATCCGGCCGGCCCGCTCTTGCGCTATGTCGGCGGTGCCTGGTGCAGCGACGGTTGGAACACCGCGGTCAAGGAGCAGCTCAAGGAGCAGGCGAAATGAGCATCCAGGGCTTCGATCCGCGCACGGGCGGACCGGTAGGGGCGGCGATCGCGGAAACGGGTGCGGCCGAAGTCGACGCGATCTGCGCGCGCGCGGGCGGCGCGTTCGCTACATGGTCGCGCACGCCACGCGTCGAGCGCGCGGCTGCGTTGGAAAAAATCGCCGACGCGCTCGATGCGCATACCGATGAACTGGCGGCGCTGGCGAACGGCGAGACCGCGCTCGGGCTTCCTCGGCTCGGCGGCGAGATCAAGCGCACCACCCAGCAACTGCGCCTGTTCGCCGACGTGCTGCGCGAAGGCAGCTATCTCGAAGCGACGCTCGACGGCGCCGACGCGGCGAGCGTTCCGCCGCGGCAGGACCTGCGCCGCATGCTGCAGCCGCTCGGCCCCGTCGCGGTGTTCGCGGCGAGCAATTTTCCGTTCGCGTTTTCGATCGCGGGCGGCGACACCGCTTCCGCGCTCGCGGCCGGCTGCAGCGTCGTGGTCAAGGCCCATGAGGCGCACCCGCAGACGTCGCAGGCGACCGCGCGCATCGTCGCGCAGGCGCTGATCGACGCTGGCGCGCCGCGGGACGTGTTTGCCGTCGTCCACGGTTTCGACGCGGGCGTACGGCTGGTCGAGCACGCGGCGATCCAGGCCGCGGGTTTCACGGGGTCGACGCGCGGCGGAAGGGCGCTGTTCGATCGGGCGAATACGCGGCCCGAGCCCATTCCCTTCTACGGCGAGCTCGGCTCCGTCAATCCGGTGTTGATCCTGCCCGGAGCGGCGGCGGAGCGAACTTCCGAGCTGGCCCAGGGCTACGCCGCCTCGTTGACCCTGGGCGTCGGCCAGTTCTGCACCAACCCGGGGTTGGTCTTTGCGCCGGCCGGTCTCGTCGGCGCGATGGCCGATGCCGTGCGCGCCTCCGCCGGCGGCGCGATGCTGAGCGCGCGCGTGCGCGATGCCTATCTCGCCGGAACAAGCGGCCTGGCCGCGTCCGCCGAACGCATCGCCGAAGGCACGGCCGCGGAGGCGGCGTTCGCCGCGACGCCGCAGTTGTTCCGCATCGATCTGGAAGCGTTCGCGCGCGATGTGGAAAAGTACACCGAGGAATGCTTCGGTCCGGCCGGCCTCGTCGTTGTCTATGACGAGGCGCAGCGCGCCGTCGAGGTGCTGCCGCGCCTGCCCGGCGCGCTGGCTGCGACCGTGCACGCCGCCGCCGTCGATGCGCCGCTCGCGGCGCAGGCCGCCGATGCGCTGCGCCACCGCGCCGGCCGTTTGGTTTACAACGCTTGGCCCACGGGCGTCGCGGTGGCGTGGGGCATGCAGCATGGCGGTCCGTGGCCGGCGACGACGAATGCGCTGCATACCTCGGTCGGCACCGCTTCGATCCGCCGCTGGCTCGCGCCGGTCAGTTTCCAGAGTTGGCCGGATGCGCTGCTGCCGCCCGAACTGCAGGACGCCAATCCGCTGCAAATTCCCCGGCGCCGCGACGGCGCGCTGGGCATCAGATAGAGCGAAAGACGACGCGCGGCATCGCGGACTCGCGCATGGGGCCCACGGTCCTGCCGAGGCTCCCATTGCGACGGCGTCGCCGCCACCGGATCGGCCTTGCTGGTCTGTTTTGCCGACCGGCCGAAGACGTCGACACGAGGAGCACGAAAAAGGCGTATCGAGAACTCGGCTCTTCTTCGTGGTTGAGTCCTTGATCTTGCTCTTCGGATAGCTCCACGAAGCGGCTGCAGCCCATCGTGACTTTGCGATGTGGATTCCCGTAGCATGCTTCGTATGGCCCAGCGCATTCTGCAACCCGGTCAGATCGAAACGCTCGCCCAGCGCTCGGTACCGCGCGTGCGCATTCCCGATCGCGCGCGATTGTTCGCCTATCGCGCCACACGCCTGCGCCGCCTCGCGGAAACATCGCCGATCGGCGACTACCTGCGCCTATGCGCTGTCGTTGCCGATGCGCAGCACGCCGCGCTGGCGGATTTCCCGGCCGAACTGCCGGATGCGGCGCAGATGGAGGTTGCGCATGCGCACGGCATGCCACCGATATCGGCGACAGCGCGGCAGCGCGCGCCGCAATGGCGCACGGCGGCATTGCCGACGATCTGCGCCGCGGTCGCGCAGCAGTCGGGTCTGCCCGATGCCGCGGTCCGGCTCGCCGCCCGCCTGAGCGAGGCGGATGCCGGCGAACTCGATATGCAGGCCGATGTGCTGCTCGGTCTGCGCGAGGCCGAGATCGATGCGGCGGCCGCGCCGTTGCTGATGGCTGCGCTGCAGGTGGACCGGGTCGCGCTGTCGAGCCGCTTCGCCGCGGACGCGGTGAAGCCGCTCGATGTGCCGGGCCTGTGTCCGCTTTGCGGCAGCCCGCCGGTGGCGAGCGTCGTTCACGCCCAGGCGCCGTATCAGGGCTACCGTTATCTGCATTGCGCCTTGTGCGCCTGCGAGTGGCACATGGTGCGCGTGCAGTGCAGCCAGTGCGGCGCATCCGGCAAAGACATCGCCTATCATTCGCTCGCCAGTGCAGAAGCCGACGACGATGCTCCGCCCGACGCGGCCGCGGTGCGCGCGGAGACCTGCGAGCAGTGCCGCAGCTATCGCAAGATTCTCTACCTGGAAAAAGATCCCGCGCTCGATCCGGTCGCCGACGATCTGGCGAGCCTCGCGCTCGACGTGCTGCTCGCCGAGCAAGGTTATGCGCGTGCCAGCGGCAATCCGCTGCTCTGGCAGTCCGGATCGTAGGATCGCCGTGAGCGCCGGAGCCGCCAGTGCGCATGCAAGCGATCTGCCTTCCCTCGATCGCCTGCTGAACACGGCGCCGGTCGCGCCGCTGCTTGACCGCTACGGACGCAGCCAAGTCGTCGCGGCGCTGCGCGGCGAACTCGACCGACTGCGCGGCCGCGCGCTCGGCGGCGGACTCGATCGCGCTGCGCTCGATGCCGCCGCGATCGCGCGTACCGTCGAGGCGCATCTCGCCGCGGCCGCGCAGCCGCGCCTGCGCGCCGTGTTCAACCTGACCGGCACGGTGCTGCATACGAATCTCGGCCGTGCACTCCTGCCCGACGAAGCGGTGCAGGCCGTACTGAGCGCGGCGACCGCGCCGGTCAATCTCGAATTCGATCTCGCCGCGGGCGGCCGCGGCGATCGCGACGATCTCGTCGAACGGCTGATCTGCGAGTTGACCGGCGCCGAGTCCGCGACCGTGGTCAACAACAACGCCGCCGCGGTGCTGCTCCTGCTCAACACGCTGGCGAACCGGCGCGAAGTGATCGTATCGCGCGGCGAGTTGGTCGAGATCGGCGGTGCGTTCCGCATTCCCGACGTGATGCGCGGCGCCGGCGCGAAGCTCGTCGAAGTCGGCACGACCAACCGTACCCATGCGCACGACTACGCCGAGGCGATTGGCGTACGCACCGCGCTCGTCATGAAAGTGCATGCGAGCAACTACGCGATCTCCGGCTTCACCGCGAGCGTCGGTGTCGCGGAGCTGGCGGCGATCGCGCACGCGCGCGGATTGCCGCTCGCGGTCGATCTCGGCAGCGGCAGTCTCGTCGACCTCGCCGCACTGGGCTTGCCGCCGGAGCCGGTGGCGCGCGACGCGCTCGCGGCCGGCGCCGACCTCGTCGCATTCAGCGGCGACAAGCTGCTCGGCGGCCCGCAGGCCGGCATCCTTGCCGGGCGCGCGGATCTGATCGCGAAGCTCAAGAAGAATCCGCTCAAGCGCGCGCTGCGCGCCGGCAAACTCACGCTCGCCGCGCTCGAGGCCGTGCTGGCGCTGTATCGCGCACCCGAATTTCTTTCCGCGAGATTGCCGACGCTGCGCCTGCTGACCCGACCCGCCGCGGCGATCGAAGCGCAGGCGCTGCGCCTGCTGACGGTCGTGCAGGCCGCGCTCGGCGAGCGTTACGACGTCGCCGTCGCGTCGGTGCGCAGCCAGATCGGCAGCGGCGCGCTTCCGGCCGAGCGGCTTGCCAGTTTCGGCCTTGCCATCCGCGCGTCCAAGGCGCGGCGCGGCGGCCTCGACCGGCTCGACGCGGCGCTGCGCGATCTGCCGCGACCCGTCCTCGGCCGCATTGCGGACAAGACGCTGTGGCTCGACCTGCGCTGCCTGGAGGACGCCGACGAAATCGAATTCGCTGCGCAATGGAGCCGGCTGCGCCCATGATCGTCGGCACCGCCGGGCATGTCGACCACGGCAAGACCACGCTCGTGCGCGCGCTGACCGGTGTCGATACCGACCGGCTCAAGGAGGAAAAGACGCGCGGCATTTCGATCGAGCTCGGCTATGCCTACGTGCCGGTGCAAGGCGCGTCGATCGAGGGCGACGACGTGCTCGGCTTCGTCGACGTGCCGGGCCACGAGCGCTTCGTGCATACGATGGTCGCCGGGGCCGGCGGCATCGATTTCGCCCTGCTCGTGGTCGCGGCCGACGACGGCGTGATGCCGCAGACGCGCGAGCATCTCGCGATCCTCGACCTGCTCGGCGTCGCGCGCGGCGCCGTCGCCCTGACCAAGATCGACCGCGTCGATGCGGCGCGCGTGCGCGAAGTCGAAACGCAGATCGCGCAATTGCTGGCGCCGGGCGCACTGCGCGCAGCGCCGATATTCCCGCTCGACGCCAGCGCATCCGGCGATGCCGGCGTGGCCGCGCTGCAGGCGCATTTGAATTCCGTCGCGGCGGCATCGGCGCGGCGCGCGGATGTCGGCCTGTTCCGCCTTGCCGTCGATCGCGTGTTCACGCTCGCCGGCCACGGCACGGTGGTCACCGGCACCGTGCACGCGGGGCGGGTGCATGTCGGCGACAGCGTCGAGGTGATGCCGAGAGGACTGACGGCGCGCGTGCGCGGCATTCATGCGCAGAACCGCCCCGCCGAGGAGGGGCGGGCGGGGCAGCGCTGCGCGATCAATCTTGCCGGCATCGATAAAAACGACGTCGCGCGCGGAGACTGGCTTGCCGATGCGCGGGCGTTCGTGCCGACGCGGCGCATCGATGTCCGTCTGCACTGGTTGACCGGAGCGGCCGCGTTGCGCCAAGGCGCGCCGCTGCATGTCCATTTCGGTACCGCGCATCGCGTCGCGCACGCGGTCCTGCTCGACGGCGAGCGGCTCGGCGCGGGCGAGTCGGCGCGGGCGCAGCTCGTCTTCGACGCACCGCTGTGCGCGACGCCAGGTGATCGCCTGATCGTACGCGATGCGCAGGCCGCGCATACGCTCGGCGGCGGCGCAGTGCTCGATCCCGCACCGCCGGAACGCAAACGGCGCAGCGCGGCGCGGCTCGCCTGGCTCGGCGCGGTCGAACGCATGCTCGGCGGCGCGGGCGTCGCGCCGTTGCTCGATCAAGCGCCGTACGGCATCGAGATCGAAGGTTTGGCGCGTCTGTGCGGGCTCGCCGTCGGGCAGCTGGTTCTGCCCGGATCGGCGCAGCGCATCGACACGGCGAGCGGTTCGTTCGCGATCGCGTCTGCGCACTGGCGGACGCTGCGCGAGCAGGCGTTCGCTGCGCTGTGCGCTTTCCATGCGCAGGAACCCGACGAGCCCGGCATCGACGCCGGGCGCCTGCGCCGCATCGTCGCGCCGACGCTTGCCGACGCGCTCTGGCGCGCGCTCGTCGACGAACTTCTGCGCGACCGGTCGGTGTCGCGCAGCGGACCGTGGCTGCATCGGCCCGGGCATCGCGTCGACCTGAGCGCGGATGAAGCCGTTCTGCTGCAGAAGCTGCTGCCGCCGATTCTCGAGGGCCGCTTCGATCCGCCCTGGGTGCGCGATCTCGCGGCGAGCGTTTCCGCCCGCGAGGATGCGGTGCGTGCCACCCTGCGAAAGGCCGTCGTGCAAGGGGACGTCCACCAGATCGTCGGCGATCTGTTCTACGCGCGCGAGTGCGTCGCCGAGCTCGCTGCAATCCTGCGCGATCTTGCGCAGCGCCACGGCGCGGTCGAAGCGGCGCGGTATCGCGACGCCATCGGTCTCGGCCGCAAGCGCACGGTGCAGATCTTGGAGTTCTTCGACCGTGTTGGCTACACTCGACGCGTGCGCAATGCGCACGTGCTGCGCGCGGACAGCGGCTGGATGTAGGCGAATGGAGGCGTCCGCAGCGCGTTTTCAACCTTTCCGCCGCGGACCGCGGTGAGGAAGGATGCCTCGCACGTGCGGGCGACGCGGTATCGGATGGAAGAGGAAGGCATGCGCATCCGGTGGTGCGGCCGGGCTTCAAACCCGGTAGGGGGCGTCGAACGCTCCCTGGTAGGTTCGACTCCTGCTGCCTTCCGCCAATTCCTTTGAGCGGTTGCCATGAGTATCGCCGAAGCTTCCATTCCCCGCCTCACTTCGCTCTCGCACGGCGGCGGTTGCGGCTGCAAAATCGCGCCCGGCGTATTGGCCGAACTGCTGAACGACGTACCGGCCGGCCCGGTCTTCGCCGACCTGATGGTCGGCCGAGAGACCGCCGACGACGCGGCGGTATACCGCATCAACGACACGCAGGCGATCGTGGCGACGACCGATTTCTTCATGCCGATCGTCGACGATCCGTTCGACTTCGGCCGCATCGCCGCGACCAATGCGCTCTCGGACATCTACGCGATGGGCGCGCGGCCGCTGTTCGCGCTTGCGATCGTCGGCATGCCGATCAAGGTGCTGCCGCGCACGACGATCCGCGAGATCCTGCGCGGCGGCGAGGCGGTCTGCGCCGAGGCCGGCATTCCGATCGGCGGCGGCCACAGCATCGATTCGGTCGAGCCGATCTATGGCCTCGCCGCGACCGGGCTGGTCGATCCGCGGCGGGTCAAACGCAACAACGGCGCACGCGACGGCGATGTGCTGATACTCGGCAAACCGCTCGGCGTCGGTATCTATTCCGCGGCTTTCAAGAAAGAAAAACTCGACGCGGCGGGCTACCGCACTCTGATCGCGACGACGACGCAGCTCAATCGGGTCGGCATCGAACTGGCCGAGCTCGACGGCGTGCATGCGCTCACCGACGTGACCGGCTTCGGCCTGCTCGGCCACCTGCTCGAAGTCTGCCGCAGCAGCGGACTCGGCGCGCGCGTCGACGCCGCGAAGGTTCCGCTGCTCGAGCGGGCGACGGAGTTCGCTCAGGCCGGTGTCGTTACCGGCGCTTCGGCGCGCAATTGGACCTCGTACGGTGCCGAGGTCGAACTGCCGCCGGCGATCGCGCCGGTATACCAACCGCTGTTCACCGATCCGCAGACGAGCGGCGGCCTGCTCGTCGCCTGTGCCGAAGACGCCGTCGCGCAGGTTCTCGATCGTTTCCTCGCGACGGGGTTCGCGAACGCGGCGGCGATCGGGACGATGGTGTCGGGCGGCGCGAACGTCCGCGTCGTGTAGGGCAGCCAGCAGTGGAATGCGGCCGGCGTTCGATCCGGATCGCGGCGAATGCGATTCGAGTCTTGGGAATGCAGTCTGGTCGAAGCTGAAGAAGCGGACGTCGGCCGCGCGTCGACGCGCGCGAGCATCCGCGGTGTCCGCCATTGAGCTTCACGGTTTGCAATCGGCAGATTCGAGCACGGATCGCCGAAGAGCGGCTTTGTCGCCGCATGCGCCCGACAGGCCGCGTTCCGACGTCGCATCGACGGAGAGCACGGCGGCGCTTGAGGGAGGCTACGAAGTGGTGGGCAGTACAGGGATCGAACCTGTGACCCCCACCATGTCAAGGTGATGCTCTACCGCTGAGCTAACTGCCCACTTCGTAGGAACAGCGCAAGAAGCTGTTTCCGGAAACTGCTCGAAACCTTGTTGGTCGGAACCGTTCAAGGTCGTGCTCCGCCGCCGAGCCGGTCCCGATGTTGCCGAAGGCCGCGACGGTGCCTTCAAGGGGGCGCAAGAATAACGGAAGAGGTCGGGTTCGGCAACCTTTTCGTCATGCCCGCTGCGAAGGAGTCCGCTTCAGCCGGCCTTTTTCAGCGCAACGACCGAATTCAGGCCGCCGAAGGCGAACGAATTGCTCAGAACCGCATCGACCGCCTTCTCCCGAGCCGTGTTCGGCACGTAGTCCAGATCGCAGGCGGGATCGGGGTCGATGAAGTTGGCGGTCGGCGGAACGATGCCGTGGCGCAGAGCGCCGATCGCGGCGATCAGCTCGACGGCGCCGGCGGCGCCGAGTGCGTGGCCGTGCATCGATTTGGTCGACGACACCGCCAGCTTTTCGGCATGCGCGCCGAACACGCGGCGGATCGCCTTCGTTTCGGTCGGATCGTTCGCCGGCGTGGCGGTGCCGTGCGCGTTGATGTAGCCGATGTGGGCGGGATCGAGCCGGGCGTCGGTGAGCGCTTCCTGGATCGCACGCGCCACGGTCGCTTCGGCCGGGAACACCATGTCCGCCGCGTCGGCGGTCATGCCGCTGCCGGCGAATTCGGCGAGGATGGTGGCGCCGCGCTTGCGTGCGTGCTCGTATTCCTCGAACACGAAGATGCCCGAACCTTCGCCGAGGACCATGCCGCGGCGTTGCTTGCAGAACGGCCGGCAGGTGTCGTCGGCGGTGATGCGCATCGCCTCCCAGGCCTTCATCGTCGTCGTCGTGATGCAGGCTTCGGTGCCGCCGGTGACGGCGAAGTCGACCTTGCCGTTGCGGATCATTTCGGCGGCCTGGCTCATCGCATGGTTGGCCGAGGCGCAGGCGCTGACGACGGCGAAGGTCGGGCCGGTGAGGCCGAACTCCATGCCGATGTGGCACGCCGGGGCGTTGGCCATGATGCGGACGATGGTGAGCGGATGCAGGCGCGGGTTCTTGTCGCCGTAGAAGCGCTTGGACTGCTCGTTGTGCGTGCCTTCGCCGCCGATGCCGCTGCCGACCAGGCAGGCCGTGCGCTCGCCGCGGCCGCCTGCACGGAAGTCGATGCCCGATTGGGCGACGGCTTCGCGCGCGGCGATCAGGGCAAACTGGGAGACGCGGTCGAGCAGCGGCAGCCGCTTCGGGTCGATGTGCGCGGCCGGGTCGTAGCCGCGCACTTCGGCGGCGATCTTGACGTTGAGCTGATCGGTCGCAATGGTCTCGATCGGGCCGATGCCCGAGCGGCCTTCGGCCAGCGCGGCCCAGGTCGCGGGTGCGGTGTGGCCGAGCGCGGTGATCGCGCCCATGCCGGTGATGGCGACACGTCGTTGTTGGCTCATTCGGTCAGGTCGGAAAGAATCGGAAAAAAATACACCGCGGAGACGCGAGGAGGGAAAATCGGGCTTGCGCTCCGCCTCTTCTTCGCGACCTTCGCGGCTTTTGCTGCGAAACCGGCCTTTTCGTCTTCAGCCGGCAGCCGGTGGGGCTTCGGCGGGCTTTTCGGCGACGAGCTTTTCCACCGCTTCGACCAGGCCTCTGACCGACTCGGTGTCGAAATTCGGGTCGCGGTCGGGCAGGGTGATCTTGAAATGGTCCTCGATCTCGAAAATGATCTGCACCGCATCGAGCGAGGCGATCTCGAGATCCTTCAAGGTCGAATCGAGCGTGATCTTGCCCACGTCGATGTTCGCTTCCTTGGCGATGATGCCGAAAACGGTATCCTGGACTTGGCTCATAGAGGCTCTCCGTTGATGCGGCAATGATAACGTAAGCGGGGTGTGCGGACCGAACGTTCGGCGCTCAGGCAGCCGCTTTGTTTTCAGCGATGCGTTTGAAGAAAGCGGCTGTGCGGTCGATCACGATATCGCGCTCCTGGTCGACCGTGATCATGTGGTAGCTCTTTTCCAGGATCACCGTTTCGACCGGACCGCCGACGC
Source organism: uncultured bacterium (assembly GCA_966424745.1). Taxonomy (GTDB): domain Bacteria; phylum Pseudomonadota; class Gammaproteobacteria; order Xanthomonadales; family Rhodanobacteraceae; genus Rudaea. The sequence continues at coordinate 24,381 of CBJLOV010000021.1, forward strand.
CGCGCTCGACCCGGCGCACGTTGTCGAGGCTGGCCACGTCGTCGTCCTTGGCGTGCATGACCAGGCAGGGCGCGACGACTTTCGGCAGCAGTTTGCGCACACGCCAGGACAGGCGGTAGAACTCGGCCAGCGACGGCCAGGGGTTGCCGGGCAAACCGGCTTCGTCGCTGTGTCCGCTCAGCATCGCGTTGGCGATGCGCTGGCGGATGCGTTCGTCCTTGATGCCGTACGGGAACTGTTCGTGGAACTTGGCATGCTTGCCGATGCCGAGGCTGACCGCCATCGGCAAGAGAAAGGAAAGCTTGCCGTACCAGGGAATCGTCCAGCCGTCGTAGCGGAAGGTCGTGCCGTACAGGCCGAGGCCGGCGACCTGATCGGGGCGTTCGGCGGCAAGGCGCAGGGCGAGCAGGGCGCCCATCGACAGGCCGGCGACGAACAGGTGGTCGACCTGCGTACGCAGCTTGTCGGCCGCATCGCGCACGCTGCGGAACCAGTCGCTGCGATCGGTGGCGAGAAGATCGGCTTCGTTGCCGCAGTGTCCGGCAAGCTGCATGCCGTAGACGGTGAAGCCGTGGCGCTGCAGACCCTTGGCGACGAAGCGCATTTCGGTCGGGGTGCCGGTCAGGCCGTGAATCAGCAGCACGCCCGAACGGCCGCCGGGCAGGAGGTATTCGACGTTTTTGATCATGGAAAATTAAGTGGTTGCGCCAAGGAGTTTTAGCGGCGCATCACGAAATTTTACTACGAAACGGGGGGCAAATAGGGCGACGGGGGCGGTGGGGCCGCGTCCGCGGCTAGCGGTGGCGCAGTTTGGCCAGCGCGCGCACCGGAAAGGTGCCGACGCCCTTGAATTTCGGCGGTGTGGCGCTGAAGGCGAATCCTTCGTCGGGCAGGGCGCCGAGATTGCACAGATGCTCGACGATGAGGATGTCGGCACCGAGCAGGATGGAATGCACCGGCCGCTCGCCGCCGCGCGTGTCGTCGATGTTGTGCGCATCGATACCGACCAGGCGGACCCCGCAATCGCGCAGGTAGAGCGCGGCCTCGGCGGTCAGGAACGGCCCGCCCTCGTAGTAGCGCGGCGTATTCCAGTGCGCGTCCCAACCGGTGTGCACGAGCACGGCGCGGTCGCGAATCTCGCGATTGCGGAACGCGTCGGCGCCGATCGCCTGTGCCGCAGCGTGCGGCGCCCGGACAACGATCGCATCGAGGTCGGTCATCGCCTCGAGCGTGACCTGTGCGAGGTCCTTGCCGTCGGCGTAGCGATGGAACGGGCAGTCCAGATAGGTGCCGGTGTTCGTGACCATCTCGATCCTGCCGATCTGGAACTCGGTTCCGGGCGCATAGAGCTTGCGCGAGGCCTCGCGGCTCAGATAGTCGCAGACGATCGGCGCGGGCAGGCCCTTGTAGGTGACCAGGCCGTGTTCGATCGTGTGCGACAGGTCGATGAATCCGGCGTCGCCGCGCGGCGCATCGATCGGCCCGCGCTTGTGCGGTTCTTCAATGATGCGCTTGTTGAGGATGCGGACTGCGCCGACCATCAGCAGGCGCATGTCGGCGACGAGGTAGTCGGCCAATTCCCGGTCGGCAATGTCCGCACCGGCGATGTCGAGCCGGAAGTCCTGCCCCTGGATGCCGCCGCCGTTGGTGAACTCGATGGCGAAGTCGAATTGGACGCGATGGCTCATGGCGCTCCTGCAAAAACGGTTCGAACGGGAACTTAGCGCTGTGCGGGGCAGGTGATAAGGCGAATCCAGGCCAATCGAGGGACAGCGCGGGCCAGGCGGGTCTTGCCGGCGTGAGCCCAGCGGGTCAGCTGCGCCGCTCCGGCGCGTCGATAGGCGCGCTTCGTGTACAACGACAAGACGTTGCCGGCGGGATTGGCGGATCCGTCGGGCGGTTCATCGCGCCGGCCCGAAGGCGACTTGTTCGGAGATTGCCTAGCTCGCGCTGCGGATTCCGGCCAGCGGAGCGGCGTCGAACTGCGGCCAGCGCTGCCCGATCGCACGGCGGATTCCCGCGGCGTCGATGCCCGCTTCCGCAAGCAATTGCTCGCGGCTCGCGTGCTCGAGGTAGACGTCGGGCAAGCCGAGATGAAGAACGGGAATCTGCAGGTTCCGCGCGGCCAGCAGTTCGGCGACGGCGCTGCCGGCGCCGCCGGTGACCGCATTGTCTTCGACGGTGACGAAGGCGCCGTGCGTGCGCGCCAGTTCGAGAATCAAGGTCTCGTCAAGCGGCTTCACCCAGCGCATGTCGACGACGCTGGCGCCGAGTTCGCCGCCGACGGCGAGCGCCGCGGTGAGCGGACTGCCGAAGGCGAGGATGGCGAGGTTCGCCCCGCGCAGGCGCACTTCGGCTTTGCCGAGCGGCAGCGCCTTCAGCTCGGCGTCGAGCTTGGCGCCCGTGCCCGCGCCGCGCGGATAGCGCACCGCGGCCGGGCCCGGATGCAGGAAGGCGCTGGTCAGCAGCCGGCGGCACTCGTTCTCGTCGCTCGGCGCGGCGATGGCGACGTTGGGAATGCAGCGCAGATAGCTCAAATCGAAGCTGCCCGCATGGGTCGCGCCGTCGGGGCCGACGACGCCGGCGCGGTCGATCGCGAAGGTGACGTCGAGATTCTGGATTGCGACATCGTGGATCGCCTGGTCGTAGGCGCGCTGCAGGAAAGTCGAGTAGATCGCGACGACCGGCTTGGCGCCTTCGCAGGCCATGCCCGCGGCCAGCGTGACGGCGTGCTGCTCGGCGATGCCGACATCGAAGTAGCGCTGCGGGAATTCCTTGGAGAACCGCACGAGGCCGGAGCCTTCGCGCATCGCCGGCGTGATCGCGAGCAGGCGTTCGTCGGCGCGCGCCTGGTCGCAGAGCCAGTCGCCGAACACGTCGGTGTAGGTCTGCTTGCCGGGCGCTTTCTTGACCACGCCTTTGACCGGATCGAACGGGCCGACCGCATGGTATTCGATCTGCTGCGCCTCGGCCGGCGGGTAGCCCTTGCCCTTGGTCGTGATCACGTGCAGCAATTGCGGACCCTTCAGCTCGCGCAACGTCTTCAACGAATGCAGGAGCATCGGCAGATCGTGGCCGTCGATGGGGCCGAAGTAGTGGAAGCCGAATTCCTCGAACAGCGTCGAAGGCACGAACATGCCCTTGAGATGTTCTTCCCAGCGCTTGAAGAAGCGCCAGAGGAAACCCTTGGGGCGCATGCTGTTCTTGGCGCGCTCGCGCATCGCGTTGAGCGTGCGGCTGGTCATCAGGCGGGCGAGCATCTTCGGCAGGGCGCCGACGTTCTCGCTGATCGACATCTGGTTGTCGTTGAGGATCACCAGCATGTCGGCATCGACGTCGCCGCCGTGGTGCAGGGCCTCGTAGGCCATGCCGCCGGTGAGGCCGCCGTCGCCGATCACGGCGACGATCTTGCGCGCGTCGCCTTGGCGCTGCGCGGCGATCGCCATGCCGAGCGCGGCCGAGATCGAGGTCGAGGAGTGGCCGACGCCGAAGGTGTCGTAGGTGCTTTCGTCACGGCGCGGGAACGGGGCGAGGCCGCCCGATTGCTTGATCGTGTGGATGCGGTCGCGCCGTCCGGTCAGGATCTTGTGCGGATAGCACTGATGGCCGACGTCCCAGACGAGGCGGTCGTCGGGGGTGTTGTACAGGTAGTGCAGGGCGACGGTCAGTTCGACCACGCCGAGTCCCGCGCCGAAATGGCCGCCCGCGCCGGCGACCGACTCGATCAGGTATTCGCGAAGTTCGCGCGCGACCTCGGGCAGTTCGGCCTCGTCGAACTTGCGCAGGTCGGTCGGCGAGTCGATGCGCGATAGGCGCGGATAGCGCGTGGAGTCGGTCATTTCATTGCAACTGCGTGACGGAGCGCTATTTTCCGCCAGCGGCAAGGGCGGGGCAAGGCGCAGGGGTGGCTGTTCAGGGGCGGCGGTGCGGAAAAACGCGAGTCCGGCCGCTTCGGTTTCGTCGACGCCGGTTGCGGCTGGCGGACACGGCCGGCAAAACGGGTTCTACATCCGCCGGCGGTTCTTCGGCAGATGGTTCATGAGGAATTCCATCTGGTCGGCGAGGATGTTGCGGTTCGACAGGATCAGATGTTCGACCCAGCTCGGCCGGTAGGGCACGGCGAGCAGCGGCATGCCGGCCTGCTGCGGGGTATGGCTGCCCTTGCGGATATTGCAGGCGAGGCAGGCGCTGACGACGTTTTCCCAACTGTCGCGGCCGCCCTTCGACAGCGGCACGACGTGGTCGCGGGTCAGTTCGCCGCGCGAGAAATGCTCGCCGCAGTACAGGCACAGCATGCGGTCGCGCGCGAACAGCGCGGCGTTGGTCAAGGCCGGCGCCGGGTCGACCGCGTGCAGGCGGGCATGGCCGCGGCTTGCGACGATCGGATGCAACGCGAGCGTGGACTGTTCGCCGGTCAAGCGGCTCGTGCCGCCGTGGATCATCAGGCAAGGATTGCCCAAGGTCCACGAGACGGCATCGCGCACGTACAGGCAGACCGCGTCCTGCCAGGAAATCCAGTCGAGTATGCGGCCGTTGGAATCGAGCGAAAGCACGCGCGTGGAGTGGATATCGCTGATCTTGCGCGGCTCGAACATGACCATGCGGTCGAGTTCGAGGTTCGAGGACTTCGTCGAGACGACTTGTGATCTATGACTCGGCATCCGGTTGTCACCATCGGCGCCCTGCGGGCGGACATGGGCGATTCGCTGCCAAACGATCGTATCCGGATCGGCAGCATAGCCGAATTTAGGCGATATATGCGAATACTGGATGACGCGGCGGTCAGGCGCGAGCCAGGTCGAATGCGATGGCGAGGCGCGGCATCGTCGCCGAACGGCGCGATATCGCGTCGAAAACGGGGTCGGAACGAGGCGGTAGGCCCGGGTTCGGGACGGATGCGGCAACGCTCCGCGGCGCGATCGGATGGCCGGGCTGGCTGAATTGGAGGAAACCGGCCCGGTCCGGGGCGGTGCCCGACACGCTGCGCGTCAGTTCGGTGGCTGTCGGGCTATTTGACCGGCTTCGCCATGCTCAGGATTTCCACCCCGAAGCCGTGGTGCTCGTAAAGCTTGCGCGCGCGTTCGTTGTTCGGAAACACGCCGAGGGTGAGGAAGCGGCAGCGATGTTCCTTCGCCCATTCCTCGGCGTAGCGCAGCATCGCGCCGGCGACGCCGCGGCCTTCGTGCTCGGCGGCGACGACGAGGTCGGAGATATGGCAATTGAGCGCGCCGGTGAAGAAATCCTTGCGTGTCTGCAGGTGCAGGAAGCCGAGCGGCTGCGCGCCTTCGTCTTCGGCGACGAACAAGTGCGAGGCCGGCGGCAGGGTGCGCAGGTGGTGCTCGATGTCGCGGTGGATTCCGGCGAGCGTCTCCGCGCGCCGGCGCCAGGGCGGCAGCTCGAACTCGGCGAAACGGTTCGCCAGGGAGAGGATGAACTCGTCGTCGTCCGCGTGGGCGAGACGAACGTAGACTTCGGTTTCCGGCTGTTGATCGTTCATGGGGAAACGAGTGTTGCTGAAACTCCGGGCGGCTATCCGAACAGGGCGGCGGGCATTGCGAGCACGCTGTCCGCACCTGCGTTGATCGCGGCCTTGTGGGCCAGCGTGCGCGGCAGGATGCGGGTGAAATAGTAGCGCGCGGTATGGCGTTTGGCTGCCTTGAAGTCCGCGGACTGCGACGAGGCTGCGGCCGCCGCAACGCTGCGCGCCCACAAATAAGCCAGGGCGACATAGCCCGAGTAGAACAGGTAGTCGACCGCCGCGGCGCCGATTTCGTCGGCATTCGCCGTCGCGCGCTTGCCGAGCGCAAAGGTCAGATCGCCCCATTCCTTTGCCGCCGCGGCAAGCGGGCCGACGAATTCCGCCAGCGTCGCGTCGCCGGACTTGGCCGTGCAGAACGCGCTGATTTCTTCGAGGAAATGTTTCAGTCCGGCGCCCTGCGTGGCGAGGATCTTGCGCCCGAGCAGGTCGAGCGCCTGGATTCCGGTCGTGCCTTCGTAAATCGTCGTGATGCGCGCATCGCGCGCGAACTGCTCGATGCCGGTCTCGCGGATATAGCCGTGGCCGCCGTGGATCTGCACGGCGTGATATGCACATTCGTTCGCCGCTTCGGTGAGCAGCGCCTTGACGATCGGGATCAGGAACGAAAGCAGCTCGTCTGCGCGCTTGCGTTCGGCCTCGTCGGGCGAGCGCTCGACGAGATCGACCAGGGTCGCAGCGTAGTAGCTCAGTGCACGCGTACCTTCGGCGAAAGCTTTCTGGGTGAGCAGCATGCGGCGGATGTCGGCGTGCACGATCAACGGATCGGCCGGCTTGTCCGGAAACTTCGGCCCGCTCAGCGAGCGGCCCTGCAGGCGCTCGCGCGCATACGCGAGCGAGATCTGGTAGGCGCGTTCGATCAGGCCGAGCCCCTGGATGCCGACGGCGAGGCGCGCGGTGTTCATCATGGTGAACATCGCATTCAGGCCCTTGTTCGGCGCGCCGATCAGGTAGCCCTCGGCGTCGTCGAAGTTCATCACGCAGGTGACCGAGGCCTTGATCCCCATCTTGTGCTCGATCGCGCCGCAGACCACGTTGTTGCGCGCACCCATCCGGCCTTCGCGGTCGACCTTCACCTTCGGCACGATGAACAGCGAGATGCCCTTCACGCCGGCCGGGGCGTCGGGCAGGCGCGCGAGCACGAGATGGACGATGTTCTCGGTCAGGTCGTGCTCGCCGGCGGTGATGAAGATCTTCGTGCCGGTGACGCGGTAGGTTCCGTCCGCGTTCGCCTCCGCGCGCGTGCGCAGCAGGCCGAGGTCGGAGCCGCAGTGCGGTTCGGTCAGGCACATGGTCCCGGTCCAGCGGCCTTCGACGATCGGCTTGAGAAAAGCCTGGCGCTGCCATTCCTCGCCATGCTGCTTGAGCGCCTCGGAGGCCCCGTGCGACAACAGCGGGAAGTTGCCCCAGGACAGGTTGGCCGAATCGAGCATCTCCTTGATCGGCGCGCCGATCGACTCGGGCAGGTGTTGGCCGCCGTACTGCTCCGGCGCGTTGAGGCTGCTCCAGCCGCCGTCGACGTATTGTTTGTAGGCCTCCTTGAAGCCCTTCGGCGTCGTCACCTTGCCGGTCGCCTTGTCGAGCGTGCAGCCCTCTTCGTCGGCGCTCGAATTGATCGGCGCGAGCACCTGCTCGCAGAACTTCGCCGCTTCGTCGAAGATCGCATCGAGCGTGTCGCGGGTGGCGGCTTCGCCTCCCGGCAGACGCGCGTACTGCGCTTCCACCTGGAGCAGATCGAACAGGACGAAGCGCATATCGGCGAGCGGGGCGGCGTAGCGGGTCATGGGGAATTTGAGGGCTGAGGGCTGAGGGGGGAAGGCTGAGGGCTGAAAAGCGTTGCGGTCCGGCGGCTTTTTGCTCTTCAGCAATCGGCCCTCAGCCCTTCGGTTTCATCGATACTGATTCGGAATGCCCGGCACGGGCGAAAGGCGGCTCTTGTGCTCGAATTTGAAGTCCTTGCCGGCGAGCGGAATGCCGATCGTGCCCTTGAGTTCGTACGGCGCGCCGCCCGGCGCTTTCACGTCGAGCGCGAACGCTTTCAACAAGTCGCTGCTCGGCGTCAGCGTCGTGTCGACAACGTCGGCGTTGAGGCCGGGGATGTCCATTTCCGGCTGCAGCGAGATGTCGCCGGTATCGACGCCGCTGATGCGCAGGTTGGCCTTGAGCGTCGAGTAATGCACGGTCTTGTCCGAGAAATTCTCCAACCGGATCGATACCTTCCAACGGCCGTCCGCCTGCACTTCGAGCAGTTGGATCGACGCGTTCGGCGGATTGATCGGATGCGTCTGCGCGCCGCCGCAGCCGGCTAGCGCGACGAGCAGGGCGGCAAGGACGGCGAGACGCGGCAGACTGAGCATGTTGCGGACCGGTGGTGAGAGAGCGCTACATTAGCCAAAACCGCAGTGGGGCGGAAGCGGCGGCGGCGCGTTTCGCCGTTTGAAACGACGGACTGTTAAAATTCGTCCAATGACGGCGTCTGCTCTGGAAATACTCAATCAGGTTTTCGGCTATCCCGCGTTCCGAGGCGAACAGCGCGCGATCATCGAGCAGGTAGCCGGCGGCGGCGATGCGCTGGTGCTGATGCCGACCGGCGGCGGCAAGTCGTTGTGCTACCAGATTCCGGCGCTGATGCGCGCGGGCACGGCGGTGGTGGTTTCTCCGCTGATCGCGCTGATGCAGGACCAGGTCGCGGCCCTGCACCAGTTCGGCGTGGCTGCGGCATATCTGAATTCGAGCCTCGACGGCCGCGCCCAGTTCGAGGTCGAGCGCGATTTCGCCGCGGGCAGACTGAAGCTGCTCTACGTCGCGCCCGAGCGCCTGCTCAGCGAACGCTGCCTGGATCTCGTCGCGCGGACGCAGGTTTCCCTGTTCGCGATCGACGAAGCGCACTGCGTGTCGCAGTGGGGGCACGATTTCCGCCCCGAGTACCGCCAGCTCACCGTCCTGCACGAGAGATTCCCGCAAATCCCGCGCGTCGCCCTGACCGCGACCGCGGACGCGCCCACGCGGCGCGAGATCGTCGAGCGCCTGAATCTCGGCGAGGCGCGCCAGTTCGTCTCCAGCTTCGATAGAAAAAATATACTTTACCGCGTTGTGGAAAAGGAGAATTCCAAGCGTCAGCTCAAGGACTTTCTCGCCGCGCACAAGGGCGAGTCGGGCATCGCCTACTGCCTGTCGCGGCGCAAGGTCGAGGAGACCGCGGCCTGGCTCAACGAGCAGGGTATCGCCGCGCTCGCGTACCACGCCGGCATGGACGCGGCGCAGCGCGCGGAGAACCAGCAGCGTTTCCTGCGCGAGGACGGCATCGTCATGTGCGCGACGATCGCGTTCGGCATGGGCATCGACAAGCCCGACGTGCGCTTCGTCGCGCATCTGGACCTGCCGAAGAGTCTCGAAGGCTACTACCAGGAAACCGGCCGCGCCGGCC
>CBJLOV010000022.1:0-33332 GCA_966424745.1 uncultured bacterium
CTCCGTCTTTTGATCAGGGCCGCGCGCAGGAGGCGCGCAAGTTCGCGAATGGATATGGACATCCATCGAGCGAACCCCGGCATGACCTCGCGCTCCCGCACCGCGTAGGGCGGGAGAAGCCGCGCAGCGGCGCATCCCGCCGTTGCCGTATACCACCGCCGAGATGGCGGGATGCGCTTCGCTTCTCCCGCCCTACGGGCTATGGGCTGACGTTAGCTAACCTAACCCCCGGCCGCAGAAGTCACCCTCGCCGACGATCGGAGAAGCGTCGTGCCGCGCATTCCATGGGCTTCGCTAACGCACGACATATTCCGCACTCATCGGCGTCGCATCCGAGGCGTTGCCGACGTAGACGCGGAAGCTGCCCGGATCGACGCGCCAGTCGCGGCGCCCGACGTCGTAGTAGGCCAGCGCGCGGCGGTCCAGGTTCAAGACGACGTGCTGGGTTTGCCCTGCACCCAAGTGCAGTTTGCGGAATGCTTTCAGTTCCTTCGCCGGCCGCGGCACTTTGGCCGACGGATTGCCGACGTAGACCTGGGCGACTTCGCTGCCGTCGCGTGCGCCGACGTTGCTGACGTCGAACTCGACGTCGAGCGTCGCCTTGCCGCCCTCGCCCTTCGGCGTGAGTTTGAGATTCGCGAACTTGAAATCCGTATACGACAGGCCATGACCGAACGCGAACAGCGGCTGCGCCGCGTCCGCATGGCTCGTATACCAGCGATAGCCAAGGAACACGCCTTCGCCATAGCGCACGCTCGGCTTGCCGCCGTCCTTGGGCGGGATCGCGTCGTAGAAATCGTGGGTCGGATTGTCCTGCCAGCGCCGCTCGAAGCTGATCGGCAGCTTGCCTTCGAGTGCGCGCTCGCCGAGCAGCCCTTCGGCGAGCGCGGTGCCGCCGCGCTGGCCCTGATACCAGTTCGGCAGCAGCGCCGGCACTTGGGCGAGCCAGCCGTCGGTCGCGTAGGCGCCGCCCGAGGTGACGCTGACGATCGTGCGCGGATTGGCCTTGGCGATCGCCCGGATCAGCGCCTCCTGTCCCCACGGCAGTTCGAAGCTGCGGTCGAAGGCCTCGCTTTCGCTCGTCGCATCGAAGCCGACGGCAAGGACGACGGCATCGGCCGTCGCCGCCATGCGGCGTGCGTCTTCGCCGATCATCTTGTCGACCGCGATCGCGCCCAAGCTCATGCGGCTGTAGCTGACGTCGGGGCGATAGTCCAGGCGCACGTCGACCGCCTTGCCCGCTTCGAGCCGGACGATCGCCTGGTGCGGCGCCTGGCCTTCGCGCAGGATCTGCTCGACGACCGGCTTGCCGTCGAGATAGAGCGTGTAGGTGTCCTTGCTCGACGCGGCGGTGAGGAACATATAGTCGCCGGCGGCCGGCGGAACGAAGCGCGCGGTCCAGCGCATGCTGCGGCGCTCGCTCGCCGGCGTCGTCCACAACTCGGGCCGCCACTGGTCGACGGTGCCGACGTAGACGCGGTCGATGGGCTTGCCGGCGAAATCGGGATTGGCGAAGGTTTCACGCAGCAGGCCGGGACCGCCTTCGGCAGTGACGAAGACCTTGTCCTTCTTGAAGATGTCGTCGGTCGTCGGCAGCCCTCGGCTGTAGAGCACCTTCACCTTGTCGCCGAGCTTGTCGACGACGGCGCTGAGGAGGCTCTGCGAACGGAACGCCTCGATGTGCGAACTGCCGCCGCCGGTACCCGCCCCCGGATGCGCGGCCGGGCCGATCACGGCGATCGTCTTCAGCCGGTTCGCGTCGAGCGGCAGGACGCGGCCGTCGTTCTTGAGCAGGACGAGCCCCGCGCGCGCCGAGTCGAGCGCGACCGCGTCGGGCGCGCGGTCCATCAGCGCGATGTCGTAGTCGCGCTGCGGCCGGTCGAGCAGGCCGAAACGCACCGCGGTGCGCAGGAGCCGGCGCGTCTTGTCGTCGAGATCGGCGCGCGACAGCGTTCCGTTGCGCAGTGCCGGCAGCAGAACCTCGGGCTTCATCGCCTCCGCCACCGGCATCTCGAGATCGAGGCCGGCGTTGAACGCTTTGATGCCGTCGTAGGCGGCCTCCCAGTCGGACATGTAGAGACCGTTGAAGCCCCATTCGCGCTTGAGGATGTCGCGCGCGATGACTTTGTTTTCGGCGAGGTAATCGCCGTTGACGAGGTTGTAGCTGCTCATCACCGCACCGACGCCGCCCTCCTTCACCGCCATCTCGAACGCGGGCAGGTACAGCTCGCGCAGCGTGCGCTCGTCGATCAGCGTATTGAGGTTGCGCCGGTCGTATTCGGAGTTGTTCGCGGCGAAGTGCTTGACCGTGGCGACGACGCCCTGCGCCTGCACGCCGCGGATCAGACCGCTGGCGAGCTTGCCGGCGAGATAGGGATCTTCGCCGTAGTACTCCATGTTGCGGCCGTTCTGCGGCGCGCGGTACAGATTGACGCCCGGGCCGAGCAGGAAGCTGATCCCGCGCGCCCGCGCATCGCGCCCCATCGAGGCGCCGACGCGCTCGGCCAGATCAGGATCCCAGCTCGCCGCCAGCGCGATGCCGGCAGCGTACGCATTCGACGGCGTCGCCGACGAACGCACGCCGGCCGGGCCGTCGGTCATCTGCAGGCGCGGCAGGCCGATCTTCGGCACCGCTTCGGAATAGAAGCCTTCGACGCCGCCGAGCAGGGCCACCTTCTCTTCGAGCGTGAGCTTGGCGAGCAGGCCGTCGACGCGCCGCTCGATGGCCGCGTCGTCAGCGACCAGTCCGGGCGATACCGCGGCAGACGACAAGGTGGGAGTCAGCGCAAGCAGCGCCAGCGAAAAAATCTTGTTGTGCATGTTTTTCCTCGACCCGATTCGCGTCAGTTCTCGATAAGAAAAGTTCTCCCTCGCCCCCCCGACAGAATCATCGTTGGGGAAGAGGGTCGGGGTGAGGGGCGCTCTCGAACTCGTCGGCCGCGAGAACGGAAAGCGCCTCCCACCCAGCCTTCCCCCCCGAGCGTCGCTCGGGGGAGAAGGCTTCCATAGCCATCCCTCAATACGTCGCGAGCCGCACCTTGAGCACCTGCGGCAGAGCGGCGAAATTGAGTCCCCAATCGGTCTGGTCGCCGTTCCACAGCCGCTTGAATATCCAGCGGCCGTCCTCGTAGCGGCCTTCTTCGACGCGGCCGAGCAGAAAGCGCGCCCCGCCGCGCGTTTTGCCGGCGCTGAAATCGACGCGCACGTTGCGACCGGTGACGAGATATTCGTTGACGCCGACTTGCGCGATCAGCACGCCGCCGTCGAGTGCGGCATTGCCCTTGGCCGGCGCGGTGCCGAACGTATCGCGGCCGTAGCTCGCGCGCACCTGCCAGTCGCCGAGATCGAGGATCTGCTCGTGCGTGTCCGGCGGCTCGGCCGCGCCCCAGAGCTTGCCTGCATAGGCGGCCTGCGCGATCTCGCCGCTCATCGGCGCAAGCAGGCGATAGTTCGCGGCGAACGGTTCCAGCGACTTCGCATCGATCGCACGCGCGCCGAGCGGATAATTCGAATAGCCGCTGTAGTCGATGCCGAACGGCGAGAAGCCGATCGCGCGACGGCCGAGCGCAGCGAACAGATAGCGCGCATAGGCCGCATCGCTGCTCGTCTCGGCGACAAACAGCGCATTGTCGGCGCGCGCGTAGCGATCGAGCACGGCCGTGTACTTCGCGTACTCGGGCATATAGATGTCCGGCGCGAGCAGATCGAGGGCCGGCGCCGCCGCCTTCCACACGTCGAGCACATTGTCGGTCGGGCCGCCGCTGGAATAGCTGCCGGGCTTGCCGGGGGCGAACGGATCGCGCAGCGCGCAGTTCGCGTACATCGGCAACGCGTACACGGCCTTGCCCGCGGCGGCGACCTCGCCGACGAAGCGCGCGACCGCCCAGGCCTGGAAAATTTCGTCGGCGTCGGCGCCGAACACTGCACGCCACGTGCCTCCCTTCGTGCCCTTCGCGCGCAGCAACTCCTTCGGCACGGCACCTGCGAACGAGGCATCGGCCGCGGACGAATGATCGCGGTCGGTGCCGTAGGTGCCGGTTTCATTCTCGACCTGGACGAGGATCACCGTATGCCGTTCGCCGTCGATTTCGCGCAGATGCTGCATGAACTGCACGAAGGCTTTGCGGTCGGCGGCCAAGGTCGCCGCGGCGTGCGGCGACAGCGAATTCAGCACCTTGCCTTCGCGCGTGCGCATGCGCGGAAAGCGCGCGTTGTCGAGCTTGACCCAATCCGGCGCGTAGCTCGGCCCGTTGTTCTTCCAGCTCGCGAACCAGAGCAGGACGAGACGCACCTCGTGCTCGCGCGCCTGGGCGACGAGCGCATCGAGGAAACCGAAATCGAACCGCCCTTCTTTCGGCTCGATCTGTTCCCAGGCGATCGGAAAGGCCACCGTGTTCGCGTGCATATCGGCGATCGCCGGCCATACCTCGGGCAGCATGCCGGGCCAGGCGCTGGAATTGTTCACCTGCGCGCCGAGGATCAGATACGGCTTGCCGTCGACGAGCAAGGCGTGACGCCCGTCGTTGCTGACGATGCGCGGCGGTTCGGCAGCCGCGGCGGCAAAGGACGCCGCGGCGGCGAACAGCGTGACGAGGAAACGTTTCAGCCGCATGGGTTCCTCACTGCTTGGGTTCGCTGCGGAACGGCGACGCAGGCAATCCCGCACGGTCGGCCAGGTCGGCGTCGACCGGGTTGTCGCTCCAGGCATAGCGCACCGCCGCGGGATTGGCGACGGCGGGGCTCGACACCACGATGCCCTCGCCGTCGATGCGCGCCTCGGCGGGCCGGTAGCGCAGATCCGCACCGGCGATCTCGAAGCCGCCCACGCGCATGCCGCCGCCGCGCACCGCAAGACCTTCCGGCGCGTCGAACGTCAACACTGCGCGTGCGCCCTCGATGCGCATCGCGCGGAACACGGGTCCCCCCGCGGCGACGGACTCGCCGAAGACGACGCGGCGCGCCGCCCGGGCCAAGCGATATCCGACATCCTGCTTGTCGGTCGGGTGGATGTCGTCGGGATTGCCGATATCGATGCTCACTGCCTGCCCGGTGTGCGGCAAAGCGAGGGCGGCCGACTGCGACTCGCGCAGCTCCGCCCAGGGGCTTTCCGCCGGCGTGTCTTCGCCGCTGCGGAAGTTGGCCAGTTGCACCCAGAGGAACGGCAGTTCGGGCTGCTCCCATGCCGAGCGCCAGGCGCGGATCAGGGCCGCGAACTGCTCCCGGTAGGCCAGCGCCTGCCCCGGCAGCGCGTTGGCCTCGCCCTGGTACCAGAGCACGCCGCGCAGCGCGTAGCCGAGCAGCGGATGGATCATCTTGTTGTACAGCAGGGTCGGTATTTCGTTCTGGCGGTAGCTCGGCACGAGGCTCACCGCCGCCGGGCGGAAACGCCACGGCTCGGCAAACGGCCTGCGCGCGCCGCCGTCCGGCTGGACATAGACCATGGCCGCATCGCCATGCATGCCGCCGTTGCCGCCGAGATCCTCCACCCGTATCGCCACGGTGTTCAGCCCCGCATGCAGCGCCTGCGGCGGCACCCGGTAGGCGCGCACGCCGTTCCATTGCAGTACGGTCTCGCCGATCTTCACGCCGTTGACCCAGGTGCGGTCGGAATCGTCGATCATGCCGAGGCCCAGCGTCACGCCGCGCGCCGCTTCCTGCGCGCTCAAACGGAAATGCGTGCGGTACCAGGCGACGCCGTCCATGCCGTAGTAGCCCTGGTCCTCCCAGTAGCGCTGCACGTCGATCGGCACCCAGTCGCCTTCGTCGAGCGTTTCGGCCGCCCAGATCTGACTGCCCTTGCGATCGAGCACGTCGGCATTCGTCGTGCGCCAGTGCGCAAGCCGGTGCCGGGTGACGGCGAGGCGCGAGGCTTCTTCCGCCTCCTGCCGGCGCACGGCGTCGGCGATCGCGCGCGGATCGGCGTTCGCCGTGCGCTGGTCCATCCAGGCCTCGATGCGGCTGCCGCCCCAGGTGCTGTTGATCAGGCCCTGCGGCACGCCGCTGCGCGCTTTGACCGTGCGCGCGAAAAACCAGCAGACGGCGGAGAAATCGCCGACCGTGCGCGGCGTGGCCGCGATCCAGGCGCCGCCGGCGAGGCCGTCGGCCGAGGCAAGCGCCCAGGATCGGGGAATCTTGAAGTGGCGGATCGCCGGGTCGCTGCCGCGGGCGATTTCCTCCGCCGCGTTCTGCACCTGGCTTAGCGTGAACTCCATGTTGGACTGGCCCGAACACAGCCACACGTCGCCGACGAGCACGTCGCGGACCTTGCGCACGCTGCGGCCGTCGCTGGCTTCGAGCGTCCACGGCCCGCCGGGCGCGTGCGGCGGCAGCGTCGCGCGCCAGCGGCCCTGCGCGTCGGCGCGCGCGTCGGCATCCGTGCCGTCGAGGCGCACGTGCACCCGCGAACCCGGTGCCGCGCGACCCCAGACCGGGATGGCGCGATCCCGCTGCAGCACGGCGCCGTCGCCGAACGGCAGCGACAGCTGCAACCCCATGTCGGCGTGAGCGGCCGGCGCGGCGACGAGGACCGCGGCGAAGCCGCACCGGGCAAGACGAAAGCAACGCCGCGCGAACCCGATGTTCATGGTTTCTCCTCACAACGCGCGTCGGCTGCGGAACCGGAAGCGGCCTTGCATGACCGCGCCGCCGGCTCGCCGTAGACGATGCCGCGGCCCGCGGCGCCGAAATAGAGCCGGCCGAAAACGCGCGGGTCGCCGACGAGATGCTCGATGCGGCCGTAGCGGTGCGCGGCATCGTCGATGCGCTGCCAGCTCGCGCCGTCGTCGGTGGAACGGAAAATGCCCTGCACGCCGTTGCGGCGGCCGGCGACGAACAGGGTCGGTGCGGTTTTGCCGGGCGCGGCCTTGCCGAACCCAAGCGCATCGACGCCCGTGATCGAGGCGACGGTCGCGGTGACGCGGCCGTCGGCGTCGCCGCGGATCAGCGCCCGGTCGCGGGCTGCGATCCAGAGTACGCCCGCTTTCGCGGGCGATGCATACAGGCGCGGCTGAGCGGCGCCGCGCGCCGCGTCGCCGAACGCACCGCCGATCGGCGCAAAGTGCGCTCCGCCGTCGCGGCTGACGGAAAGTTTTCCGCCGCGCGCATCGACGGCGTAGAAGCGCGCCGCGTCGAGGCGATCGGCGAGCACGCGTTCTCCGCCTTCCAGACCTTCGGCGGCCGTCCAGCGCCGGCCGAAATCACGGGTCAGGAAAACCCGCTTCGATTGCAGCGGCGCCCACACCACGGCCGCTGCATCCGCGGCGATCGCAATGCTGCCTGCCCCCTCGCCTTCGCCCGGCTCGCTTGCGAACGCCTCCCATGAACGGCCGCCGTCCTTCGAAAACGCGGCACGCACCACGCTGCCCGCGGGCTTTCCGGTCCGGCCGGCGCGCACGATCAGCTCGGGCCTGCGCGCGGCGAAATCGATGCTCTCGCCGTTGCTGTAGCGTTGCGGCACGTCCAGGTGCGAGGGCGCGGCGTCGAGGTCGTCGTGGCGGAAACCGTCGAGATCGCCGAGCGCGCTCAGCAACGGCGCGCCCTGCGGCGGACTGATGAGATCGAGCACGACGGTTTCCTCGAGACCGCGGTCCTCGAAGCGCCAGTTCGCCGTGCCGCCACGATCGAAGCCGAGCATGTTCGTCGATGCCCAGATGCCGTAGCCGGTGACGAACAGCACGCGGTCGGCGTCGAACGGATCGATCGCGATCGAGGCGATCCAGTGCGGCCGGTGCGCGGCAACCCAGGGCGCGCCGTCGTCGTCGAAACGCGAGCGCGCCAACACCGGCTGCCAGTGCGCGCCGCCGTCGCGGCTGCGGAACAGCTCGTCGCCCACGTCGTAGCGCGCGAACGTCGCCGCCATCACGACCTGCGGATCGCGCGGATCGACGGCAACGGCACCCCAGCCGAAAAAGCCGCGCGGCAACGGCGTGACGTTCGTCCAGCGTTGCGCGGCAGGTTCGTACTTCCACACCGCGCCGTCGTGCATGCCGTCGGGGCCTGGCTCGTCGCCGTAACTCAAGTAGAAGGTGCCGTCCGCGGCGCGCGTCATGTGGTTCGGCCGCAGGCCGGCCGGCTGGCCGGGCACGGCGGTCCAGGTGCGGCCCGCATCGGTCGAACGAAACAGGCTTGCCTCGCGCGTCGACACGCCCGCGTACAAGGTCGGCGTCGGCTGCCCGGATTTGCCGCTGGCCGGATCGAACACGACGAAGACGATGCCGATCGCCTGCCGGCGCCACGCATTCGCCGCGCTCGCGCCGGCCGAGGTGGCCGCATCGGGGAATCCGGCAACGCGGCCCCAGCTCGCGCCGCGGTCTTCGCTGCGCCAAAGTCCGGCGCCGCGCGAGCCGAAGAACAGCACGCGGCCGTCGTGCGGATCAACCGCAAGGCGCTCGCCGTTGCCGCGTCCGAGTTCGTTGCCGCCGAGCTTGAAAGGCAGATCGCTGCGCGCGAACGTGCGGCCGCGATCGTCCGAACGCAGGATCGCGCCGTTCGGCGCGAAGTCGGCCGTGTAGGTGCCGGCGGCAAGGTAGACGCGGTTCGCATCCGAAGGATCGACCGCGAGGCTGTCGATGCCGAGCAGGTTGACGTCCTTCGCCTCGATCCAGTCGGTCAGCGCACTCCATTGTTTGCCGGCGGAGTCCCATCGATAGGCCCCGCCGACATCGGTGCGCGCGTACAGCAGGCCTTTCTCGGACGGATGAAACACCAGCCCGCTGACGAAGCCGCCGCCGCCGATGGCGACGTTGCGCCAGCGATAGGCCGTTTGATCGCCGCCTGCCGCGCCGGCTCCCGACATTCCCGCCAACAACAACGCACCCGATGCCAAGTGCCTTGCCCATGCCGGCACCCGTCCGATCAAGCCCCACACGATCAAAACGACGCACGCAGAGTCAGTGCGTAGCGACGATCGTTCACGTACCAGGAGGTGACGTGCTTGCCGGAGGCACTCTGAACCATGATCGTGCGCTGTTCTGCGTTGTTGAGATTGTTCATCTCGAGGCCGAGCTTGAGGTTGTCGTTGAACGCGAAGAAGATCGAACCATCCAGCTGGCCATAGGCGTCGCTGAATACCGGCAGCTTCCAGGCGATGTTGTTGTCGGTGCCGTTGTAGCCGTTCGGACCGATCGAGAGCAGGAACTTGCTGCGCCAGTTGTAGGCCAGGCGCACCTGCCACGGCCCCTGTTCGTAAAACGCCGCGACATTGAGTGCGTTCTTCGACAACCCGTCCGCCGGGAGCGCGCCGTACCCGGCGCCGTCGGTGTCGACCGGTACCGTCGTGCTCGCGTACGGCACATGGGTCCGGCTCTTGATGTAGGTGTAGTTCGCCGACATGCCGAAGCCCTTGACCGGCAGGAAATCGAAGAACTGGTTCCAGCCGACTTCCACGCCGTCGATCGTCGCCGTGCCGACATTCACCGGGCGGGTAACCAGATACTGATAGTTGTTGCCGTCGAGGCCCGGATACGACACCAGCTGCGCCTCGCGCCGGAAATAGTCGTGAATGCTCTTGTGGAACAGGTTGGCCCAGGCCATGCCGCCGTGCTCCGGATCGAAATACCACTCCAGCGACAGGTCGAACTGATTGGCCTTCATCGGCTTCAGGTACGGATTGCTGAAGGAGTCGCTCGTCAGATCGAGCTTGTCGAGCGGCAGGAAGGTGGTGCCGGATGGCGGTGTGTAACCGGACTTCACGGCGGCACTCAGCAATTGATAGGCCTGCAATTGACTCATGTCCGGCCGTGCGATCGCTTTGGATGCGGCAAAGCGCGCGATCCAGTTTTCGGCGAAACCCCACTTCAGGTTCAGGCTCGGCAGGACGTTGGTGTACTCGTTGCTGGCCGTGATCGGCGTCGACTGGCCCGCGCCCAGATACGGGGCAAACGCCTGACTCGGGTACACCAGGGAGCCGCTGGCGGAATTGTTGGTGATGATGGCGCGCACGCCGGCATTGCCGCTCAGGTTGATGTCGTCTACGCCGAATTCGAGCATGCCGTAAGCGGCATAGGTCTTTTCGTTCTGCACATTGGTGTGCGCCGCATCGAACACCGTCGCCTTGTACGGATTGTTGTAGCAGCAGAGGTAATACGGACTGGCGGCGTCGTGGATGTTCGCGTAGCTGTTCGGATAGCCCAGCGCGACCGACAGCAGCGGCGCATAGAACGCACCGGGTATGTTCACATCGCCGCGGTAAAAGTTGTTGAACGTATCGAGGTGCGCGAGGTTCGCATTGGCCGTGCCGTTCAAGTTCAGGTTTGGCAACGGCACGCCGCTCGGCACCGCCCAGCCTTGCATCCAGGTCTGGAACACGGCGTTCCAGTTGTAGCCGGTATCGATATTCGTGGCATCACGGTCGGTCACGCGCAGACCGGCCTTGAACGCGTGCACGAAACCGTTGTCGAAACTGTGCTTGAGGTCGGCGCGCCAGGCGAATTCCTTCGCTTCGTTCTGGTTCTGATGATCCATCGTGAACCCCCAGTAGTAATTGGCAGGGTTCATGGTGTAGCTCGTGTCGATACCGATGCGCGGCGGGTGGCTGCCGTTCAGCGCAATGTCGATGTAGGGAACGTTGGTGCCCAGCGCCACGGTGGAATCCAGACTCGTGGTCGTGGCCTTGACGTACTGAAACTCGCTGGATACTTCGGTGCTGGTGCCGAGCAGCCACTTCAGGCCGGTCGAGAAGTCCGTGGTCTTGGAGTGGCGATTCGAAGCGCGAATGTCGGTGCCCATCGGCACGCCGCCGTCCTGAGTGAGACGACCGGACTGGAACACGCCGCCGTTCGCCTGGCTCGGCTGGCTCGCATCGACCACCACCTTCGTCGGATCGTTGCCTACGAAGATCGCGTCTTCGTACCAGACCTCGTGGTACTTGCTCTGGAACGCGGTGGCGAACAGTTCCAGATCGCTGCTCGGGCGCCACTGGAAGGCCATGTAGGCACCATCGCGCTTGCGATCGTAGGTCAGGGTGCGCCAGTCGGCGCCGCGCGGCACCCATTCACCGCTCGCGTTCTTGAAGAACGGACGCACGAACAAGCCGTCGGTGCGCGTGGCCAGTTTGGAATCGGCGACGTCGACGAGGAAACCCATTTCGCCGAAGGGGGTGTCCCAGCGATTGCTGTAGAGCAAGGAGGCGGACGGCTTGTACTTCTTGACGAAGTCGCCGTAGTTTTCGCTGACCGAGGCGGCGATCTTCTGCTCCTTGAAGTCGAACGGCATGAAGGTGCGCAGGTTCACCGTGCCGCCGAGGCCGCCCTCGATCATGTCGGCCTTCTGGTTCTTGAAGACGTCGATGCCGGACATCAATTCCGACGGCACGTCCTGGAAGCTGAGGCTGTGGCCGCCGTTCGCGGAAAAACTGTCGCGGCCGTTCAATTCGGAACGCACCTGGGTGAGGCCGCGCACCTGCACGCCGTTGCCTTCGGCGGAAAAGTGTTCCGGATCGCCCACGGAGAGGAAATGGTCGATCGTGACGCCGGGGATGCGCGACAAGGTTTCGGTGACGCTGCGGTCCGGCAGCGCGCCAATGTCGAGTGCGCTTACCGAATCGACGAAGGTGTCGGCGTCGTGTTTGATGTCCTGCGCCCTTTCGACCGACGCGCGGATGCCGGTGACGGTAATGGCTTCGAGACTTTCCGCCGTTTTGCCGTCGGCGGCGACGGTCTTCTTCGGTTTGCCGTCCTTGGCCTTTTCGGCATCGGTCTTGACCTGGTCCGCGTCGGGCGCGGTCTGCGCGAGCAACGGCGCGGCGCACAACATCAAACCCATGCTCACGGCAGCCGACAGACGCGCAAGACGGAACGAGCGGGCAGCCTGTCGCTGCACGCCAATGGACGAACTGCTCATTTTGAACCCCTCCCAAGTTGACAACGGCGTCAGCACGATTCTGTTTTTTTACGACGCCGCACTTCCGCCGCTCTGCCTCAATTTTCCCGAGCGCGGGATTTTGCCTGCGTGCATCGTTCCAACCGTGCTTGACAGGCGCAGATGCTGGATTGTCCAGCGCTGTCAGACAATTGTGAAAATGCCTTGGGCGGATAATGTTTCTTCGTATGCACTTGCCACAATGCGCGCGGCCGAATCGGCAGGCGCGATCCGCCGCGAACGCGGGGAAGTTCGCTAGAATAAGCCCATGAAGTCGGAGACCGTCCGCCTGTTTCAGACCCTGCCGCACCCCTGCGGCTACTTCGCCGAGCGGACGGCGCAGAATCTCGTCATCGATCCCTCCGCGCCGCACCTGCCGCGCATGTACGCGCACGCGTTGACGCGCGGCTACCGCCGCGCCGGCGGCCACGTCTATCACCCGCAATGCCCCAACTGCCGCGCCTGCGTGCCGGCGCGCATTCCGGTGGCGCAGTTCGAACCCGATCGCAGCCAGCGCCGCAATCTCAAGCGCAACGCCGACCTCGTGTTGAGCATCGCGCCGGCGCGCTACAGCCACGAGTATTTCAGCCTGGACCGGCGTTATCTCGACGCGCGCCACGCCGGCGGCGGCATGGACAATCCCGACCCGCAGGACTTCAGCCGCTTTCTCTACACCGCGTGGAGCCCGACCTGGTTCCTCGAACTGCGCGACGCGGACGACGTCCTGCGCGCCGTCGCGGTCACCGACATCACCTCGACCGGTCTGTCGGCCGTGTATACTTTTTACGATCCGGACTGCGAGGCGCGCGGCCTCGGCACGCACGCGATCCTGCGCCAGATCGAACTCGCGCGCGATCGCGGCCTCGCCCACGTCTACCTGGGCTACTGGATCGAGCACCATCCGAAGATGGACTACAAGTCGCGCTTCCGACCGCTCGAACTGCTGACCGCTGACGGCTGGAAGAAGGCGTCGCCGTAGGGACGCGATTCGGCTTTGGCGCAATTTTTTGACGCGGATTTACGCGGATTCGAAGAGCGATCAACGCGGATAAAGCAAAATTCGGATTCGATCTTTCGCCCTGTCCGCCCTGGCCTCCATTTTGATCCGCGTAAATCCGCGTCGAAAATTCTTGCAAACAGGGCGTGACGAAATCGTGTCCCTACGCCGTCGCTTTTTCGCGTGCGCCGAAGCCGAAGCCGTGTTCGCTGTGCAGCGACACGACGAGCTTGATGAAGCCGTGCGGCATCAGCAGTTCCGCTTCGATGGCTTTGCCGTCGGCGTTGTGCCCCTGCACGGTCAAGGTGAAGAACGGGCCGGCGGGATCGACTTCGGAACAGACGATGTGCGGCCCCACCGAAGGCACGTCCGTCAGGTAAGGCTTGATCACCGCGCCGAGCGTCTCGATCGCCTGCGGGAAAAGGAACACGGCGAAATTGGTCGTGTCGTTCATGCGGATTCCGTCTGCTTCGATTCGTTCGAGTATAGCGAAAGGGCGACGCGCGATTGACGGGTCTAGTATCCTGCCCGCCTCCTCGTCCGCGAAAATTTCCATGCTGCGCCGCCTCCTCGTCCTCGTCATTCTCTCGATCGCCTCCCTCGCCCGGGCCACGCCGGCCGACGACATCTGGATGAGCGTGCTGCTCGACGGCCGCAAGATCGGCCAGATGCATACCACGCGCAAGGTCGACGGGGCGCGCGTACGCACCGAGCAGGCGATGCAGATCGAGATCGAACGCTCCGGCCTCAAGCTCGGCATGAGCACGAGCGAGATCGACGAAGAGACGGTCGACGGCAGGCCCCTGCGCTTCGAGGCGCACACGAAGATCTCCGGCATCGAAAGCGTGCAGACCGGCCTGATCCGGCCCGACGGCAGGCTCGAAGTGACCACCGAAGTCGGCGGCGCCAAGCAGACGCGCACGCTCGACTGGCCGCAGGGCGCCCTGCTCGCCGAAGGCCTGCGCCTCGCCGAGGAAAAGCACGGGCTCGCGCCGGGCACGCGCTACAAAGCGCTGGCGTTCCAGGTGGAAAACCTCGAGGCCGTGCAGGTCGATTCGCGCATCGCCGCGCGCGAAACGATCGATCTGCCCGAAGGCAAGCGCGAGCTCGTGCGCATCGAGCAGACGGTCGATCTCGGCGGCTCGCCGACGCGGACCGCGTCGTGGATCGAGCCGGACTTCACCGTACGCAAGCTGCTCGTGCCGATGATGGGTTACGAACTGACCATGCTCGCCTGTTCGAAGAACTGCGCAACCGCACCGAACCAGGCGCCCGACATCCTCGTGCGCACCCTGCTCTCCGCGCCGCGCGCCCTGAGTGCGGACGAGCGCGGCAAGGGGCTGCGCATGGTCGTGAGCCCGACGGACGCGAGCGGCGAGGCGCTGACGTTCGCCACCACGGACGAACAGCGGGTCACCCGGATGGCGAACGGCAAGGTGGAACTGAGCATCGCTCCGATCGGCGCGGCGGGCGCGGCGCCGGCGCGCGAAAACAAGCCGGCCGCGATCGACACGCAGGCGAACGACTGGCTGCAGAGCACGGCCCCGGAAATCGTCAAACTCGCCGGCCAGGGCGCCGGTACGGCGACCGCACCGGCCGCGCAGATGCAGAATCTCGAAGACTTCGTGCGCGGCTTCATCCGCAACAAGGATCTCAGCGTCGGCTATGCCTCGGCGCTCGAGGTCGCGAAGAATCCCGAAGGCGACTGCACCGAACACGCGGTGCTGCTCGCCGCGCTCGGGCGCGCGCGCGGCATCCCCACACGCGTCGTCGACGGTCTGGTCTATATCGACGCCTATGCCGGCAAGACCGACGTCTTCGTCCCGCACGCCTGGGCCCAGGCCTGGGTCGACGGCCGCTGGCGCAGCTACGACGCCGCCCTGCACGGCTTCGACGCCGGACATATTGCGCTGTCGGTGGGACAGGGCGACCCCTGGCGGTTCTATGCCGGCTTCAACACGCTGGGCCGCGTGCGCGTGGATGCGGTCGAAGCACTGCGCCCCTGAACATCACGCCGGCGAATTGCGCACGCGCGGCAGCGGCGGAAAGTTCAAGGCGATCGCCGCCGCGCCGAGCCCCACTGCGGCGGAACCGAGAAAGAGCCAGAAGTAGCTGTCGTAGATGTCGAAAATCCAGCCTCCGGCCAAAGGGCCTATCGCCATGCCGAGGCTCGAGAACATCGTCGCCGCGCCGAACACCGTGCCGATGATGCGCGGCCCAAAATATTCCCGCGCCAGCACCGCATAGAGGGGCATGACGCCGCCGTAAGTCGCACCGAAAAACACGGCGAGCGTGTAGAACTGACTGAGCCTGCCGGCGAAGAGATAGCCCGCGATGACCACCGCCTGTATCGCAAGGCCGAGGACGAGGATGCGCCTGGCCCCGAAACGATCGCCCAAAAGGCCGTAGAACAAGCGCCCGCCCAAGCCCGCCAGACCTTCCACGCTGTAGATCGTGACCGCCGCCATCGGCGCCACGCCGCACGCCATGGCGTAGCTCACCATGTGGAAGATCGGTCCGGAATGCGCGGCGCAGCAGGCGAAGAACGTCAACCCGAGTACGAGGAACTGCGGCGAACGCAGCGCCCGGAAAACCTCCCGGCCGGAGCTCTGCGCACCTGTCTCGCCGCCGCTCGCCGCGACCGTGGGCGGCGGCCGGCGGATCAGCAGGGTCGCCGGCAGCAGCAAAATCCAGGCGCCGACTCCGATGACGAGCATCGCGGTGCGCCAGTCGTACGCCGAAATCAGCCAGCGTGCGAACGGCGAAATCGTCATCGGCGCAACGCCCACGCCCGCCGATACGAGCGAGACGGCCAGGCTGCGGTGCCGCTCGAACCAGGAAGTCGTCGTGGCGATCAGCGGGGCGAAGAACGTGCTTGCCGCAGCGCCGACGAAAACGCCGTAAGTCGCCTGGAACAAGAGCAGCGTCGGTGCCCGGCTCGCCAGCACCAGGGCGAGGCCGAGCAGCACGGCACCGATCGTCACGACGATACGCGGCCCGAAACGGTCGCTCGCCGCGCCCCAGACGAAACCGCCGAGCCCCATGACCAGAAAATTGAGCGTCATCGCGCTCGACACGCCGGCGCGCGACCACTGCGTCGCGGCGGTGATCGGCCCGAGAAAAATCGCCAGCGAGAACATCGTCCCGAACGCGACGCAGGTCATCAGCGCGCCCGCGCCGACCATGATCCAGCGGTAAGAAACGTTCATGTTCGCCTCGTGCACAGAACGGAGAAAGGGGTTACCCGTTGCCGGCGTCCTGATTGGAGACGAATGAGGCATCCGGGAATCGACGCGCCCGGCCGTCGACCGGGCTCGGGCACAGGTCTTTTCTTGACCGATATGCCGGAAGGAGTTCGGCGATCGTCCTTCCCCGCAGGAACGCCCGTGCTTGCCTCGACTTTAGGTATTTCCTGCTACTTATTGTTTTTGAAGAATTTTCTTACCGCTGAGATCGACCTCGTCCGATCGGAATCGATATCAATTGAAAATTTGATATCTTTTTGATATCTTTCTCCGAACCAAGAGGAGCCACCCATGAACGAACGTTCCGTATCCGCGCCTTCGGGCATTCCCGCTCTGATCGCCCTCATCGTCCTGCTGCTTGCCGACATCGTCTGGCTGATCTACGCGATCCAGGCTCATGCCGTCTGGGCCATCATCACGGCCATCCTCGCCTTCATCGTCCTGCTCGTCTGCCTCGGCGGCTTCTTCACCGTCGCGCCGAACGAAGGCAAGGTGCTGCAGTTCTTCGGCCGCTACGTCGGCACCGTTCGCGACGCGGGGCCGCGCTGGGCCAATCCGTTCTACAGCAAGACGGGCGTGTCGCTGCGCGTGCGCAACTTCGAGTCGTCCAAGCTCAAGGTCAACGACCTCGACGGCAATCCGATCGAGATCGCCGCGGTCGTGGTCTGGCAGGTCGTCGACACCGCCGAGGCGCTGTTCCAGGTCAACGACTACGAGAACTTCGTCCACATCCAGAGCGAATCGGCCCTGCGCCAGATGGCGCAGAGCTATCCCTACGATTCGCACGATTCGGGCGGCATCTCGCTGCGCAGCCACGGCAAGGAAGTCGCCGACCATCTGCAGGAGCAGATCCAGGAACGCCTCGCCAGCGCCGGCGTGAAGGTGATCGAAGCGCGCATCACCCACCTCGCCTTCGCGCCCGAAATCGCCCAGGCGATGCTGCAGCGCCAGCAGGCCAGCGCGATCATCGCCGCGCGCACGCGCATCGTCGAAGGCGCGGTGACGATGGTCGAGATGGCGCTCGAACAGCTCGCCCAGCGCGAGGTGGTCAAGCTCGACGAGGAACGCAAGGCGGCGATGGTGTCGAACTTGCTCGTCGTGCTCTGCGGCGAGCGCGGCACGCAGCCGATCGTCAACACCGGCACGCTGTACCAATGAGCGCCATGCCTGCCGATGCGAACGCCGGTGCCCGCTCCTGCGCCCCCGCGACGAGGCGTGCACCATGACCGAGCCGCTGAACGGATTGATCGCGTGTCTTGGCGGCGGTGCGGTCACCCTGGTGATCGCGGCGGTGGTCCGCGTCCGCGGCCCGCGCGGCCTCGTCAACGGCGTCGACTGGAACCGGGTCAGCGACGTGCAGGGTCTCGGCCAGTTCGTGAGCATGCTGCTGACCGTGATCGGAACGCTCGTGATCGCCGAGGGCGTGATCCTGTTCGTCTGGGAAGCCGATTTCGTCCTACGCGACGTCCTCGCCGCGATCGTGACCGTGTTGATCGTCTGTCTCGGCGGCGCGCTCGCGATCGGCGTCCGCCGTTACCAGGACAAGCCGGCACCGCGGAAGACCGATGGCCGCCGATAAGAAAGCCTACCCGCTGCGCATCAGCGCCGAGATCCTCGACGCCGTGCAGCGCTGGGCCGACGACGAGCTGCGCAGCGTCAACGCGCAGATCGAATACGTGCTGCGCGACGCGCTGCGCAAGGCCGGACGGATCAAAACCGCCGCTGCCCCCCCGCCTGCGGACGAGGAAGAATCCCCATGATGCGCTACCTCTTCGGCATCGCCGCGCTGATCAATGCGGCTATAGTGCCGGCCATGCAAGCCTTGGCTCCGTCCTCCGCGCAGCCCGCGGAACAGTTCCTCGTCGACGCGCGCGCGCTCGTCGCGCAACTGGCAAAGCGCGACTTCGCCGCCGTCGGCGGCCACTTCGACGCGCGCATGCAGGCCGCGCTGCCGGCCGAAAAACTCGGCGCGTTGTGGGACGCATTGAATACCCAATTCGGCGTGTTCCAGCGCCAGGGGGAAGCACGCAGTACCGAAGCCGCGGGCCATCGAATCGTGACGATCCCCTGCGTCTTCGCCAACGCCGCGCTCGACGCGCGCATCGCCTACGATGCGGCCGGCAAAGTGGCCGGACTCCACTTCGTTCCCGCCGCGGTTTCCACCGCCCAAGACGACGACGCCGTATGGGCGGCTCCGGCCTATGCCGACCCCGGTAGGTTCGAACAGCGCGAGCTGAGCGTCGGCCGCGCCGCCCTGCCGGCCACGTTGAGCGTGCCGAAGGGAACCGGTCCATGGCCCGCCGTCGTCCTCGTGCACGGTTCGGGCGCGCACGACCGCGACGAAAGCGTCGGCGCGAACAAGCCGTTCCGCGATCTCGCCTTCGGCCTCGCAAGCCGCGGCATCGCCGTACTGCGCTACGAAAAGCAGGCCAAGGCGCATCCGGAAAACTATCTCGGCAAAGCGTTCACCGTCGACGACGAGACCACCGACGACGCCCTCGCCGCCGCCGCCCTGTTGCGCGCGCAGCCGCGGATCGACGCGAAGCGCATCTACGTTCTCGGCCACAGCCTCGGCGCGACGATGGCGCCGCGCATCGGCCAGCGCGACAAGCAGCTCGCCGGCCTGATCCTGCTCGCCGCGCTGGCGACGCCGTTTCAGGAAACCGTCGTCCGCCAGTCCCGTTATCTCGCCGAGCTCGCCGGCAAGAACGATGCGGCGACGAAGGAGGCCCTCGACAAGCTGGAACACCAACGCGAAGCCATCGACAAGCTCGACGCGAAGCATCCGCCGGACGAGCCGTTGATGCTCAACCTGCCGGCGGCGTACTGGCTCGATCTGCGCGGCTACGATCCCGTCGCGACGGCACAGGCGCTGACCGTGCCGATGCTCGTTCTGCAAGGCGGTCGCGACTATCAGGTTTCGCCGAGCATCGACTTCCCGCGCTGGCAGGCCCTCTGCGCGAAACAGCCGCGCGCGCAGTGCAGACTCTTTCCCGGGCTCAACCATCTCTTCATGAAGGGCGTGGGAACCGCCACGCCTGCGGAGTATCAGCGCGCCGGGCATTTAGATGGGTCGTTGGTCGGGGCCGTCGCCGATTGGCTACGCGCCGTTCTGACGCCGGCGCTACACTGAACGCATGAAGTCTTTCGTCGAGGCCGCATTCGATCTCGGTGTGCCGCGCGACTACGGCCGTGCGCGCGGCCTGCGCCGCGTGCGCGAACCCGCGCGCCTGGCGAGCATCGGCCGCGACACGCAAGGCCGCGAGCAATACCTGGCGCCGCGCGCCGCACGCGCCTGGACGCGCATGCGCGAAGCGGCCGCGAGCGCGGGCGTGGAGCTCGAAATCGTCTCCGCGTTCCGCGGCATCGAATACCAGCTCGGCATCCTCCGGCGCAAGCTCGAACGCGGCCAGTCGATGCACGACATCCTGCGCGTCAGCGCCGCCCCCGGCTACAGCGAGCACCACAGCGGCCGCGCGCTCGACATCACGACCCCGGGCTATGCCGCGCTCGAGGAAGAATTCGAACGCTCGCCGGCCTTTGCCTGGCTGACGCGAAACGCGACGATCTACCAGTTCGCGCTGAGCTACCCGCGCGGCAACAAGCACGGCATTGCCTACGAGCCGTGGCATTGGTGCTGGCACGACAAGCACACGTGACCGCGTAGTGGCGCGATCCATCGCGCCGACCCTACGGGCCTTTTCGTCCGCTGCCGCCGCAATGCAATGGAGCCCCGGAAGAACAAGAGCAGCGCGCATCGTGCGCGCAGAAGCCAGAGCAAGAAACCAGAGCCGAAGAAAGGTTGTGGTGTGGTAGGGGCGCGATTCATCGCGCCCGGCTTTGCTTTTGCTCAACCTTCATGACGGCTTCTTCGCCGCGGCATCCAACGCTCCGATCGTCGCCGACGACGGCCGTTCGGTGGCCTGCAGACGCTTCGCCGCCGCTTCGGCTTCGTGCAGGACGCGCAAGATATTTCCGGCGGCGAGCTTGGCGAGATCGGCGTCGCTCCAGCCGCGGCGCGCGAGTTCGACGAACAGCGCCGGGTATTTGTCGACGCCGTCGAGCCCCTGCGGCGTCGACGGAATGCCGTCGAAATCCGAACCGATGCCGACGCAGTCGACGCCGGCGACGTCGCGGATGTGTTCGATATGGTCGGCCACCATCGCGATCGTGACGGCCGGCATCGGATGCGCCTTGTCCCACTCGGCCAGCGCCGCCTTCGCCCGCTCGGGCTGGCCGATGTAGAGGCCGGCGAACGGCGGCGCGTTGTAGCGCGTCTGCTCGGCGGCGCGGTCGGCCTCCCAGCGCGCGCGCTCGGCCGAGACGTACGGCGGCGCGAAGTTGACCATGACGATGCCGCGATTCTTCTTGACCAGCGCCAGCACGTCGTCGGGAACGTCGCGCGGATGATCGACCAGGGCGCGCGCGCTCGAATGGGAGAAGATCACCGGCGCGGCCGAGACCGCGAGCGCGGCCTGCATCGTCTCGGGCGACACGTGGCTCAGATCGACGAGCATGCCGAGGCGGTTCATCTCGTGCACCACCGCGCGGCCGAACGCGGTCAGACCGTGATGCTTGGGCGTATCGGTCGCCGAGTCCGCCCAGTCGTTGTTCTGCGAATGGGTCAGGGTCATGTAGCGCACGCCGAGCGCGTACATCTGGCGCAGCGCGGGCAGGGAATTGCCGATCTGATGACCGCCCTCGATGCCGATCAGCGCGGCGATGCGCCCGGTCTTGCGCGCGCGCAGGACGTCGTCCGCGGTCGCCGCCATTGCCATGTCCGTCGGGTAGCGCGACACCATGCCGTGCACGATGTCGATCTGTTCGAGCGTCGTTTGCACCGCGGCCGCGCCCGTCGTCGAAGAGGGAATCCAGACCGACCAGAACTGGCCGCCGACATGGCCTTTGCGCAGGCGCGGGATATCCGTCATCAGCGGCGTCCAGTCGGCCGAAGCGTCCGCGGGGCGCGGCAGTTGGGTCGTGTCGGCGCGCAGGTCCACGCCGTCGGCACTGCCGAAGCGTTCGCGGATCCCCCAGGGCAGATCGTTGTGGCCGTCGATCAGCGGCGTCGCCGTGAGCACGCGATCCACGCGCGCGGCGAGCGCCGCGTCCGTTTCGGCGGCGGCGAGCGGGGCGCAAAAAGCCGAGAAAGCACCGGCGACGAGAGCGATGGCGGATGTCGAACGGAGAGTGATGTTCATGGTTTTTGGGGGTTTGGTCATTTCCATGGAGTCGCCGCAAAAAAAGGACGGGGAAGATCCGACTTCCCCGTCCTTCAATACCTGTTCGCTTCGAGCAGCCGCTACGGGTTGCCCACCGTCAACGGGTGATATTGTCCCGTCAACCACAACGGCAACTGGTCGACATAATGCGGATCGCCGAGTACTGCGCTGTTGCCGCCGGGGATCACCTCGAAGGCGTTGATCGGCAGCGCCATCTCGCCGACGAAGCGGCGGCCCGGCGCGGTGGCGCCGCTGAACATGAAATCGTTGACGGCGCCGACGCGCAGGGTGCCGCCGCCGGGGCTGACCGTTTCCCAGCCGCTGTCGCGGGCGAGGCCGGGCAGGTTCGGCGCGAGGTCGGTGAACGGATACGGGCTGCCGGCGCCGGGGATGTTGAACGGACCGCCGAGCGGATGCTCGAGCACGAAGCGGTGCAGCAGGCCCCAATGGTAGTCGGCGGGATTGGTCGAATGATTGAAGGCCGGCGCGAACGCATCGCTCGACAACTGAGCCAGTGCGTCCTTCAAACTTTTGAGCAGCACGTAGTCGCGCGCCGACGCCGCGTCGGGCGCGCCGTTGACGGCGAAGAAGTTCACGCCGGAAACGCCCTTGCCGCCGAGCACGGGGAATCCGTCGAGCAGGAACTTCACGCTCGTCCAGGCATCCTCGTCGCCGGGCAGGTAGTTGCCGAGGCCGAGGTTGGTCAGCGTCGCGTCCTCGATGTTCTTGATCGCGTTGCTGCGCCAGAGGTAGTACAGCGTCGCGGCGACGTCGGCGCCCTGTCCGTAGTTGGCAGGAACGAACTGGCCGAGCGGGTTGTCCACCGCGGCCGGGCTGTCGTAGCCGTTGCTCAACCCGGTCGGCGTCGCCAGGTTCCAGCTGCTCAGATAGCTCATCGCCTGCGCCAGCGCCGGATCGCCGCCCAACTGGCCGAGCTGGCCCCATGCGCTGCCTTGTGCGTTCGCATACGCGGCCAGCAGATACGGCAGCACCAGTTCGGCGTCGGCCGGTTGGCGGTTGAGCTGCACGGTCTTGATGTCGTCCGGGGTGAGCTTCTTGCCTGAGGCGATCAGCGCCGAGAGCAGCTTGCTGATGCGGGTGACGCGATACACGCTGTAGTTGTAGTTGAGGTAATAGATGCCGCCGCCGGGCCGCTGCATGCCGAGCGGATTGTTGTTGGCGAGGATGCCGATCGGATCGTTGTTCGCGTTGGCGAAGAAGCCGGCCTGCGGATTGACGACGTGCGGCATCTCCGACGCCGGCATGATCTCGAACGGCGTCGCCTGATTCGGCTGCGGATGCTGCACGGGCAGCCAGTCGTGATGCAGCGCGCCGGAACCGTCGCGGATCATCCACGGCGGAATGCCGCCGCCGACCTTGCCTTCCTGCAGATCCTGGCGGATCGGATTCTCCGCGCTCGTGAAGTAGGCGATGTTGCCCGCGGTGTCGGCATAGGCGAAGTTCTGCGAGCCGAAGTCGAAATAGCTCAGCGCGCTCTGGAAGTCGGCGAGATTGTTCGCGCGGTTGATCAGCTTGAACGCCTTCAGCTCCATCGTCGGGCCGAAACCGGTGTAGGCGATCGAAAGACCGGTGTTGCCGCTGATCTGCACGACCGGACCGTTGTTACGCCGCGGCACGATGATGGTGAGGCCGCCGTTGCTCGGTCCGATCGAATCGGCGCGGGCGATGCTGTCGGTCTGTCCCGACGCCATCTGGTTGACGTAGTAGCTCTCGAACTGCCAGATCACGGGCTCGGCCTGGCCGTTGTGCACGATCGCGGTCGGCATGCCGGCCGCGTTCATCTGGAACGTTTCCTGGAAAAAGTCGGTCACGTCCATCGGGTTGACCGTCGAGCCCCAGCACACGTTGGTCGTGCAGCCCTGGATGATCCCCGGCGCGCCCGGCACGCTGACGCCGGTGGCGTTGAGCGGCTGCGTGTAGGCAGGGTCGTTCGAGGTGACGTGCATCTCCATGAAGATCGGCGGCAGCGCGAGGGTGAGGTGCGGATCGTTGGCGATGATCGGTTTGCCCGATGCGGTCACGCTCGCGGCCACGGCGAACTCGTTGCTGCCCTCGCGGCCGGCGCGCGAACGCAGGGTCGGCGCGATCAGCGGATGATTGGCGACCTTGTCGAGCCAGCCTTGGGCGAGCTTCACGGTCTGTGCGGAAACCGGCGCCGGCTGGGCCGGCAGCGACGGCGCAGCGGCCTGCAGCGATACGCCGGGCCGGGCGAGGCTCGGCGATGCTCCCGGCTGGAAGCCCGGTATCGTCACCGTCGAATCGGGCGGCGCGAAACGATGCGTGTCGCCGAAGTACAGCGCCGCCGGATCGACCTTGGCCGCGGCGGCGGCCTTCTGGTACGCGGCGAAATTGATCGTGTTCTGCACCTTCGACGAATCGAACGAAAGCTGATAGGCAAGGCCTTTGCCGACGCTGACCGTGTCGATCGGCGACCACGGCTCGGCCTTGGTCAGCATCAGCGCGGCGTATTCGGGCGGCAGCGACGGCGTCGTCTGCAGCCAGTAGTTGACGCCGTTCGCGTAGGCCTGCAGCCAGCCGCGCGTGTCGTCGTCCATCGCCTGCCAGCTCGCCAGCGCGGCGCGGCGCAGGCCGAGCGTGCGCGACTGCACGTCGTTCGCCAGCGCCGCCTGGCCGACGAGCTCGGCGAGCGTGCCGCCGACCGCGCGGCGGCTGAAGTCCATCTCGAAGAAGCGCGCCTTGGCCTGCGCATAGCCTTGCAGGAAAGCGACGTCGTTGTCGGTCGCGGCGGTGATCGTCGGCATGCCGAGCGAGTCGTAGGCGAGCGTGCCCGGCGCGGACATGCCGGGCGCGGTGATCGTATCCGCCGACGCCGCGGTGCCGCAGAGTGAAAGGATGGAAAAAGCAAAAAGTACAGAATGCGCACTGACGCGCCGGACACGTTGTGTCGACATGACCTCCCTCCTCAGGTTGAGCGCTCTGGTCGAATTCAAAACGAGCGTTTGATTCGCAGTATGCGCTGCGGCGATTTCCGCGGGAAGCGTCGGCGACGAAGTTTCAATCTTGCAGCGCACCAAACCGTGACGCGCGTCGCCGCGCACGATGCCGGTATTGCGATTTTCGTCGGACGTGCGCGCCTTCCGGGGATTCCGCGCCGCCCTATTTCGCCGCGTTCAATTTGCGGATCAGCTCCGCTTCGTCACGCCGGTAGGGTTCGCCGTTCGCACGGAAAATGTCGTGGAACCATTCGGCCGGTTCGGTGCCGTCGGCGATCACGTCGTCCCAGGCGTAGATCGTGTTCGACTTGCCCGCGACGAGGCCCCAGTTGATCGCGCCGACGTGCTCGGCCTTGAGCATCGGCAGGATGTTGGCGAACCGGCTGTTGCGCGTGCGCGCCATGTACTCGGTGCAGATGACCGGACGGCCGAGCGCCTTGAGCATCTGCACGACGCGCAGATGCTGCGCCGGTTCCTCGTAGTTGTGATAGGTGATCACGTCCGACTGCGCGAGCTGCAGCGCGTGGATGTCCTCGAGCTTCCAGTTGTGCAGGCCCGAGGTCACCGGCTGCTCGGGCTTCGCCGCGCGCGCCCACGCGAAAGCCTGCGCGAGCAGGTCGATCGAACTCTCGCCCTTGTCGGTCACGCCGGGTTCGTTGTAGACGTCCCACATCAGCACGCGCCGGTCGTGCGCAAAGCGCGAAACGATATCGCCGACGTATTTCTCCAGTTCGGGGTAATTGGCCTTGTCGAGCGAAGCGGGCTTGCCCGGATCCTGCATCCAGCCGGAATTGTGCACCCCCGGTTTCGGCGCGGGCTGAGGGCCGGGCTTGGGTTCCTTGTTCCAGCAATCGTCGAAGAAGACCAGGATGGTCTGCAGATGATGGCGGTCGGCGATCGCGAGGAAGCGGTCGATGCGCTGCTTGAAGCCGGCCGCGTCTTCCTTCCACACCGCGCTGTGCAGGAACACGCGCAGCGCGTTGAAGCCGAGGCCTTCGGCGAGCGCGAGCTCGCGCTCGATCGCGGCCGCGTCGAACGTATCGGCCTGCCACATCTCGAGTTGATTGACCGCGTAGGCCGGGATGTAGTTCGCGCCCGTGATCCAGCGATGCCCGCGGTACCAGACATCGGCCCTGGCGGCGGACCAGCGCGGGTCGGGAGGCGCATCGGCGGCCGCGTTCGCTGCGCAGGCCGCCGCGCCGAACAGCACGATCAATACCGGAAGCCACGAGAAAATCCGACGCATGACGATGCCCTCTTCGATTCAATCGGCGCGACTATGTCGCAATGCCGGCACGATGGCCAGCCAGCCGGCGATCAGGGCGACGCCGCCGAACGGCGTGATCGCGCCGAAGAAACGGGGCGCGCCGAGCGCGAGGGCATAGAGGCTGCCGCTGAACAAGGCGATGCCGATGGCGAATGCGAATGCGCTGACCCGCCGCCAGCGCGACGCCGGCAAGGCGAGCGACACAACGAAGAGGGCCAGCGTATGCCAGAGCTGATATTCGACCGCGGTATGCCAGGTGCGCAGCGCGGTCTCGTCGATCGCACCGCGCAGGGCATGCGCACCGAACGCGCCCAGGGCGACGCCGAGCGCGCCGAAGACCGCCGCGGCTGTCGCGAACCGGCGCATGCCCGGTTATTGACGCGCCGGAGCGGAACCGCCCGCACTCGGCAGGATCGGCGCCTTGGGCTTGTCGCCCTTCGCGCCGGCCGCCTGCTTGGTTTCGAGTGGCTTGAGCAGTTCGTCCATGTTCTTGTGCAAGTTCGAGAACGCGTACTGCGGCACCGTGTAGGTCCAACCCTGCAGCTTCTTGTTCAAATCGTCGGCGGCCTTGTTCGCCGCGGCGATGCGATCGGCGCGATCCTTGGCCGCATCGACGAGCGAGGCCGGCTTCTGTACGTCGGCTTCCGCCTTTGCGATCGCCGCGTCGTCGCCCTTCGCTTCGACGACCTTGAGTTTGGCCGCGGCAACGACGGTCTCGTAGACGGACTTGTCCTTGGCCTGATCGGCGGCGATGTCGGCATCCCTCTGCGCCGCATCGGTCGAGACGACAAGCTGCACGCGCGATTTGCCGTCGGTCTCCCATGCGGCCGCCTCGACGACGAGGCCGTCGAAGCCGAGATAGCGGGCCTTGTAGGTCTTCTCCGGCGGTGCCGAATCCTTTGCCGCGGCGACGTCGTCCGCGCGCAGGTTCGACAGCCCCGAACCGAGTCCGTTGGCCACGAAATCCGAGGCGAGTTCCCTGCCCTTCGGCACGTCGGCGACCTTGAAATTGCCGTCGCTCTTCTGGTCCTTGTAGACGCGCAGCGTCTTGCCATCGAGTCCGGTCAGCCGGACTTCCTTGATCTTGTTCGAGTCGATGTCGATCAGGTCGTGGCGGATCCACGCGGCCGCGTCCTTTTCGGCGAGGAGATTGCCGCTGGCGAGCAGGCTCTGCGCCTCGCCCTCGCGGCGCACGAAGGTTCCGCCGCCGCCCTGGCCGTTGTAGAGGCCGACGATCAGCTTCGGCAGATCCTTCGCGCCGCCGAGCGTGACGAGCACGCTCTTTGCGTTCGGATCGATCGGGTCCTCGACGCCGAGATCGGCGTAGCGTTTCGGATTCGACGTCTTCGTGTCGAGCACTTTGGCGTCGCCGAGCTTGTACAGGTACTCGCGCAGCTTGCCCATGTCGGCCGGATAGTTCGACTTCTCCGCAACCTGCCAGCCTTCGCCGCCGCGCTTGAGGGTGACGTAGGCCTTGCCGCCCGCGCCGCCCACGCCGAGCGCATCGATCTTGTTGAGGTCGTCGCGCAGGCCCGGCAGGAGCGGTTTGTCCTTCGCCGATTCCTCGCTGACCGGCGCGTTCGCCGAATTGATCCAGATTGCCGCGCCGAGCGCGACGGCGGCGGCGGCAGCCAGTGTGGTAAGCGTCTTCGCATTCATGTTCCGATCTCCCTCAGGCCGCGCGGCGCCGATGCTTCAACCAGACGAAGCCGAGCGCGAACAAGGTGATCAGCAACGGCACCAGGCCGATGTTCATCAGCTTGAGCCGCGTACCGAGCGCTTCGATACGATCGTCGAGGCTGCGCCGCACCTGGCGCAGTTCCTTGCGGATCGCGACCTTCTGTTCTTGGAACTTCGTCAGCTCGGCCTTCTGCTCGGGCGAGAGGATCATCTCGTTCTCCTTGCTCTTGCCGCTCTGCAGTTCGGTCAGCTTGCGTTCGGTGTCGGACAGACGCTGCTGCAGCTCGCGCTCCTTGCCGCGGAAGCTTTCCTCGGCGGCGCGGCGCATGTTGTCGACGGTGGTGAACGGCCGCTGCGAGGTGGCGCGGCCGCGGATCGAGATCAGGTCGCTCGATCCGCCGAGGTTGTCGACGGCATTGACCGCGAAGTCGCCGTTGTTGGCGAACGCGTTCATGATCTGCTGGCCGAGGAAGGGCTGCACCTGCACCCACAGGCGGTTGGTCAGGATGTCCGTGTCGGCGACGACGATGATCTCGCCCTGCGTCTGCGACTCGGCCAGATGGCCGGCGTCCTTGCGCTCGGGGAACGCGGTGGCGAACTTGCCTTCGAGGCGGCCGGCGACGACGAACGGCTGCCCGCCGTCGGGCTTGTAGTCGACGAGCAGCTGGCTCGGATCGGGCAGGAACTTCACCCGGTCGGCCGGCACGGTCATCGCATCCGTGCTGGTCTGGATCAGCGGGGTCAGCTTGCTCTTCGAGTCCTTGGCGAGCTGGAAGAAACCGGCGGTCGAAACGTTGATGCTCTGCAGCTGCGCCGTCGTCACGTCGGTCGGATTCAGGTCGCGCTGATTGAAGCCGAGGATCGCCGGATGGCGGATCGGCTGGCCCTGCGGCGAGGTGACCTGCAATGCGTGCTCGCGATCGAGCACGATCTTCTTCGGGTCGTAGTCGACGCCCCAGGCCTTGAACAGCTTCGGCAGGTCGGAGGAACGGTCGGCGAGCATCGCCGCCTGCGGATTGTTCGGATCGGCGCCGGAGTCGTCGGTCTCGGCGAGCGGATCGACGAAGACGAGCAGATGGCCGCCGCGCAGGACGAACTGGTCGATCGCGTACTGCGCGTCCTCGGGCAGGTTCTTCGGCTGCACGACGACGAGGACGTTGATGTCCTTGTCGATGGCCTTCACCGACGCGGCGGTCAGGGTGCGCACCTCGAACAGCTGCTCGAGTTGCGAGAAGATCGCCCAGGGCTGGCGCATCTGCCGCGTCTGCGCGTCGAAGCCCGCGCCCATCGGCAGGCCCGAAATCAGGCCGACCGCGGGCTTCTTCGCCATCGACAGCTCGTGGATCATCTTCGCCACGTCGTATTCGAGGAAGGTTTCCTTGGTCGGATTCGCGATCGGCATGACCGACTTGCCGTTGGTCGAGTTCGTGCCGACGATGCCGAGGAACAGGTTGGTGCCGCCCTGCCCCCACGGCAGGGCCTGCAGGCCGAGCGTGGTGGCACGGTCTTCGTCCTCGGAGAACGGCAGCGGGTCGATCGTCTGCACGCGCAGCTTGCCGCCGGCGCGCGCGGCCATCTCGGCGAGCATCTCGCGCACGCGCGGCGCATAGTTGCGCAGCGCGGCCGCGTCGGGACTCGAACTTTCCGCGGCGGCCTTGTCGGAGAAGTACAGGGTCAGGTTGACCGGCTCCTCGATCGAGCCAAGGATGTTTTTCGTGCCCTGCGACAAGGTGTACAGATGGTTCTGGGTCAGGTCGAGGCGCGCGCCGCTGAACAGTGCGTTGCTGACCAGGATCACGGCGACGAACAGCACGGCGAGCACGGCAAGCGCGCCGAAGGTGAGAAATTTCTTGTTCGGATTCATCGTCGGCTCCGCTCAGTCGGCTTTCTTCAGATCGATCACGACCGCGCTCGCGTACAGCCAGAACGCGATGGTCAGCGCGAAGTAGACGAGATCGCGCACGTCGATCACGCCTTTGGCGATCGCGGCGAAGTGGGTCAGGAAGCTCAAACCCGAAATCGCATCGACCAGGCCCTGCGGCGCCCACGAACTGAAGAAGTTCAGCACGAGCGGAAAGCCCGCGAGCAGGAACAGGAAGCACACGACCACGGTCAGGATGAAGGCGATGACCTGGTTGCGCGTGCAGGCGGAGATGCACGAACCGATCGCGAGGAACGCCCCGGCCATGAGGAAGCTGCCGAGATAGCTCGCGAAGATCACCCCGTTGTCGGGCGAGCCGAGGTAATTGACCGTGATCCAGATCGGGAAGGTCAGCACGAGCGCGATGCCGATGAACGCCCAGGCGGCGAGGAACTTGCCGACGACGGCCTGCCACATCGTGATCGGCAGGGTCAGCAGCAGCTCGATCGTGCCGCTCTTGCGCTCCTCCGACCACAGGCGCATGCCGACGGCGGGCACGAGGAACAGGTATAGCCACGGGTGGAAGTTGAAGAACGGCAGCAGGTCGGCCTGGCCGCGCTCGTAGAAATTGCCGATGTAGAACGTGAATGCGCCGGCCAGCAGCAGGAAGATCACGATGAACACGTAAGCGACCGGCGTCGCGAAATAGCTCGCAAGCTCGCGCTTGAACACGGTGGCGATGCTGCTCATGCGCGCGCCTCCTCGGCCAAATCCTCGCCGAGATCCCCATGGGTGATCGTGCGGAACACCTCGTCCATGCGTCCGGATTCGAGCTGCAGCTCGCCGACCGGGATGCCTTGCGACTTCAGCAGTTCGCTGATCGGGCCGAAGATCTGCCTGCCCGGCTTCGGGATCGCGGTCAACCGCCGCGTGACCGTGTCGTACTCGACCGCGGCGACGTCGGCGACGCGCGAGAGCACGTCCTTTGCGCCGGCCAGGTTCGTCGTCGTCAGCGACACCGCCTGGTGGTAGCGCGACTTGGCTTCGAGTTCGGCCGGCGTGGCGTCGGCGAGGATCTTGCCGCGCGCGATGATCACGGCGCGCGTGCACACCGCCTGCACTTCCTCGAGGATGTGCGTGGAGACGATGATGGTCTTGTCCTTGGCCATCGCGTTGATCAAGTTGCGCACCTCGAACTTCTGGTTCGGGTCGAGGCCGTCGGTCGGCTCGTCGAGGATCAGCACGGCCGGGTCGTGCACGATCGCCTGCGCGAGGCCGACGCGGCGCTTGAAACCCTTGGAGAGCGTCTCGATCGACTGTTCGAGCACGTTGTGCAGGTGCAGGCGTTCGATCACCTCCTCGATGCGCTGCGCACGCTGCGCGCCGCGCAGGCCGCGCGCCTCGGCGACGAAATTGAGGAACTGGCGCGGAGTCATTTCGCCGTAGCTCGGCGCGCCTTCGGGCAGATAGCCGGTCACGCGCTTGGCCGCGAGCGCGTCGTCGACGACGTCGTGCCCGCAGATGCTGGCGCCGCCCGCGCTCGGGGCGAGAAACCCCGCAAGCATTTTCATCGTCGTGGATTTGCCGGCACCGTTCGGGCCGAGGAAGCCGAGCACCTGTCCTGCTTCGACTTTGAAAGTGATTGCGTCGACGGCGGTGAAGTCGCCGTAACGCTTGCTCAACTGCCGGGTTTCGATCATGCGCAAAGGTCCCAAGTGATTGACGATTTGCCGGTGCTTTCCCCTGAATGCGGCGCGCACCCCGAGCCGCGACACAAATACCGCAACGTTGCGGAAAAGTTCCGCAGGGTTAAAAAAGAACGCAACACTTGATCCGGTTCTCTTGATCCGGCTCTCGGCTGGTCCGGCTCTCGACCGCCGGAAACGAAACAGCGCGGGCAGAGGTTCGCCCTGCCCGCGCTGCGATGTTCGTCCTGCTTACTGCTGGACCGTGACCGGCAGCGACACCGTGAACGACTGGTTGTCCTGAGCCGCGTTCGCGTCGGTGGTGGTCAGCTCGTCGTAGTAGCGTCCCGGACCGGTGCCGCTGTCGTCGAAGCCGTAACCGTGCGTCAGCGCATAGGCCTGGAGCAGCCGGCGCGTCTGCGGCAACTGCGCGGGCGAGCCGGTGAACGAGGTCGTCAGCACCTTGCCGGCATAGGTCGTGCCGACCTTGACCGGATCGGTCGGAGTGACGCCGTCGGTCTTGTCGACCGGGATGACGACGTCGAAGTCGTAGTTCTCGTCGCCCCAGTTCGTCGTCACCGTGATGCGCGGACCGGTCTGGGTGAGCTTGTTCTTCTTGATGTCGGCGTTGATCGCGGCGAGCGCCTTGTCGGTCGCGTCGGCGACGTCGTCGAGCGTGCGCTTGGCCGTGGTCGAGACGTAGAGCGTCGGGCGCGCCTGCACGTCCTTGAGCTCGAACACCGTGTCCTTGTAGTCCACGTTCGGCACGGAGGAAAGGTATTTCTCGAGGTCGTCCAGGTGCAGCTGCACCCAGGTCGACGGCTCGCCGCCGACGTAGAGGCCGGAATAGCGCGCGAGCAGGTCCCAGCCGTAATCGACGTCGTAGCCGAGCGTGACCTTGACCGTCTTGCCGTTCTCGGTGGGCTCGAGGTCAAACGTGAAGGTCTTGCCGGTGCCCTTCCAGTCGTTGTCGATCGACCAGCGCACCTGCTTGTCCTGCACCGGATCGGGGATGACCGTGAAACTGCCGTTGCCGATCTTGCTCTCGGCCGACGAAGCCACCCAGTTGAGCTTGGCGCCCGAGCCGCTCTCCGGACCCTGGAAATCGAAGCGCACCTTGGGATCGTAGGCCATCAACGGCGCCTTCCACGAGGGATAGGTACGGTAGCCGTTCAACACGTCGTAGATCTGGCGCACCGGCGCGGAGTAGACCTTCGACTTGTCGATGTGCCGATGATTCGGCAGCGCAATCGCGAAGACCACCGCGAGAATTGCGACGATGATGAGGGCAACGAAAATCTCAAGCAGGCGAACCATCCGATCTCTCTCCAGTGTGGAACCGGCAGGCCGCGTCACGTCCCCGACCCGGCCGCATATGAAGACCCGGGTACACAGGATTCGAGATCGGGAATTTCCCCCAATCGCCTGCGTTCAGCCCGAGCGCTTCCGGAATGTTACTTGCAAATTCCGGCAATGGCTACGGCGACCGCAGCATTGCGCACTGGAGGAAACATCCGGCCTCCGGCCGCGGCAAACCGCGGCGGCCGGGCCGCGCCGCGTTTGCCGCGCAGGGCCTTTGCGCGCGTGCTCCGCCGGCACATGGCCGTCTCCCGGCGGAACAGGGTCCGACAGCGTCTAGACGATGCCGATTTCGAAAGCCTTGAGGACGGCGCGGGTACGATCGCGCACGCCGAGCTTGGAGAGGATGTTCGAAACGTGGTTCTTCACCGTGCCCTCGGCCACGGTCAGCGAGTTGGCGATCTCCTTGTTGCTGTAGCCGCCGGCCATCAGGCGCAGGATCTCGGTCTCGCGATCGGTCAACGGGTCGGGCTGTTCGAGGCTGACGAACTCGTTCTGCATGCGCTCCAGCCCGGACAGCAGACGCTGGGTGACCACCGGAGCGACGAGCGAGCCGCCGCCGGCCACGGTCTTCACCGCATCGACGAGCTGTTCGAGCGACACGTCCTTGAGCAGATAGCCGCGCGCGCCGGCCTTGAGCCCGGCGAGCACGAGCTGGTCGTCGTCGAACGTGGTCAAGATGATCGTCGCCGGCAGCGCGTTCTTCGCCGCAAGCGCGTTCAGCACGTCGAGCCCGGACATCCCCGGCATGCGCATGTCGAGCAGGACCACGTCGGGCTTCGCCTGCGGGATCAGCGCCACCGCCTGCGCGCCGTCGCCGGCCTCGGCCACCACCGAAATGTCGTCGGACAACTCGAGCAGCGAACGAATGCCCTGCCGCACCAGGGTCTGATCGTCGACGAGGCAAACCGAAATCTTTTTCTCGGGCATAACTTTATGACCTCAAAACGCCTTGAAGATCAAAGGCGACACGAACATGACCTCGGAACGCTGTGAAGATCAAAGGCGACAAAGACGCGACCTCAAAACGCCCTGAAGATCAAAGGCGACAAGAACACCACGAAGGCACGAAGAGCACGAAGAGACACGAAGGAAAAAAACTGGAAACAAAATTCTTTCGCTCTTCTTCGTGGCTTTTCCTTCGTGCTCTTCGTGCCTTCGTGGTGTTCTTCCGCTTGTTCCGCT
>CBJLOV010000023.1:0-32784 GCA_966424745.1 uncultured bacterium
CTGGCCGTTCTGCGACGTTCCGTTATCCGTCCGCGTTTGATGGCGCAACGCGCAAGATGAAATCAACCACGAAATACGGATGCCCGGTTTTTCTTCTTGGCTTTTCTTCGCGTCCTTCCTGGTTCAATCTCGAGCTCGAGTGCTTTTCCCGCAGAGCCGGTTGTCGCGGACTCGGCAGACCTCAACCGGATTCGGCGCGCGAACGAAACGGTATCCAGGCGCGAAGTCGCGCATCGCGCAAATACAGACCGCCCCATAGGAACAAGGCGACATAGATCGGGAACAGCGTGTGGGTGAACCACGGATTCCCCACGCGCACGTGCGAGGCAACCGCACCGCCCAGGTATCCGGTGAGCAGGATCGCTCCGAGAACGCTCGTGGCCGGAATCAGATACAGCGCCGTGGCCGCCAAGAGCACGATGCCGATGCCGACGATCGCGCCCTCCGGATAGCCGAGTTTCAAGGTTGCGTCGACGACGAAATCCGGCTTCAGCAGCTTGGCTACGCCGTCGAACAGCAGAAACAGCACCGGAAGAGTGCTGACGGCCCTGCCGATCCAGACGGACTTGTCCTTGCGCGGCGGCAAGGCTTCAACGATGGGTTTCATGAGTCTTTCCATAGTCGGGACGGGATCGAAACCCGCTCGAGCCGAAAGCCGCCCGTTTCGCGGGCGCAGCGGCCTGCGCGGGAACGGTTTCGGTTCAGGCGGACTGCATGAGGCCGGTGACGTTTCCAGCGGGATCGGCGAACAGGGCGATGCGCGGTCCACCGGGCACGTCCGACGGCGGCAACAGCGTTTTGCCGCCCAATTTCTCCGCCTTCTCCAGCGTCGCCTCAAGGTCGACGACCCCGGCGTACACGGTGACGCGCTTGCCGCCGTCGTGGCTGACGCCCACGCCGCCTTTGATGCTCCGTGCATTGCCGGTATCGACCATGCCGTAGTTGAGCGGATTGTTGCTGTCGATTTTCCAGCCGAACAACGCCGCGTAGAACTGATCGAGCCGATCGGCGCTGCCACCCATGATTTCGAAATGAACTATCGGAGTACTCACGCGCGTCATCCTCTGTCGTGTCGGGTGACGAAC
The DNA here is from genome assembly GCA_966424745.1 of uncultured bacterium. Taxonomy (GTDB): domain Bacteria; phylum Pseudomonadota; class Gammaproteobacteria; order Xanthomonadales; family Rhodanobacteraceae; genus Rudaea. The sequence continues at coordinate 1,086 of CBJLOV010000023.1, forward strand.
CTTAGCCGCCGTCGAGCGGGGTTGTTTTGTACAAAAACGACAGTTGCGCCTGATTGCCGCGGACCGTCATCGGCGTGAGGCCGATCAGATGCTTCAGCGAACGGCTCAGGTGGGCCTGATCGAAGTAGCCGGCGTCGTGGATGACGTCCAATATCGACGAACCGCTGCGCAGCAGATCGGCCGCGCGCCGCGCCCGTTCGATCTGGCGGAATTGCGCATGCGTCATACCGGCGACGCGCAGGAAGCGGCGCTGCACGGAGCGGCGGCTGAGCGCTTGCCGGTCGCCCTGAATCGCCGCCTGCACGACCGGCTCCACGCCGATCACGCCGCACTTGGCGAGCTCGGCCACGAAACACTCGGCATTTTCATAGCTCGGGATTTCCCATGTGCGGCCGGCAAACCAGAATCGTCCCTCCCCCATCGTGGGGAAGTTGAGATCGTTGTGATCGAGCAGCGCCGCCGTCGGCAGCCCGCGGAAGTACACGCCCATGCGAAAACGGATCGCCAGCCAGCGGCCGTTCGGAGGACAGACGATCGTCTCCGCTCTCGTCACCGGGCCTCGCAACGTCACCAGGGAAAACCCTTCCAAAAAGCTGAATACGAGTTCGAGGTTGCCTTCCGCCATCGAATGGAACGGGCCCGCGCCGGCGCTGCGGCAGCGCCAGATGCGCTCGATATACGCAGAAGAGGAAGGGCGGTCTTCGAAGGTGAGGAGCATCGTCGTCGGGCTCGTCGGGGAAGAACGGATCAGGCCGCGTCGAGCGCCACCGCCGCGCGCAGGAGTTGCCGCAGCGCGCGTTCATCGAGCTTTTCGCCTTGGCGGATGTCGATCGCACGACTGCCTTTGGCCTCCAGCCCCGCATTGAAGAGTCCGGCCGGATCTTCCAGCGCCGCGCCGTGGAAGAAATTGAGCTTGACGTGATCCTTGAACGCGCCGACGGCGAGCACATTGCCGCGGCACGACCACAGCGGAACGTTCCATTTCCACTGCTCGACCAATTCCGGAGCGGCATCGAGGATCAGCTTGCGCACCCGGGCAAGCGTTTCCCCGCGCCAATCGGGCAGGTCGGCGATGTAGTGGGTGATGCGCACTTGGGGAGTCGCTCCCGATACCGCCTTGCTCATGGTCGTTCTCCTGTCTGCCGGGTTTTGCCGTGCAAGCGATCTTCATCTCCTCGACGAACGGGAACGTCGGAGTTCGACATGCGAAGCAGGCCGGAGACCGGTGATCGGTTCCCTGCGGCGCGCTTCCCACTCCCGTGGCGTCGGAATCCAGCATAGGCACGATAGGCCGACGGACCCAGACCGCTCGTTGCACCCGGATGGTGGTTCGTTGCATTGATACACCGGCACCGGCGCCTTGCCGTAGACTGGCCGCCATGATCGAGACTCGCATCGGCACGCGTTCCATTCCTTGGCGCTGGATTGCCGCGCTCTGGTGCGCAGGCGGGCTGTTCGACGCGAGCCAGACGATACTCATCATGCATGCCGAAGGCAGGCACGCACCTTGGCTGCCGCTCTTCGCCACCGAGTTGGCATCCTGGTTGCCGTGGGCGTTCGCGACCCCGCTCGTCGTCGGTCTGGCACGGCGCTACCCGATCCATCGCGGTGTCGATGTACGAACCGTCGCCTTGCACCTGGCGGTGTTCACCGTCCTCAGCATGCTCACCGAAGCCTGGTCTGCGTTGCTCCAGGTCCTTTTCAATCCGTGGGGCAATCGACAGTGGCCGACGTTCGTGGATACGTTCAGCACGACGCTCGTCTTTCAAGCGCTCACGTTTCTCATCGTGTACACGCTGATCTTGACCGCGACTTATCTGGTCGATGCGCGCGAACGCATCGCCCGCCAGATGACCGAAACGGCCCGGCTCAACGAAGAGCTTTCGAAAGCGCAGCTTGCCGCGTTGCGCGCGCAGATGGAACCGCACTTCATGTACAACACCCTGAATTCGATCGCCGGCCTGGTGCGCAGCCGACAAGGCGACGAGGCGGTGCGCATGATCGTCGGCCTCAGCGAATTCCTGCGCCGGGCCTCGGAGGATTCCCACCGATCGCAGGTGACGCTGGCGGAGGAAGTCGAATATCTGCAGCGCTATCTCGACATTCAGAAGGTCCGCTTCGGCGAACGGCTTCGAATCAGCGTGGATATCCCGGCGGAGCTGCTGCGCGCGCAAGTTCCCAACCTGCTGCTGCAGCCGCTCGTGGAGAACGCGATCAAGCACGGTATCGCCAAACGCGTCGCCGGCGGAACCGTGCGCGTCGCCGGAGCATCCCGCAACGGCAATCTTCTCCTGAGCGTCTACAACGACGGCCCTGCGTTGCAAACGGATTGGCAGGCTGCGCACATCGGCGTCGGCATCGGCAATCTGCGCACGCGCCTGCAGATCCTGCACGGCGGCGAATCCGGCTTGCAATTGACGCGCGTCGATGACGGCGGCGTCGAAGTCGTGGTCACCCTGCCCTTCATGGAGGTATGAATGGCGTCCCTCGACATGCGCCCTGCGGCCGTGCGGGTTCTGGTCGTCGACGATGAATCGTTGGCGCGGCAGAACCTGAGCATACTGCTCAGCGGCGATCCCGACATCGGATCCGTCATCGAATGCGCTTCGGGCCGGGAAGCGATCGAGGCGGTCAGGAAATCAAAACCCGACCTGGTGTTTCTCGATGTGCAGATGCCCGAATGCGACGGCTTCGACGTACTGGAGTTGCTGGGCGGCGATCTGCCGCCGGCCATCGTTTTCGTGACGGCCTACGAAGAATATGCTCTGCGCGCCTTCGAAGCGGGAGCGCTCGACTACCTGCTGAAACCGTTCGACGACGCGCGCTTCGGCCGCGCGCTGAACCGCGCCAAGGACAAGATCGCGCACTACGCGCCTTCACAACCTCGACGGACGGAACGGCTCGTCGTCAAGGATCGGGGCAAGGTACTGTTCCTGCCTGTCGCGGATATCGACTGGGTCGAGGCTGCCGGCTGTTACGCGTGCCTGCATGTCGGTGCAGACACGCATGTGCTGCGGCGGACGCTGTCGGAACTCGAGCACGACCTCGGCGAAGAAAAGTTCATCCGCATTCACCGCTCGATCATCGTGAACCTCGACCGCGTTCGCGGGCTGGAACTCCAGGACAGCGGCGAGTACGAGGTCGTCCTGGCGCCGCAAACCCGATTGCGGTTGAGCCGACGCTACCGCAAACGATTTCAGGACCGCCTGGGGGCGCTGTACGAATCATGAGGATCCGAAGATTCTTTTCCCGAGTCGACCTCGAGACGATAGCGGTCGATGCTTCGGACGGAACGGCCTCGGAATCGTTCGTGCGAAGGCAAAGCGGCACGCACATTTGAACCCGCCCAACATCTCGGGTTTCGCAAGAGAATGGTCTTGAGACAGCGCGGACTGAATCCGATGACCCGAAGAGCCTTTTCGCAGCGGGCCGGATTCAAAAAAAAACGGGTGCAGCGTTGCCTTCGCTCGGCCGGTTAGTGGCGCCAATCCGTCGGGCAGGACACTAGCCGACTCCGGCACGCCATAGGCGCCGAAGCACGTCGGCTCCGAGCAAACCGCCAAGCAGCAGCATTGCCCAGCGATTGAGCGCGGGTGCGGAAACGGGCGGCATGTTCAGCGTCACGACCAGGGCCGTCGACGTTGCCGTCGCGAAGTTGCCGTCGCCGCTGTAGGTCGCCACGATCGAGTGCGAAGCCGTTCCGGCGAACGCGGCCGTGCAGACCGCCGTCGAAGCGGTCGAGCCCGGCACCAACGTCACCGGCGAACACGGCAGCGTCGTGCCGTTGTCGGCGAAGCTCACCGAACCGGTCGGCGGATCGCCGGCCACGGTCGCCGTCAACGTCACCGGTTGACCCGCTGCCGCCGGGTTCGGCGTGGCGGCCAGCGAAATCGTCGTGCTCTTCTTGCCGACCGTCATCGTCTGCTGCGTCTGCGCTGCCGCCGCGTAGTTCGCGTTGCCGGCCTGGTTGGCGTCGACCACGCAGTTGCCGGTGCCGGTGAAGGTCACGACGGCGGAATTGATCGTGCAGGCTCCCGCCGTCGAGACGGCGTCGATCGAGAACGTCACCGGATTGCCGGAGGCACCGCCCGTGGCACTCACGGTGTACGTGCCGGTCACGGCCGGATTGACCGGTGGCGCCGAGGTGAAGGTAATCGCCTGGCTCGCCACGCCGATGGCGACATTCTGCGTGACCTGCGCCGCGGCATTGTAGCTCGCGTTGCCCGCCTGATTTGCCGCGAGCGTGCATGTGCCTGCGGAAATCATCGTCACCGACGTGCCGTTGACGCTGCACACGACTGGCGTCAATGAAGAATAGACGATCGCGTTGCCCGAGTTCGGCGTCGCGCTCGTGGCGAGCGGGTTGATGGCAAACGTGCCGCTCGCCGCGAACGCGTGGCTCGATGGCGCCTGCGCCGGAAACGTCAGCGTTTGATTCGCCGCGCCGGTGGATGCCTGGTAGGCACCGGCATCGCAGACACCGGTGCGCGCAACGCCGCGTTGATCCGTCGCCGCACAAGTGCCGATGTTGCCTGCGCCGATGGCCGCGCTCCCTGCGCCGAGCGCCATCGTCTGCGTGGGTCCGCCGTTGTTGGCGAGAGCGCCCAGCAGCGGATTGCCGAGCGCCACGCCCGCGCAGGTGCTGTCGCCGAATTGCAGGTTGTTCGCTCCGCTGAAACCGCCGCCGCTGCAGTTCCCTCCCGTATTGCCGGTCAGCAAGCCATCCTGCATCTTGAGGGTGGACGCGTTGTAGATGCCCCCGCCGATCGAGGCGGAATTGCCGGCGATCGTATTGTTCGTCAATGTGGTTGACGATCCGATCGAAATCGCTCCTCCGCGGGCACCCGAGCCGGCCGCCTGATTGGCGTTGAACGTATTGTTCGTGATCGTGGCGGATCCGCCCTGCAAGCTGGACACCGCGATCGCGCCGCCGTCGGAGGAAGTGGCATGGTTGCCGCTGAACGTACTGGTGGCGATCGTCCCGCTCGTCGTGAACGTGCTGTTGCCGAACAGGAAAATGGCGCCGCCGCTGCCGGCGGAATTTCCGGCGAAAGTGGAATTGCCGACATTCACGGTGTCGCTTTGGAGATTGATCGCCCCGCCGCTGTTGCTGGCCGCGTTGTTGCTGAACGTGCTGTTGACGACGGTGAGGCTTGCCGCGAGGCAATTGGTGCAATGCTGCTGGAACACGGCGCCGCCGAACGCTGCCCTGTTGTTGGTGAACGTGTCGCCGTCCAGCGTGAGGTTGCCGGCATTGTTGAAAGCACCGCCGGCAACCAGGCCGGTAGTGGCATTGCCGTTGACGAATGTGAGCCGCTTGAAGGTGATGGTGGGGACCGCCGAACTGTTACCGAAAATGAAGATCATCGAGTTTTGCGGCGACGGCATCGTTGCCGCGTCGAGCGTGATATTGCCGCCCCCGTCGACGACGGTGGCGGGATTGGTAGCCGCAACGGCCATCGAATAGCTCATCGCGATGGTTGCAGCCCCGCCGCAATTGAATGTGACTGTCCCGCCCGCCGCGATTTGGGTTTGAAGCGCAGATTCGGTGCATGATGCCGCCGTGCCGGTGCCGACCACGCCGGCGACGGCGGGATTTCCGGCACACACCCCGCAAATGCTCAGGAGCGCCGCCAGGACGAAGCGGAAACGAGACGGAATCGACTTATTGATGAACGTCCCCGGTCGCATGCAAAACCTCGGCGACGGTGGATCAAGTACATCCGACGGTCCTTCTGCAAGCTTGTCCGCCAAGGGGTTTTTCCACAGCATTGGTTTCGCCTTTCGCGCCAGGGACGAGCGGCGCAGTGCCCTAGGTGTACAGACGTAGATTCGAAGGAAAAAAGATCATGTTTCCAGGGGATATCGATCCTCGATGGACGCTTCAAACGAATGGGGCGGGCAGCGCTTGGAGGCAACGCTGAAAACCGCGCCGTTCGAGGGACATATGCGCGGTGCCGCCTCTCGCATGGCGGAAAGTCAGGTTGTCACAGGAGCGACAGGGATGGCGCGCCTTACGGCAGGCCTTATGGACGGAGTGACTGACTGTCAAAGCGAGCCCCGCCCCGTTTTCGATCAATGAACCTCATGAACCTCGTTCGCGCCGCGTCGGCGCCGTCGTCGAGCGCTGCCTGACGAGCGACAACCTGCAGCCCGCCTGATGGTCTGGAGCGAGTCGACGCGAAGCCCGCCGACGCTGCAACGCCCTCCGTTTGGGCGAGCGCCAAGGCAGAACGACACTGGTCGCGCCAGTCCGTCGCGGGCACAGTGGAAGAAGAATCAGGTGCTTCACCCGTCATTGCGACGAAGTCGAACGCCTGCGAACCGCACCGATGACGATCATGGCCAGTCCGATCGCACCGACGCCACCCGAGGCCTGGCCGACCGCGCGCATCATGGCCGCCGGCTCGTTCGATCGCGAAGCGATCGTCGCCATGCCGAGAAAGAAAGCGATCGCCGCAACAACCAGAACGCTTCCAACAACGATGATACGCAAGTTCCTGTTCCGCATGGCTGCACTCCGAATAGATGATTCGACGGAAATCGGGACCGTTCCCATTTTTCGCGGAGTCGCGCGTGATTCTCGGCACGCTCCGCTCACCTCGAGCCTCTCGAATGTCGACAAACACCAATTCGGGCGCAAACCGAACATCGCCCTGTTCGTCGCTGCGGATGTCTGCCGCGCGGAGTTTCGTGACGAGCCCTCCCGTGCAGACGTAAATTGGAGAAAAGAGATCGCAAAAGGCCGTAATTGAGGAAGCGTTGGATAGCCACCCGACCGCGCAGCGAAAATCGAAGCGCTCATCAAAACCGGTTGAGCGCATCGCAGCGGGAAAAGCGGGCGCGGACCGTGCCGTCCCGGCAGGGCCCGCGAAGCCGGCGCACGCCCCGACCGGGTACGGAATTCGCCCGATGATCCGTCGCGCGCGCTTTTTTCGTCTGGTCACGTTAGAACTTGCCTTTTCCAGGCTCGCGAACTGCCCGTGCGACGACCGGCCCTTGCCCGGATTCGACGCCGGCCGGCGTCGACGGCGACGGACGGTTCTTGTTTCGGGGCGTCGTGTACCTCGTTTTTCCGGCGCGCGACCGAGCGGGCAGCGGTCGCCGGCGACACGGCATCCATCCATTCACAGAGGGAAGTATGAAAGTCGAAAGAATCACCATACTGCTGAGTTCGGCGCTCTTTCTGGCGTCGGCGGGCTGCTATGCCGATGCGCTGTCGGTCCAGGTGCTCAGCGCGACGATCAAGGACCAGCGGATCGGCGATGCGACGGTGATCGTGCAGAAGAACGGCGCGCCGTCGGTCAGCGCCGTCAGCGGCGGCGACGGCCAGGTGCGGTTGACGACCGACTATGCCGATACGGCGGATTCGCTGATCATCATCAAAAAAGAGGGTTACTCGAATCTCGTGGCGCGCTGCCCGTGCAACGGGCTGGCCTACGCGATCAGTCCGGTGATGACCAGCCTCGACGGCATGCGCATCGTGCTCAGTTGGGGCAGCGCGCCGAGCGACCTGGATTCGCACGTGGTCTATCCCGGCAACAACGTCTACTGGGGCAGCAAACGCGGCGCCGACGCCAACCTCGACATCGACCACGTCGACGGCTTCGGTCCGGAAACGATCACGCTGGAAAAGAAACACCTCGGCGAAACCTATGTGTATGCCGTGCACGACTACACCGATTCGCTGAACCCCCAACTTGCCCGGCTTTCCGCCAGCCAGGCCAAGGTATTCGTCTACGTCGGGCAATCTCTGGTGCGTACGTACTACGTGCCTGTGGGCCAAACGGGAAATCTCTGGACGGTTTTCCGCGTCACCGGCGAGGGCGAATTCCAGGACATCAATACGATCAGCGGCGTCGACGTCGATGCCGAGCACGTGCTCGATTCCGTGGCCGGCTACACCAGCGAAACCCGAACCGTCGTCGCGGCGAATCAATCCGTCGCCGACCCGGCGCGCGCGCAGGCGCTCAACCACCAGGGCGAGCAGGCGTTTCACGCCGGCAATCTCGAATCGTCGATCGATCTGTTCCGCCAGGCCATCGAGCTCGATCCGAACTACGGGCAGGCGTACAGCAATCTCGGTCTCGCCTACCAGATGGCGAACCGCCGGGCGGAAGCGATCTGGGCCAGCCGCAAAGCGATCGCTCTGGCGTCGGGTCCGACCGCGGCGACGGTGCGCGCGAGTTCCTACTACAACATCGGCCGCATGTACGAGGCCGCAAAGCAGTTCGACGATGCGCTGCGCAGCTATCAGCAGGCCAAGCGCGAAAAGGCCAACACGGTGTACGACAATGCGATCAAGCGCGTGAGCGCTCCGCAATAGCATCATCGCGGGGGGAAGCCGGCCGATCCTCGAGAACGCTGGAGGATCGGCCTTTGTTTTCTCCGCGCCGCAAACGAATCCTTGGTTCGGACACAAGCATGCACGGTATTCATCGGCTTTGCGCAGGACTGCTCTTGGTTGCGACCGCGGTACAGGCGGCGGGTCCGGATACCGTCGCCCGTTCCAACCGATCGCTTTGGCCGGATACCCTGCAGTCGCCCGCCGGTTTCGACCGCGCCTCCCGCGCCGAACTCCTCGCCTTCGGCCGTCAATTGGCGGCGACCGACGATCTGGACGACGCAGCCTGGCGCGCGCGGCTGCATCTCAAGGAAATCGAAACCGCGCATCTCGCCAAGATGCGGGCCATTCTTTGGCGACGGGCCGCCCAAGGCTATGCGTCGGCATCGAAGCAATGTCCTGCCGACGAGCCCTTCTGCCCCGCGGCGAACGACGTCGATTCATTCAAACGCGCAAGCAAGGCGTTCGATGTTCCCGGCGACGCACGCTATCGCCTTTGGTACGACGACGCGGCGACGTTTCATCGCCTCTACCTCGACGAAATCCTCCGGCTCGCGGCGCTCTTCCCGCGCATCAGCAGCGAGGTCGATACGTTCAATGCGGACGAATTTACCGGAAGCGAACTCCCCGACAGGCAGTTCTTCCTGACTTTCGACGACGGTCCCACCGCCGCGAACGGAAATACGGAAAAGCTCCTCACCGTGCTGCGCCAGGCTCACCTCGACGCGACGTTCTTCGTGCTCGGGAACAACCTGGAGGCACGCAGGCACGATTCCCGCGGCGCGGCCATCGACGGGTTGTACGACGGCATGTGCGTCGGCATGCACGGATGGGAACACAAGTCGCACGGCAGCTGGGCGCAGTGGCAGGATTCGGTCGTCAGAACGACGGCGCTCGTTCACGACCAATTGCCGGCCGCGTACACCCCGCTCTTCCGCCCTCCCTACGGTCAGCGTAAAGCCGACAGTGCCGGGTTCTTTTCCGATCATCACCTGCGGGTCGCCTTGTGGAACATCGATTCGCAGGACTGGAACGGCAGCGTCAGCGGCGAGGAAGCCGGTCAGCGCGTATTGACGCTGATGCTCTTGTGGCGCCACGGCATCGTCCTGTTCCACGACATCCACAGCAAGGCGCAAAGCGCACTGCCGTATCTGCTCGCCCAGACTCGGGGAAGCTCCGTGAACTGGGGGGAATGCCGCCAGCTGCCGGCGGCGGCCCGCGCAAAGGAGTGAGCCGCACCGAAAACCGGCATCGGCCGGCCGACGCGCGGCGGTTCCGGTCCTCGCGGTCCTCGAGTGCGGCCGTGTTCGTTCCTGGGACATGGTTTGAATTGCGCCCGCCATGCCGGGCCGGCCGCTGGCCATTCGGATGCGTTGCATCTGCGGCCGCGCGTTCAATGAGATCGAATGCGGCCGACGTTCGACCGCGGCCGTTTCAATCTGCATTGCGCCGACCGCGGCGACGTGCAATTCGCACGAATCCGCTGCCGACCCTCGTCCGCAAGCGCGGCCGCGGGGCGTTCGCCGCGTTGGCACGGGAATTGTTTTGCGAGGAATGACAAGCCGCTCGATCGGCGCGATCGAGGCCGCGCCCACCGGCAACGAACGAGGAGGTTTTATGACGAAGCCATCGACAAACCGGTTCCGTGCCGCACTGGCCTGTGCGCCGCTCGGATTGTCACTGTGCGTCGCAGGCATCGCCGCAGCGCAGATGGAAAGTCCGGCGGCGGCGTCCGCCGATGCCGAATCCAAGCAGCCCGGTACCGACGCCCTCATCACGAGCAAAGTGAAAACCAAGCTTGCGATGACGCAGGGCGTTCCGTCGACCCGGATCGAAGTTACCACGCGGAACGGCACGGTCTCTCTCTCCGGCACGGTCGACGACAAGGATCCATTGCAAAAGACGGTCATCGCGGCCCAATCGGTCAAAGGCGTTCGCGAAGTGAATTCGACCGCGCTCAAATCGAAGGAATAAGGGACCGCGTATGCGCCTGCGTCGTCGCGCATGCGGACCGGCCCCGGCCGTCGCTGAAGAGGACAAGCTCATGAACGTGACTTTGAGTATCGCTCCTTTGGTCGCCCTGATCGCCGGAATATTGATTTTGGTGATGCCGCGACTGTTGAACTACATCGTGGCCCTGTATTTGATCATCATCGGGCTGCTCGGACTGTTCGGTTCCGGCAACCTCCACGCGTAGCGGCGCTTTGCGCCGCACGATCGGATGCGCCGCGACTGCGCGTCATTCGAGAACTGCCCGTGTCGCGGCGGCGGTATCGCGCAAACACCCTGCCGCCATCGCAATCCGGCCGGCTACAGCAGGTCTTCGATCGGCAGCAGGCGCATCAGGGCGACCTGCACCCGGCGCTGCAGGGTCGCCTGCGGTTCGCCGCTCAGTTCCTGCGCTTGTCCGTTCGTTTCGGTCAGCCAGACCAGTTTCGCCGGCCCCGGACCCTGCCGCGGCTTCAGTTCGAGCCGATAGGCATTGGCGGGCGACGAGGCCTGGTCGAAGAATCGGGTGACGGCGGCGGCGAGTTCCGGACAATCGACGATGACGCCCATTTCGGTGTTGAACTTCTGCGAACGCTGGTCCATGTTCATCGAGCCGACGAAGGTGTATCGCGCATCGATCACCGCCGCCTTCGCATGCAGGCTGACCCCGGACGAGGTGCCGCGCGAAGTCGCTTCCTGATCGCCGTCCGCGGCCGGCCGCAGCTCGAACAGATGCACCCTGCCGGCAAGCAGTTCGCGCCGATAACGCACATAACCGGCGTGGGCGACCGGCTCGTCGGTGGCCGCAAGCGAATTCGTCAGCACGTTGACGTCGACCCCGTGGTCGGCCAGTTTCACGAGGAAACGCGCTCCCTTCCTGCCCGGGACGAAATAGGGCGAAACCAGCAACATTCGACTTTGTGCCGCATCGAGAATGGCGCGGAATTGCGGCCCGATCCGCAAGGCCGGATCGTCTTTGCCGCTGCTCGCTTTTTCCGGCTGATCGGCGATCAGGGTGGCCGCGCCCCACAGCCAGCCGCCGCGGCGATCCGCGGTCGGGCCGTCGGGCAGTTGCTCGCTCGCCGCCGTCGCATAGTCCGATTCGGCGAAGCGCCGCGCGTTGAGCTTCAAAGCCTCGCGCAGCCGCGCCAGATCGCCGGCGGTGGGATGCGTCCCGCGGAACGCCTGCACCGGGTAGGCGGCGTCGCTGTTCCAGTAGGCGTCGAATGAACTCGATGCGGCGGCCACGACCGGACCTATGCCGATCACGTCCATGTCCCTGAAGTTGTTGTCGTCGCTCGCGTCGAAATACGCATCGCCGATATTGCGTCCGCCTATCACGGCAATGTCGCCGTCGACGATGAACGATTTGTTGTGCATGCGCCGGTTCAGGCGCTGTCCTTCGAGCACGAACTGGACGACTTTGGACGGCAGCGAAGGCGAACGCGTGCGCAACGGATTGAACAGGCGCACTTGAATGTTCGGATGCGCGACCAGCGCGTCGAGGAAACGGTCTTCACCGGATATGACGACATCGTCGAGCAGCAGGCGTACCCGCACGCCGCGATCGGCCGCGGCGAGCAGACGTCCGGCGATCAGGCGGCCGGTGGTGTCGTTGCGGAAAATATAGGTCTGCAGATCGATCGAGTGCGCGGCATGGTCGGCGAGGACGACGCGGCTCATCAGCGCATTGGTATTGTTCGTCAACAGGCGGAATCCCGACATGCCGGCGTGTTCCGCCGTCTCGCTGTGTATGTAGCGCGCGGTCGGCGTATCCAACGAGGCGGTCTCGGAAACCGATGGCTGCTTGACGAAATCCTTGCGCAGCGTCGAACACGACGTCAGCGCCGCCGCGAACGCCAGCAGCGTCAGGGAAACCAAGAGCTTGTACAGGGCGATTTTCAAGATCGTCTCCGCGCTGGACGCAGGTTCAACACCGTTGGCTCGAGGGTCGCAAAAGCGGCGCCCTCCTTTCCGTGGCCTCGCTGCGGCTTCCTCGATATCGAAAGCTTCCGTTTGGACCCGGCCTCGTTTTGCTCACGGCCCGCCGCCCTGCGCCCGGATCGGCCGTCGGGCGAAGGCGGATCGAACGACGACCGTCTCTACGCGTCGTGGCCGTTGTTTTCTTCGCGGTGGTCTTGATTTTCCTTCTTCACCGGCGGCTTGGATTCGACCTTGGGCTTGGCTTCGGGTCTGGTCGGCGGCGAGCTTGCCGACTTCGGCGGCGGCGGTCGCTGCGCGGGCTCGGCGGCCGGCGGCGCGGTCGGCATCGTACGCTCGCGCTGCGGCGGAACCGGCGCGCCGCCGCTCTGCGTCGACGGCTTTGCTTCCCGCTGCGGACGCGATTCAACGGGTCCATTTTTGATTTTGGGGGGAGCATTGCCGGGATTGGCCTGCGGCGCTGCGGAAGGATTCGACGGCGGATTCACGGCCGGTGCGGTCGACGGCATCGGCCGTTGCGCAGGAGCATGCGCCTCCCCGGGCGGGCGGGCCGGCATGCGCGGCTGAATCTGGCGGGCGGCCCAGCGTTCGTGCTCGCCGAACCAGGGCCGGTCGCGGTAATGCGCGACCCAATAGGTATTCAACGAGAAGACGACGACGGGCAAACCGATGCTCGGACCGTAGTCGGTGATGTATACCCAGCGGCCGCCGTAGTTTTCCTCGACATAGGTGCCCGGCACCCAGCCGCGCAGGTCGCCGACGATCACATCGCACCAAGTCCAGCCTTCGATGCAGCCTTCGATCGCGACGGGCGTGCCGGCGGCAAGCCGTTCGACGGGCGGGTAGTCGTCGTCCGGCCCGGACTGCAAATTGATGTCCGCGACGATGAAGCCCTCCGCGGATTGGGCCAGCACGGGCGCCGCCAAAGCGGCTGCGACGAAGAGTGCAATCAGCGTTTTCATAGCGCTCTCCTGTGAAAGTGGCTCGTTTGGTTTACGCCGGTTCGCCTGAAAGCAGCATGACCTTCGGCGGCCGAACTGAACCTTGGCGAACTCGAACGGCGCATGCGCCGATTGTGCCGGACCGGTTGCTGCACTCCTCGCCCGAACTGGCATGGGATATGCCTCGCTTCCGCCACCAGCAGTGGCAAAGCCCGATCAGAACTGCTCGACGGAGGGCGCCGTGAATGATCAAACGCATATCGAAACCGAGGCGTTCGAAGTCGAGGACGATGCGGGAAACCGCGCCGTGGTCATTCGAACCAAACCGGTGAAGGAAAACGAAGACGGGAAGACGCGAACCGTTCGCCTGGGCGTGGACCTGCGTCTGCGCACGGGCGAAACCGTGATGCCGCTTTCCGAAACGGAATTCGAGACGGCCGACGGAACGCGCTGGCGCAAAGTCGAGTAGACAGGCCGCTCGCATTGGCGCACGGCAAACGCATTCGGCGTGCGTCGCCTCCCGTGCGCGGGGCCTTCGGCCGCTCGCTTTCGATCTCATTCCACCATTGAAGAGAGGAACTGCTATGAAATGGTCCATTTCCTGGATGCTTGTTCTTGCCCTGGCGGCCTGCGCTCCCGTGGATCATCGGGAACGCTATGCCGCTGTCGATCCCAACGTGGTCGAAGTGGAAGCGGGATCGGTACGAAGCGACGGCGAAGCGCGCACGATCTGCCCTTCGGTATGCGGCACCCGCGGCTGGGCGGGAACCTGGCGTCGCATCGGCGATGATCACCATGCAGTCTGCGGCTGCTCCGTGAACGCGCCCGCCGCGACCCTGCGGCAGGAATCGCCCACAACCTGCAGCGCCCAGGGCAACGGCGCCTGCGCCGGCTGCTCCATTACCTGCCCGGCCGGTCAGCAAGCGCAGTGCGCCGAGGGTGTGGCGCGCCAGGACGCCAATGCCGATGTCGTCTGCGTGGCGCGCGCACGCTGCCTGTGTCAATGAAACGCGGCGCGTCGAGCGGGTCGCCGGCAGCGCGGGCGCGAAGCGCGGCGCGCAAACGGACGGCGAAGAAATGCTCGGTTGCCGTCCGCGCGGCGGCTCGGGCAAAAGGCGCGCACGCTCTACGCCTCGCAGCAGCGCATCAAACAGCAAGAACGCGCAGGAACCCGGTTTCCTGAGACGCGAGATCAAAAGCGTCGACACGAAGAAGGCGAAGAGACGCGAAGACGACCAAGAAGAGCAAGATCTATTTTTTCTTCGTGGCTCTTCTTCGCGGTCTTCGCGGCTCCCTCGGTCTCGTTAGCTTCTCCGGGGAAAATCGCCCGCCGCGGATCCGGCAGTTCTCAACAAAACGGGAGCCGGTCAGGAATCGCCCTTGGCTTTCGGCGGCGGCGTCTGCGCCTTCGACTTGGCCGCATCGACGGCGGAGTCGTAGATCGACTTTGCCAGATCGCGGCAGGCCTTGTTCGCATCGCCGACCCGGTCTTCGCAGCGCGCGAGCGAAACGTTGTAGATCTGTTCCGCCTTCGCTTTCTCCACCTCGGACTGGGCGTCGGCCAGGCGTTTGGCGGGATCGATGGCGACCATCGTGGTGCCGGGCGCATCCACGCTCGCGGGCGGCGTTCCGGTCGTGGCGCCGGCGTCATCGGGATTCACCGGCGCCGCATTCGCCACGCTCCTGGCGCGCTCGAGCACTTCTTGGGCGGCGGCGATCTTTTCGTTGCCCTCGGCCTGGGCCTTGGCGACATCGGCCTTGACCTTGGCGGGGTCCTCGCCTTGTTTGGCGCAACCCTGCAGGGCCAGCGCCGCGGCCAGAGCGACTATTGCGGGTTTCATGGATTGCATGGGGCACACTCCTTCTCGATCGAGTGGAGATCTAAACGCTTTGCGCAGACTGCGGCTGTTTCTTGCCCTGCGCTACGCCCGAACAGGCCGGGTGGCCGCAGGCGCAGCTCTCGGCTTTTCCGTGTGCCGGAGGCGCGGAAGCCGCTGCTTCGCAGTAGGCACTGCAGTAGGTCGTGCCGGGCTCCACGCCGCAAGCACAAGGTTCGTGGGCGCATTTCTTGATGGCCTGATCGACTATCACGATAGATCTCCTGGCAATGAGGAAACGACGCTCTGCGCGCTGCAATCGAGATGCCAGTCCTTGCGAATCGAAGAAGCGATCCGCCGCGGGGAACCGTTTCCGCGCCCGTGGGTCAGACATCACCGTTCCACGGCTTTGTCGTTTTCCCGGCCGCGAAACGTTGAAGGCAATGAGCAAGCTGCACGATGGGCATTCGCCCACCGTGCAAATCCCACGATTCTCCCGCCCCCAAAGCGCTCCGCTGCGCGCAACGATCTTGCCGTGCCCGCGACAAAACCGTCGAAGAGGAATTCACATGCTGATCCATGCTTTCCAGATAGCCGCGGTACTGGTTCTGGCGCTGCTCGTGCTGGCGTACTTGGTTATCGCCGCGCTCGCCGCGATAGCGAAAGCCCGAATGGCGCAGGCGACGGGCGTGCGCTCGGCACGCAAATGAATCTGCCCGAACGACGAGGCTGCACGCCGCGCGGATCGCGGCTGCGCGAATTCCGTTTCTCCTCCGCACACCCATGAACAACCGCCCCGAAAGCGTACTCACCCGCCCCGCCGACGTGGAACGCATCCTCGATCTCATCGCCGCCCTGCCGGGCCTGGCCCGAATCCGCGTCACAATGCGCGACGGCAGGACCTAGGTCGGAACCGCCGTGGAGCGCCCCGCCGCCCAGCAATTTCTCGACCGCCGCGGCCGCGAAGGCATCAATGCTCTCGTTCGGCTCGACGATCCCGAAGCGCCGCCGTGGACGATCGAGCTGCGGCTGAGCGAAATCGCGCGTGTCGAGCGGCCGGATCCGCCCAATCCGTAGCGCGGCGATAAACGCACCTCGAAGCGGAAGCCATGTGTCCCGCCGTCCTCCTCAACGCTCCTCCGGCTTGGCCCTCCTGAGCTTTCGCGCCTCCTTTGCCAGTCTGCTGTAGCGCCCGCGGATGCGGTCGAGTTCATCCTCTTCGAGTTCTTCGAGATTGAGCAGCGCGTTGTCGGCGTGCTCGATCGCGCGGATCAACTCGTCGATCTTGATCTGCAATGCTTCGGAGTCCCTGTTCTGCGAGCCCTGGATCAGAAACACCATCACGAACGTGATGACGCTCGTGCCGGTGTTGATGACGAGCTGCCATGTGTCGCTGTAGTGGAAGAACGGCCCCGTGGCCAGCCAGGTCAGCACGATCGCGAACGCCAGCAACGACGCCGCGGGGCGGCCGCTCTCGCGCGCCGCACGGCGATCCCAACGAGTGAACCACGACTCGCTTCGCATGATCGCTCCTTTCACGCCGGAAGACGTACAGCCGCGCCGGTTTCATCGCCGACGGCGGCACTCGCATTCAACCGTGTTCCACGTCCATCGCTACGCGTCCGAAGCCGGAGCCCCGCACGAAGAACTGCGCGCGGAGTGCCGCGGATTTCGCCGCGAGACGGGGCGCGCAGACGAGCCGCGGCGGGTACAAGGCGACGCGAAACACGCCGCATCGCGGGGAAAGACGCCGGAACGACCGGACGGAACCGACCGCTAGGCAGCCCGCCCGTGCTTGAGACTGCTCATCTGCGCGTGTCCCTTGGTCAGCGCGGCAAGATGTTTCTGTGCGATGTCGCGCACCTTCGGATCGTCGGAATTGACGACGGCATTGCCGAACACGTGGAGGATGCGGTCCTCGCTCTCCTCGAGCGCGGCGATATACGTGTAGTCCTTGTCCGAACTCAGTTTTGCCCGGACCTCGGCATAGAGAATGTGCAGCATGCCCGCCAGGCTGCCGTGCTGGACCGGACTCTGCTGTTCGTGAACCGCAAGCGCCTTCAGGTCGTTGGCGATCGCTTCTTTCGTTCCTGCCAGTTGGCGGAACAGCGGTTTGAGATCGGGGCGCCTGACTTTTTCCGCAGCTTCCGTATAGAACTTGCAGCCGTCTTCCAGCACCTCGATCATTTCGTTCAACGTGACGATGTCCATCGTTCGCTCCTCGACAATTGCCGTGAATAGGGCCTGCCGCCGCGGACAGGTGATTCATGCAATTCCAAATTCGTGCCATCCCCGAGCATGCATCCGCAGCGGCGCGAGCGGCGCCGCCGATCGACCCTGGCCGTTTCAATCTGCACTGTGCCTGAGGCGGGGACGTGCAATTCGCACGGCCCGTCCGCCCGGCCTCGCCGCCGACGGCATGCGCGGGGCGCTGCGCATCCTTGGCACAAGAATTGTTTCGCAAGGGGTATCGCGCCGATCGTCGGCCCGATCGAAATCATGCTCATCGACCATCAACGAGGAGGTTCTATGAAGAAGCCGTCGACAAATCGGTTCCGTGTCGCACTGGCCTGCGTCTCGCTCGGGCTCTCCGCGGGCCTCGCCAGCGTCGCCGCGGCGCAAACGGAAAGCCCGCCGGCGACGTCCGCCGACACCGAATCCAAGCAGCCCGGCACCGACGCGATCATTACCGGCAAGGTGAAGGCCGAACTGACCGCGACGAAGGACATTTCCGCGGCCAAGATCGAAGTCGCGACCCACAACGGTACAGTCAGCCTGTCCGGATTGCTCGACGACCAGGATCAAGTGCAGAAAGCCGTCGCCGCGGCGAAGTCGGTCAGGGGCGTTCACGAGGTGAATTCCACCGCACTGAAGTCGAGGCAATAGCCGTGCGCACGCGTCGCCGCCGGCGCGACTCGATCCGCCGAGACCGACCGTATCCGGAACATGCGATTTTCCGGCAAACACAACCAGACTGAAGATTGAACCACGGAGGACACGGAGAAAAGCCGCGAAGAAAAATCGCGCAGACTGGGCTGTTCTCCGTGTTCCCCGTGTCGACGTCTTTCGATCCAGCTTCTCGACCGATGGGAAAGCAGGACCGTAACGAGTCCGGATATGCCGATGCCTTCGGCAAGGTAAGCGTCGATGGTTGGACTCCGCTGCAATTCATCGCGATCGAAGAACGGGTGTTTCCATTTTTTTCACGCGGCGTTTGCGACAATCCGGGCTCGACGATAAAACTCCAAATCCGCCAGTCGGCGCCTGCGGGTGCCGCGTAGCCCAAAGGAATATGGAGATGTCTGGTCAGACTCGGGACACTGCACGTATCCTGCTGATCGACGGTGACCGCACCAACCTCTCGCGGTTCGGCGCGCATCTGGAAGCAGCAGGTCACAGGGTCGTCAGCGCCGAAAATGCCGAACAGGGCCAGGCGCTGCTGCCCAGCAACGTATGCGATTTGTGCTTCCTCGCGCTGCCGTCGGCGGGCCGCGCAGCGGAAGACGTCTTGTCGACCCTGCATCACGCCGCCCCGTGGATGCGCCTCGTCGTCGTCGCCGCGGAGGACGACATCGAGGCCGCGCTCGAAGCGGCGCAAAACGGCGCGGCAGACTACCTCGTCCAACCCTGCTCGCCGCGGCAGTTGTGTCTGGCCGCGGAAAAACAGATCCGCGCGCGCCGCCTCGAAGATCGCCTGGAAGCGCTCGAACCGGACGACGGCATCGTCGATGCAGAAGACATGGACAGCGAATGCCCGGCGATGAAGCGCGTCCTGCAGACCCTGCGCCAGGTCGCCGACACGGACGCAACCGTCCTGCTCCTCGGCGAGAGCGGCGTCGGCAAAGGCACGGCGGCGCGGACGATCCATCACTACAGCCCGCGCGCTGCGCGCAATTTCGTGACGGTGAACTGCCCTTCGCTGTCCTCCGAACTGCTCGAAAGCGAATTGTTCGGGCACAGGCGCGGCGCTTTCACCGGAGCGACCGAAAACAAACGCGGCCGCGTCGACGAAGCGGACGGCGGCACCTTGTTCCTCGACGAGATCGGCGACGTCCCGCTCGACCTGCAGCCCAAGCTGCTGCGCTTCGTCGAGCACCGCGAGTACGAAAGCATCGGCGATCCGGTCACGCGCCGCGCCGACGTGCGCATCGTCACCGCGACCAACCACGACCTCGGCGAACTGGTGAAGCAGGGCCGCTTCCGCGAAGACTTGCTCTACCGCCTCGACGTCATCACCGTACGCCTGCCGCCGCTGCGCGAGCGGGTGGAAGATGTCCCGGTGCTCGCACAGCGCTTCCTGCTTCGCTATGCCGAAAACTACCGCAGGCCGGCCCGTGCCTTCACCGAAGAGGCGACCGAGGCCCTGCTGCGCTATGCATGGCCGGGCAATATCCGCGAACTGCAGAACGTCATCGAACGCGCGGTCATTCTCGGCAACGAGGAGCGCATCGACATCGACGGACTGTCGATACCCGGCGGCATCGAACACCGCCGGTGCGCGCGTGTCGGAGATCCGATCAGCCTGGCCGAGCTGGCCCGTGCGCACATCCTCAACATCACGGCGAGCAGCGCCTCCTACGAGGTCGCCGCGCAGACCCTGGGCATCGACGTCTCCACGCTTTATCGAAAGCGCAAGGAGTACGGGCTGATAAACGGCGAGGAGCTGTGATGCACACGCACGCCGCTCGGGAAGAAAACAGGCTTGGCGCGGAAGACGCGACTCCGGCAGGGATCGTGGTCGCCGCGGTCGGTCTGCTTGCCGACTTTCTGGCGCTGCGCGACGGCCAGACCCAAATCGATCTGGTCGAATTCATCGACTGGCTGCGCCAGCACGATCATCCCGATCTGGCGCATCGCATCCGCTCCAATCCCGCATTGTTCGATGCTTTTCTGCTCGCCTTCGCGGAAGGGCACGGCCAACTCCACGAACGGATCAATTTTCTCGACGAAGGGTTGATCCTGCTGTGCGGGACCGACGGCGCCTTCGCGGCCATCGCCAAAGCCCTGCGCCCGAACCTCGCCGCCAAAGTCCACAGTCGATGACGGTCCGACCAATCCGCCCGGCCGCGGAATCGATTCCCGCCGAATCGCTCACCTTCGGCGTCGAAGAGGAATTTTTTCTCGTTGACCTGCGCACGGGGCGGGCTCCGAGCCGCGTTCCGAAAGCCTTCGTCAGAACATGCCAGCGGCGCCTGGGGCCGGCGGTGAAATTCGAGATGCTGCAGTCCCAGGTCGAACTGGTTTCGCCGATCTTCACGGATTCGAAAACCGCGTTGGAAACGATGACCGAACTGCGTGCGCAAGTGACCGAGATCGCGCGGGCGAAGGAATTTGGCATCATCGCCTGCGGTTCGCATCCGCTGGCGCGCTGGCAACAGCAGGCGCCGACCGAGAGGCCGCGCTATCGCCGCATCGCGGAGGAATACCAGATCATCGGCGCGCGCGATCTTCTGTGCGGACTGCATGTCCACGTCGCCGCCCCGTCGCACGACCGGGTGCAGTTGATGAATCGCCTGATGCCCTGGCTTCCGTTGTTTCTCGCGTTGTCCACCTCGTCGCCGTTCTGGAATCTGCAACGCACCGGACTCTACGCTTACCGCCAGTCCGCCTATGCCGAGTGGCCGCGGGCGGGGATTCCGGATTTTTTCGAAAGCGAAACCGACTACGCCCGCTTCGTCGCCATCCTCCGGCGCGCCGGCAGTATCGAGGACGGCGGCGAATTGTGGTGGGCAATCCGTCCGTCGCCGCGGTTCCCGACGATCGAACTGCGCATCGCCGACAGCTGCACGCGGGTCGAGGATGCGATTGCGCTTGCGGTCCTGTTCCGCTGTCTCGTCGCTGCGCATATGCGTTTGCCCTCGCTCGGCGCGACGCGCAGCACCGCGACGCGGAGACTGATCGAGGAAAATCGCTGGCGCGCCGGGCGCTACGGCATCCACGCCGAGTTCGTCGACGAGGCGGAGGAGCGGACCGCGCCGGTTGCCGAACTGGTCGACAACGCACTCGATTTGATTTCGCCCGATGCGAAAGCCCTCGACCCGCACCGCGCGCTGCAAACCCTGCGCACGATCCTGGCGCGCGGCACCAGCGCGCACGCACAACTGAGCGTCTATGAGGCGGCGCAGGCCCGGGGAGCGAGCCGCCGCGACGCACTGCAGGCGGTGGTGCGCTGGCTGATCGAAACCACCTCGCCGCCGCGGCCGCGGCGGAGGACGAAGTCCGCGCACGTCGGAATCGATTGAGCGCGGACGCCGTCCTGGGTGGCTGCCGCGGGCTTCGGCCCGAAGAAAAACCTCGTCCGGATCGGACGCGGACTCGCGACCCGTTCCAACTCCATCGCGGCCCGATCGATTTTACTTTCCGCCGTCCTCTTTCTTCGGCTTCGGCCGCGGCTTGGTTTCCCAGGGCTGTACCAGGCCCGCAGGCGCGCCGGCGAGATCTCGTCTCGGCGCACCCGGCAGCAGGCATTTGCGGTATTGGCTGCTCGCGCACCAGGCTTTCAGCGCGGCACGCAACTCGCGTTCGCCCAGCGCAAGTTCTTCTGCGTGGGCGAGCAAATCGTCGAAGATGCCGATCTTCAAAGGCACCTTGGGCAAGGGATTGGGCGGGAATGCCTGCGGAAACCTTCCCTGCAGTGCAGCGATCGCGGGCGGCGCGGGATCGGCGGCCGCAGGCACGGGCTTGAGGCGAAGGATGTCCCTGCGTCCGGACTGGGCAAGCCGCTGCGGCGGAGGTGCGGCAACCTGTTTGGCTGGTTGTGCAGGCAAAGTGGTCAGGATCGATCTCATACAGCCCTCCCCTCGTGGTTGCCGCCGGCGCACACTGGTGCCGGCCGTAGGATGCACGTCGCCGTGCTTCGATGGCCTTTCACCGACCGTCGCGACGATAACACGTCGCTGCGCAGTCGCGAACACGCCGATCAGGCGGCCTGTCGCAGCGCGACGACCGAATTGAGGCCGCCGAACGCAAAAGAATTGCTCAGCGCCGCGCGAACCTTGCGCAGGCGCGGACGGTTCGGAACATAGTCCAGATCGCAATCCGGATCGCGATCGAGAAAATTGGCGGTAGGCGGCACGACGCTCTCGCGCAGCGCGCCGATCACCGCGATCAGTTCGATCGCACCGGCCGCGCCGAGCGCATGACCGTGCACGGACTTGGTCGAGGAAATGCAGAGATCGCCGGCACGGCGGCCGAACACGTGATGGATCGCGCGAGTTTCGAGCGCATCGTTCGTCCGCGTGCCCGTGCCGTGGGCGTTGATATAGTCCACGTCGGCGGCCCTGAGCCCGGCGTCGGCCAACGCATGGCGCATGGCGCGGGCGACGGTCACCTCGGACGGCGACACCATGTCGACCGCGTCGGTCGTCGAACCGGCGCCGGCGAATTCGGCAAGGATCGTGGCGCCGCGGCGGACCGCATGGGCATAGTCCTCCAGAACGAAGACGGCGGCCCCCTCGCCGAGCACCATGCCGTGACGTTGGCGCGAGAACGGGCGGCAGGTGTCGTCGGCGGTGACGCGCATCGCTTCCCAGGCCTTCATCATCGGCGCGGTGATGCAGGCTTCGGCGCCGCCGGTGACCGCGAAATCGGCGCGGCCGCTGCGAACCAGTTCGAAAGCGATGCTCATCGCCTGGTTCGCCGAAGCGCACGCGCTCGTGATCGCGAATGTCGGCCCGGTCAGACCGAACTCGATGGCGATGTGGCAGGCAGGCGCATTCGCCATGATGCGCACGATGCTCAGCGGGTGCACGCGCGGATTGTGCTCGCCGTAGTACCGCTTGGCCTGATCGTCGTTCGTGTGCTCGCCGCCGACGCCGCAGCCGACGATGCAGGCGGTGCGATGACCGCGCCCGTGGATGCGGAAGTCGAGGCGCGACTGCATGACCGCTTCGCGCGCGGCG
Source organism: uncultured bacterium (assembly GCA_966424745.1). GTDB lineage: Bacteria > Pseudomonadota > Gammaproteobacteria > Xanthomonadales > Rhodanobacteraceae > Rudaea. The sequence continues at coordinate 24,019 of CBJLOV010000023.1, forward strand.
ACGAGAGCCAGCTGCGAAACGCGATCGAGCATCGCCAGATGTTCGCGGCCGAAATGCTGCGCCGGATCGAAGTCGACCACTTCGGCGGCAACTTTGCAAACCAGCTGATCGCTCGGGATCGTGCGCACCGGCGCAATCGCCGACTGGCCCGTGCACATGCGCCGCCACGTCGAAGCCGCCGTCATGCCCAGCGGCGTGATCGCCCCCATGCCGGTGATCACGACACGGCGCTGACAAAGCGTTTTGCGATAGTGATGCCAGTAGGCGGCGAGCGACGCGACCAAGCTTGCGCGAGCGGGGCTATGCTTCACGGAGCCGCCTCCGCTGCCGGGCGCGCGAGCCATTCGACCCCGGCATGCCCGATGCCGCGCCGGTCGAATCCCCCGACTGCCGCGGCGGCGGCGGCGATCGAGCCGCGCCGACGTTCGCCGCTCCGATCGGCCGCATGCGGTCCGGTTGAATCGCGGCGTAGTGGTGTGTTCCGTTCGACATGCGATCTGACGGAAACGCCGGAAGAAGCAGTCGTGTATTGGATCATGCAAACGGTTATCAGAAAGTGAAGGCATTGTTGCCTCCGGGTTAATCCATCGGCCCGGTCGAGCGTATGCATGCACGGATCGGGCCTCTTCCGCGCCCGACGCGACGAGCGGATCGGCCGCACGGTTCGAACGGCCGCGCAGGAAGCGCAGCGGCAGGGGCTTCACCGCCGCCGCCGCGCCGCTCAGACCCGCGCTTGCAAGCGCAGGCCGCGCGGCGTCAGCAAACGTTCGAGCCCTTCGAACAGGGCCTGCACCGCCAGCGCCATCAATGCGGCCGGCACCGCGCCTTGCAGAATCAGGCCGATGTCGTCGAGGCGGATGCCGGTCAGGATCGGCTGGCCGTAGCCGCCCGCGCCGATCAGCGCGCCGAGCGTCGCGGTGCCGACATTGATGATCGCCGCGGTCTTGACCCCGGCCAGGATCGAGCGCAAGGCGAGCGGCAACTCGACGCGCACGAGGCGCACCCGCGGCGGCAGGCCGAGCGCGGCGGCCGATTCGATCAGATTTGGTGCAATGCCGGTCAGGCCCGCGTGCGTGTTGCGCACGATCGGCAGCAGGCTGTAGAGAAACAGCGCGGCGATCGCCGGCGCCGCGCCGATGCCGAACAGCGGGATCATGAAGACGAACATCGCCAGCGACGGCACCGTTTGCAGAATGCCGGTCGCGCCGATCACGATCTGCCCCAGGCGTTTCAGGCGTGCGGCGAAGATGCCCAGGGGCACGGCGAAGACCAGGGCCAGGCCGAGCGAGATCGCGACGAGGCGCAGATGCGCGAGGGTATCGGCGGCGAGGCGGGCGAGCCAGGCGCGGCTCGCGGAGTCGGCGGCGGCGCCGAGAAATCCCGCTGCCGCCTCGGCTTCGTCGCGGTGCTCGAGTTTGACCTGGGCGTTGAGCCGGCGCATCGTGTCGACATCGATGCGGCCTGCGAGCTTCTCCAGCGCGGCGACGGCACCGGGTCCGCGTTGGGCGAGGTCGAGCCGATACAGGAATACCGCATCGTAGCGTGGAAAGTAACGTCGATCGTCGTCGAGCACCGCGAGGCGGTAATAGGCGATCTCCGCATCCGTGCTGAACAGACTCATCACGTCGATGGCGCCGTCGGCAAGCGCGCGATAGGCGAGATCGTGATCGAGCGTGCGCACGTCCTTCTGCGGCAGCGCATAACGTTGAACCAGACCGGGCCAGCCGTCTTCGCGTTGCAGGAACTCGTCGGTCACGCCGACGCGCAGCTCGGCATGGGCGTCGAGATCGGAGATGCGCGCCGCGCCCAGCTCGCGCGCCTTGTCGCCGCGCATGCCGAGCGCGTAGGAGTTGCTGAAACCGAGCGAAGGCGTGATGCCGATGCCGTGCGCGGCGAGCGCGGGACGCAGCTGGTCGATACCGGCGTCGGCGGGAAGCTCGCGCAGCAGTTCGTGCGTGATCGTGCCGAGATATTCCGGGTAGACGTCGATCTCGCCTTGTTCGAGCGCGCGCCAGAGGATGCGCGTGCCGCCGATTTCGCGCTGGTGCCGGGCGTCGACGCCGGCTTCGCGCATCTCGACGCGCGCGATCTCGCCGAGCACGACCGACTCGGTGAAATTCTTCGAGCCGATGCGGACCGGCGCGGCGGCCTGCGCCGCGACGCTCGCACCGAGCGCCAGCCAGGCGAGCCGGCGCCCCACGGCGGTCACGGCGTCTCCTCCACGATCGGCCGCTGGGCGCGCAGGAATTCGCCGACGAAATCGTCCGCCGGGTGTTCGCGCAGGTTGGCGTAGCTGCCGTCCTGCACGACCGCGCCGCGCCGCATGAGAACCAGACGTCGAGCGAAGAATGCCGCTTCGGCGACGTCGTGCGTCACCAGGACGACGGTTTTGTCGAGCTCGGCGAAGATCGATTTCAGCTCGCCCTGCAATTCGTAGCGGACGATCGGGTCGAGCGCGCCGAGCGGCTCGTCGAGCAGGAGCGCATGCGGATCGAGCATGAGCGCGCGGATCAGGGCGACGCGCTGGCGCTGACCGCCGGACAGCTCGGCCGGGTAGCGGACGAGCGTTGCCTGCGGCAGGTAGGCCAGATCGGCGAGTTCGCGTGCGCGCGCGTCGATGCGCGCGCGCGGCCAGCCGAGGAAGCGCGGCAGCAGACCGACGTTGCCGAGCGCGGTCAGATGCGGAAACAGGCCGCCGTCCTGGATCACGTAGCCGACGCGGCGGCGCAACGGCAGAACGGCGTCGCCGCGCAACTCGACGTCGTCGACCGACACGCGGCCGGCATCGGGCCGTTCCAGGCCGATCAGCATGCGCAGCAGGGTCGACTTGCCCGAGCCGCTGCTGCCGATCAGCGCGGTGGTACTGCCCGGCTCGAAAGCAAGGCTGACGCCGTCGAGCGCGCGCACCGCGCCGAACCGCTTGCTCACGTTCTCCACCGCGAAACCGGAGCGGCGCTCGCCGGCCTGTCGCGCGCCCATGGCGCCTGCGCCTACAGGCCTTCGAGACAGGCTTCGTCTATATCGCGCAGCTTGCGCGCGACGACGGCGTAGTAGTGCAGAGGCCGGCCTTCGAGCGAAAGCCGATGGTGATAGCGTTCGAGATGATGGAGCTTGAGATATTCGTCGAGGATCAGGCGCTGGATCAGCGCGGAGAAGCCGCTCGCGTCGTGCCGTTCGAGGAAGGTCTCCTTGATGTTGAAGGCGATCCAGCCTTCTTCGGCGATCAGGTTCCAGGCGCTCGCGAACGCGCGCGGCGGCATGTCGCCGAAACCGAGCGCGGCGACGCAGGTCATCGCGTTGAAATGCCACGCGGCGAGTTCGTCGCGGGTCTTCTCCGGCAGATCGGTCAGGTCGAATACGTAGTAGGCATCGTAGACGCCGGGCCGGTCGCGATCGGTCGCCACGGCCGCTTCGTCGATGATGTCGCTGCCGACGATGCGCGCGACGCTGTGCTTGGCGAGCTGTTCGCCGACCATGCCGTTGCCGGCGCCGACGTCGAACACGCGCAGCAGCGAGGGATGCCCGCCCGTGGTGCTCACCGCACCGCCGAGCAGACGCGTGACCACGATCGGCGAGGAACACTTGAGCCGGTCGTAAAACAGCTGTTCGTAGAGACCGGGGTGGGAATAAATCGCCGCATAGTCGTGCAGGCGGATGCGATCGGTGCGGCCGTCTTCGTCGAGCAGGAAATACGCCTGGTCCTGTGCAAGGCGGGTCAAGTCCCCGGCCGGGAAACGCAGTGCATAGCGTTGCGATTGCATACGCTTACTCCTTGATAGCGGGTAGTGGGAGCAATGCGCCGCGCAACGCGGCGCCGGAATGGTTCGCAAACGGCTCAACGTATCAACATGGCACGGATGCGTGGGGTTTCAAGACGAAAATCGGCAAGGCGCGGGGGAACGTGCAATCTGCACTCGAAGGACGGACCGCCATTGCAAACTGCACGACGCTTTGCGCAATGCAAGCCTGTGCGCCGCGTTGCGCGCCTTCTTCATCGAACTTGGCGAGCGGCCGTGCGCGCGTCCGGTCGTCGCGATTTCGATTCCGTTTATGCAATCCGCAGCCGCGGCACGCTCATTGCTGTGTAGGAAGATGCCGCAGACCCTTCGCCATCCGCTGCGGAGATATCGACTGCGAGAGCGACTTTTTTTTCAGGAGACAGCCATGCGACATTCGATCGGAAAAATCTTCGGAGCGGGGATGTTGTTCGCCGCGTTGAGCGCCGGTTCGGCCGCGTACGCGGCCGGTGCGGACGTCGACTGCAAACTGCGCTTCACCCTTTCGGGATGGTCGGCCATCCTGCAGAGCGCCAACGGAACCGGCGTCATTTCCTGCGACAACGGCCAGAGCGCCTCGGTGAAGATCTCGGCAAAGGGCGTCGGCCTCACCGCCGGCAAATCGCGCGTCGACAACGGCACCGGCAAATTCACCGACGTGCGCACGATCAACGACGTGTTCGGCAGCTACGCCCGCGGCGAAGTGCACGCCGGCGCAGTGAAGTCCGGCACGGCGCAGGTTCTGACCAAGGGCACCGTGTCGCTGGCTCTGGCGGGATCGGGAGAAGGCATCGATCTCGGCATAGACGTGGGCGCCTTCACCATCGAGCCGCGCTGACGCGGCGCACTCGGACCGGGGCTTGCGGTGTTCGCTTTCCGTCCGTCCCCGCTGCGCAGACGGGTGAGGAAAATTCTGGCCACGGCGATGCCGCGAACGCCGCGGCGCAAGCCGTCGAGGCGCGCCCGCGCAAAAGGGAAGCCGAGGGCCAAGGGCTCGTCGCAACGCAAAAACGAACAGGACGGGATCGAGGGTTTCAGGCCCTGACGGCAACGGCACCGCAGCCATCGGGCAGCGTATTCCCGCGCAGCGCCGCCGATTCGGCGCGAGCCTCGGAATTCCGCCCGCGCCCGCCATGACCGCATCCGCCCATGGCGCATGACCGTGACAGCCATCGCCGTACCGGCATCGACGGCGCGGCCTTGGCGGCGCGGTGCGCCGGTCCGCGCAGATCGCGCCGGGATACGGCGACATCGTCGAGATGGACGGCGATTCAGGGTTTCGCGTCTTTCCAGACCAACGCCTGCGCCGGCGCGAGCGGGGAGCGGCCGTGCACGACCCGCGCCGTCGCTGCGAGCGCGGGCGAGAACGGCTGCGGGTTGTAGTTCACCATGAAATAGAAGCCGCCGCGCCAGTCGACGAACGTCCCCTTGGGCAGATCTTCGATCGCCACGCCGGCACGCCGATAGACGTCGCGCACGATCTCGCGTTCGAGCTCGCCGTCGTCGGTCGACACGCCGATCATCGTGACGCTGCCCTTGCCGAGTCCGTGCGTGGTGGCGGCCGCCTTGCCGGCGTAGTAGTGATCGGCATAGGCCGCCAGCACCGAGGTGCCGGGACGCGGTGCGAGGATGTCGGCCCAGCGATGCCAGACATGCGTCTTGCCGTTCGCCCGCACTTCGCTCGAAGCGCTGGGCGGCAACATGTCGAAACCTTCGACGTCGGCGCCGATCAGATCGAGGATCGGCTGCGCCCACGGCCCTTCATGGAAATGCCCCAGCTCGTTCTTCTGGCCGCTGCGGCTGGTCAGGATCAGATGACCGCCCTGCTCCGCGTAGCGCCGCCATTTTTCCGCCAAAGACCGGCTGACCATTTGATAAGCCGGCGCGATGAGGAACGGATAGCGGCTGAAATCGTCGTCCTCCGCGATGAAATCCATCGGCGCGCCGGTGCTCTTCACCGCTTGCGTGTAGACGTTGCGGTACGCCCAACTGTTCCACAACGTGGTCTGCGGCTGGATCTCCAGATCCCAGAACACGTCGTGGCTCCACAGGTAGGCGGTGTAGCGCGCACTCAACGGTTTCGGCAACGGCGCCTTGGCGTCGAGTTGCGCTTCGAGGGCCTTGATCTGATGCAGGGTGTCGACGAACTCGCGGCCGCTGCGGGACAGGGTCACGCCGTCGCTGCCGACGATGCCTTCGTGATACATCTCGCTGCCGCGCAGCGGATGGCGATAGCGATAGGTGCCGAGCAGAGAGGCGCCCGAGGCGAACGCATGCCACATCCACATGCCGACCGCGCCGGGCATCGGTTGCGGATTGATCTCGCCCCAGTTCACCTGGCCCGGCTGCAGCTCCATCACGCCGAACGTACCGCCGATGGAGCGGAAATACGCGGCGGCCTCCATCAGATTCGCCGGCTTGCCGATCGCATAGCTGTCGCCGCCGAGAATATTCGCGCCCGCAACCGGATACAGCGTGAACGTGGGGAAATCCAGAGCGTGGCTGCGGCGCGGATCGGTGGCCTCGGTGACGTTGGTGTAGTTCGTCGTCACCCATTGCCCGGGCCGCGCGTATTTCTTGATGATCGCCGCCTGCGCATCGAGGAACTGCGCCGTGGTATCCGCCTGGAAGCGTGCAAAATCGAGCAGCGCATGCGGGCTCAGCTTGTCTTCGGCGGCGAGCGTGGCGTTGGGAATGTGCACCTGCTTGAAGCTGGCGTAGCGCGTGCTCCAGAACGAGCCGGCCCACGCCGTATTCATCGCATCGACGGTGGCGTACTTTTTCTGCAGCCAGCCCTGGAACGCGGCGCGGGCGCTGTCGCTGTAGTCGCGGAACGTACCGGGTTCGTTGTCCACCTGCCAGCCCCATACGCGCGCATCGCCACCGTAGCGCCGAGCCATCGCCGACACGAGCCTGGCGACGAACTCCAGGTATTGGGGATTGCTCAACGACACTTCCGCGCGGATGCCGTGTTCGTGGCGCTGGCCGCGTTCGTCGACGCGATAGACCTGCGGATACTTCTCGTCCATCCAGCTCGGCGGCGCGGCGGAAGGCGTGCCGAGCACGACACGCAGCCCTGCCCTGCTCGCGAGATCGATCGCATGATCGAGCCAGTCGAAGTCGAAGCGGCCTTCTTCCGGTTCCAGGTAGCTCCAGTCGAACTCGGCCATGTGGGCAAAATCGAAACCGAGCTTGGCCATGCCCGCGAAATCGCGCTGCCATTGATCGCGCGGCCATTGCGTCGGGTAGTAGAACACGCCGAAGCTCATCGGCTCGCGCTGTCCCAGCAGGGCCGCGCCGCGCGCCGGCGCCGGATGCGGGCCTGCCGTATCGGCCGGCGCCGCGGTCGCTGCCGAAACCGTCGCCAGGGTGATCATCAGCGTTGCGAGCCAGGATCGAAGCATGGGGTCCTCTTTTCGTGGGAGCGCGCGCGGCCAGCCGCTCCGGCAGCGCGGAAGTGTAGGTCTTTCGGCGGCGCTTCGTTGCGGCCCGGTAAATTGCCGGCGCAATCGTTCAAAGTGCGGGCGCAACCGGCGCTTTGCAGGGTGCGTGCATTCCGCGTGCGTGCCAACCTTCTTCACTAGCTCCGAGGCGCGTATTGCCGACGCAATCCGGGACGTGCCGCGAAAGAACGCCGCTCGAATCGCGTTCGACCGTCGCGCCGGAACCTCGTTTTTTCGTCGAACGAAATGCTCGGCCGGTCTGCAGAGACCGTCCGTTTTGATGCCAACGATGCCGGGGGAGAACGAAGCGCAGTGAATACCGTTCCGACGCCGAAGACCTTCCGCGCCGTGCCTTCGTGCCCCGATCCCAACGCCGTGGAAGAACGGCCCGCGCGCGCGGCCGGATCGAGCCGCGCGCTCGGCCTGTGGTCCGCGACCGCGCTCGTCGTCGGCAACATGATCGGCTCGGGCGTCTTCCTTCTGCCGGCTTCGTTGGCGCCGTATGGCCAGGCCAGCCTCTACGGCTGGATTCTGTCCACGGCAGGCGCGCTGCTGCTGGCGGGCGTGTTCGCCTATCTCGCCCGGCGCCATCCGGTCGCCGGCGGTCCGTATGCCTATGCGCGCATCGCGTTCGGCGAGTTTCCCGGTTTCATCATGGCCTGGAGCTACTGGATCTCGGTGTGGTGCGGCGTCGCCGCGATCGCCGTGGCCTTCGGCGGCAGCGTGGCGTCGATCTTTCCCGCCCTCGCCACGCCCGCGCGCGCAACCGCGTGCGCCCTGCTCGTGCTGTGGCTGGGTACGCTGTCCAATCTCGCCGGCGTGCGGACTGCGGGCATCGCCCAGCTCGTCATCACGATCATCAAACTCCTGCCGCTGTTCATCGTCGTGGCCGTCGGAGCGGGCAAACTCGACGCCGCCTCGTTCACACCGTTCAATCCGAGCGGACTGGGCTGGCTGCCGGTGACGACGACGACCGCCGCGCTCGCGCTCTGGGCGCTGCAAGGAATGGAATGCGCGACGATCCCGGCGGAGCATGTCGCCGATGCGGCGAAGACGATACCGCGCGCCACGTTCATCGGCGTCGCGCTGGCCGCGCTGGTGACGATCGCGGCCTGCACCATCGTGCTCGGCCTGGTGCCGTTGGACAAATTGACCACGTCCACCGCGCCGTTCGCCGATGCCGCTTCGCGGCTGTGGGGCGAAGGCGCAGGCGTCACGATGTCGGTGGCCATGGCCGTCTCCTGCCTCGGCGCGCTCAATGGTTGGATTCTGGTGCAAGGCCAGGTGCCGTTCGCGGCGGCGCGCGACGGCTTGTTTCCCGCCTACTTCGCCAAGGTCGATGCGCGCGGCACGCCGCGCATCGGCCTGGTGATCGGCAGCGCATTCGCAACCGTGCTCGTGGGCGCGAATTTCACCGGCTCGCTCGTCTCCGTGTTCACCGCGTCGATTCTGCTTTCGAACGCGGCGGCGCTGCTGCCGTACGCGTTCAGCGCCGCCGCGATGCTCAGGCTGGAATGGCGGTCGCGCACGCCGTCCGCATGGCGCCT
>CBJLOV010000024.1:0-32357 GCA_966424745.1 uncultured bacterium
GCCCGCGCAGACCCCGCCCGACTGGGGGCACTACGGTCCCGGCGGGGCGAAGGGCGGGGCCAGCGCCTCGCCGTCCACGCCCGGGTTCGTGCCCGAGTTCGGCGGTGGCTGGTTCGACCCGTGGGGCGGCGCCTTCTTCGACGGCAAGTCGACTTTTTGTTGGGAAGCGGCGAAGTGGTGCGGCGGCGTTCCTCCGCCGCATCGCGGTGCATCAGACGAAGCGGCTGAAGAGCCAGTAAAGCGCTCCGGACAGGAGGATCGCCGCAGGCAGGGTCAGCACCCAGGCCATCGCCAGATTGCGCAGGGTGGCGAGCTGCAGGCCCGACTTGTTCGCCGCCATCGTGCCGGCCACGCCCGAAGACAGTACATGGGTGGTCGATACGGGCAGGCCGTACATGTCGGCCGCGGCGATCGTGCTCATCGCGATCAGTTCGGCGCTCGCGCCCTGGGCGTAGGTCAGGTGGGTCTTGCCGATCTTCTCGCCGATCGTCACGACGATGCGCTTCCAGCCGATCATCGTGCCGAGGCCCAGGGCGATGGCCACGGCGACCTTGACCCACAGCGGGATGAACTTGGTCGCGTCGTCGATCTGCTTCTTGAACGCGGCGAGATTCTTTTTCGTGTCCGTGTCGAAGATCGCCGAATGCGTGTCCTTGTCGAGGAAGCGCATCGCTTCCGAGGTGAGATACATATCGTTGCGCACGTTGGCGACGGCTTCGGCGGGCAGCCGGGCGAAGCTGCCGCTGGCCTTGATCTGGCCGGCGATGTCGCCCGTGATCGCGCCGAGGGCGGGCACGACCTGTTCGTTCCAGGCGCGCGTGCGCACGTATTCGGACAGCGTCTTGCGCGAATCGTCCGGCGCGGGGCCGGTCGCGTATTTGGACAGCGAAGCCTGCGTCGTCGTCGCCATGGCGATGAACGGCGTCATCTGGTCGGCCGGCATGGCACGGTTGAGCGCGTACGCCATCGGCACGGTGCCGATCAGGATCAGCATGATCAGGCCCATGCCTTTCTGGCCGTCGTTCGAGCCGTGGGCGAAAGAGACGCCCGTGCAGGTGAGCACGAGCAGGCCGCGGATCCACCACGGCGGCGGCGTGTTGCCGTGCGGTTCCTGATACAGCTCGCGGTTCTTCACGAAGGCCTTCAGCGCGAGCAGCAGCAGGGCGGCGCAGACGAAACCGACCAGGGGCGAGACGAGCAGCGACCAACCGATCTTGGCCGCCTGCGACCAGTCGACGCCGCTCGTGCCGTCGCGCCCGTGCATCAGCGCATTGGCCACGCCGACGCCGATGATCGACCCGATCAGGGTATGCGAGGACGAAGCCGGCAGGCCGAGATACCAGGTGCCGAGATTCCACAGGATCGCCGCGATGAGCAGGGCGAACACCATGGCGAAGCCCGCGCCCGAGCCGACCTGCAGGATCAACTCGACCGGCAGCAGCGAGATCACGCCGAAGGCGACCGCGCCCGAGGAAAACAGCACGCCGAGAAAATTGAACATGCCCGACCAGACCACGGCGAAGTTGGCCGGCAGCGAGTGCGTGTAGATCACGGTCGCGACCGCGTTGGCCGTATCGTGGAAACCGTTGACGAACTCGAACCCGAGCGCGATGAGCAGGGCGATGCCGAGCAGCAGGAACGGCAGCCACGTCGTCATCCGCGTCCCGGCGCTGCCGATGTCGTTGACCAGGCTCCAGGCGGTATAGCCGATGCCCCCGGCGAGCAGGAGCAGGAACAGCGCTGCGGTGAGGGTGCCGGGCTGGTGGTCGAGCGCGGGGCGGGAAGCGGCAAGCGGGGCGAGGTCGGCGGCGACGGTGCTCACGGCGGCATGTCCTGGGACCGGGAGCGCCATCATGTTTTGGCAATGTTCCCGATTGATGACAAACTGCTTGAAAAGCCGCACCGGCGCCCCTATTCGTCCCGCAACTCGTTGATAAGGAAGCTCTATCCGTGACCGCAACCGCTGAAACCCACAAGTTCGAAGCCGAAGTCGCCCAGGTCCTGCACCTGGTTACGCATTCGCTCTATTCGCACAAGGAGATCTTTCTGCGCGAACTGATCTCGAATGCGTCCGACGCCTGCGACAAGCTGCGCTTCGAAGCGATCGGCAAGCCGGACCTCCTCAGCGGGGACAGCGAACTGCGCATCGACATCAGCGTCGACAAGGACGCGCGCACGCTGACGATCCGCGACAACGGCATCGGCATGACGCGCGACGAAGTCGTCGCCAACATCGGTACGATCGCAAGCTCGGGCACGCGCAAGTATCTCGAAGCGCTGTCGGCCGAACAGAAGGCCGGCGCGAACCTGATCGGCCAGTTCGGCGTGGGTTTCTATTCCGCCTTCGTCGTCGCCGACAAGGTGACCCTGACCACGCGCAAGGCCGGCGCCGACGGCGCCGAGGGCACGCGCTGGGAGTCGGCCGGCACCGGCGAGTACACGTTGGAAAACGTGGCGGACGCCGCGCGCGGCACCTCGGTCACCCTGCACCTGAAGCCGGACGAGGACGAGTTCCTGCAGAGCTGGCAGCTGCGCAGCCTGATCGCGCGCTATTCCGACCACATCGGTTTTCCGATCCGCATGCCGGCGGAGAAGGACGACAAGCCGAGCGAAGCCGATTCGAGTCAGGACTGGCAGGTCGTCAACCAGGCTTCGGCGCTCTGGACCAAGCCGAAGAGCGAACTCAAGGACGAGGAGTACCAGAATTTCTACAAGCACATCTCGCACGATTTCAACGATCCGCTCGCGTGGACGCACAACCGCGTCGAGGGCAACCAGAACTTCACTTCGCTGCTCTACGTTCCGTCGAAATCGCCGTTCGACTTCTTCGGCGGCGGCCGCGACGACCGCAAGGGACTGAAGCTCTACGTCAAGCGCGTCTTCATCATGGACGCGGCCGAGCAGTTGCTGCCGGCGTATCTGCGCTTCGTGCGCGGCGTGGTCGATTCGGACGACCTGCCGCTCAACGTCAGCCGCGAGATCCTGCAGCAGAACCGCAATCTCGACAAGCTCAAGGCGGCGTGCAGCAAACGCGTGCTCGATCTGCTCGACAAGCTCGCATCGAGCGAGCCCGAGAAGTTCGCCACGTTCTGGAAGGAATTCGGCGGCGTCTTCAAGGAAGGCGCCGCCGAGGACTTCGCCAACAAGGAGCGCATCGCCAAACTGCTGCGCTTCGCCTCGACGCAGAGCGAAGGCGCCGCGCAGACGGTCTCGCTCGACGACTACATCGGCCGCATGAAGGCCGACCAGGATTCGATCTACTACCTGACCGCCGACGGCTACGCCGCGGCCAAGGGCAGTCCGCAGCTGGAGGCGCTGAAGGCGCACGGCATCGAAGTGCTGCTGATGTACGACCGCATCGACGAGTGGATGTCGAGCTATCTCACCGAGTACGCGGGCAAGAAGCTGCGCAACGTCGCCAAGGGCGATCTCGACCTGAGCAAGTTCGGCGGCGCGAACGAGGAGAAACGCAAGGAAGCGGAGAAGGCCGCCGAAGGCGTGGTGTCCAAGCTCAAGGAACTGCTCGGCGAGCGCGTGCGCGACGTGCGCGTGTCCGCGCGCCTGACCGACTCGCCGTCGTGCCTCGTCCTCGACGAACACGACATGGGCATGGCGATGCAGCGCCTGCTCAAACAAGCCGGCCACGACGTGCCCGAGTCGAAGCCCGTGCTCGAGATCAATCCGGCGCACGCGTTGGTCCGCCGTCTCGAAGGCGAGAGCGACGCGGCCCGCGCCGCCGACCTCGGCCTGCTGCTGCTCGAACAGGCGCAGATCCTCGAGGGCGCGCCGCTCGACGATCCGGCCTCTTACGTACGCCGGGTCAATGCACTGCTGACTGGGTAGCGGATCCGAAAAAGCATCGAACGCGGATTGCGCGGATTTGAAAAGCGACAAGAGCGGATAGAGCAGATCGATTTTTTTTGCCTTATCCGCGTTGATCGCTCTTTAGATCGGCGTGACCCGCGTTCAAGTTCTTCGAAGCGCAACTACGGCGTCCGCGGTCAGTTGGCGTCGTGAAAGATAATGCCGAGCGTGTGCCGCCGGCCGCTGCGCACGCGGCTGACGCCGTGGCGCAGATTGACCCGATAAGTCCCGCGGGTGCCTGACACCGGGCGATGATGCACGGCGAAGATCACCGCGTCGCCCCGGCGCAGCGGCACCACCTCGGGGCGCGACTGCATGCGCGGGCGCTGCTCGGTCAGCACGAACTCGCCGCCTTCGAAATCGCGCCGCGGCTCGGAGAGCAGGATCGCGACCTGCAGCGGAAACACGTGTTCGCCGTAGAGATCCTGGTGCAGGCAGTTGTAGTCGCCGGCGCCGTACTGCAGCAGCAGCGGCGTCGGCCGCGTCTGCCCGGCCGCGTGGCAGCGCGCGAGGAATTCCGCGTGCGTCGGCGGATAGCGCGTGGCGATGTCCAGCGCGGCGTTCCAGCGGTCGGCGATCGGCGCCAGCCGCGGATAGAACGCGCCGCGCAACGCCGCGACGGTTTCCGGCAGCGGGTAGCGGAAATAACGGTACTCGCCGCGTCCGTAGCCGTGGCGCGCCATGACGACGCGGCTGCGGAAACGGCGCTCGTCGATGTACATGCCCGCGGCTTCGGCGCATTGCTCCGGCGCCAGCAATCCTTCGACGACCGCGTTGCCGCGCGCATCGAGGTCGTCCTCGATGCGCGTCCAATCCAGGCCGGCGACGCGTGCGGCCAAGTCCCGCGGCGGCTCGACATCGGCGGAGGCGAGCAAGGTCATGCGTTCGACTCGCGTTCGAGCAGGGTGCGCTTGCGCTCGACGCCCCAGCGGTAGCCCGACAGCGCGCCGTCGTTGCGCACCACGCGATGGCAGGGAATCGCCACGGCGATCTTGTTGCTGGCGCAAGCCTGCGCCACGGCGCGCACGGCTTTCGGCGCGCCGATGCGCTCGGCGATCTCGCTGTAGCTCGCGGTCGTGCCGGCGGGGATCTTGCGCAACGCCTCCCAGACGCGCTGCTGGAACGCCGTGCCGCGCACGTCCAGCGGCAGGTCGAGTCCGTTCTGCGGTGCTTCGACGAAGCCGACGACGCGCGCGACCAGCCGTGCGAATTCGTCGTCGTCGCCGACCAGGCATGCGTTCGGGAACTGATCCTGCAGGTCGCGCGCGAGCCGGTCGGGATCGTCGCCGAGCAGGATCGCGCAGATGCCCTTGGCGCTGCGCGCGACGAGAATCGCGCCGAGCGAGCATTCGCCGATCGCGAAACGGATCTCGGAATGGTTGCCGCCGCGGCGCCAGTCGCTCGGCGTCATGCCGAGCAGGGCGTTCGACTGCTCGTAGAAGCGTGCGTTCGAGTTGTAGCCCGCATCGAAGATCGCCTCGGTGACGCTGGCGCCGCGGTTGAGGCCGTCGCGCACGCGCCGTGCGCGATGCGCCGTCGCATAACCCTTCGGAGTGACCCCGGTAATCGCCTTGAATAGGCGATGGAAGTGATAGGGACTCATGCCGGCCTGGGCGGCGAGGGTTTCGAGGTTCGGCGCTTCGTCGGCGTCTTCGATCCAGCGGCAGGCCGCCGTGATCGTCGCCGCGTGCTGCTCGGCGAGCGAAGGCTGATCGGGTTTGCAGCGCTTGCATGGCCGGTAGCCGGCCTTTTCCGCGTCGGCGCGCGTGGCATGAAAGGCGATGTTTTCCGGCCGCGGCAGGCGTGCGCCGCAGGACGGCCGGCAGTACACGCCGGTGGTCTTGACCGAATAGTAGAAGCGGCCGTCGGCCGCGGCGTCTTTGGCGACGACGGCGGCCCAGCGCGGATCGGCTTCGATATCCGCGAAGGCGATGTTTTTCAGCATGGCGTTCATCTGCGTTCCTTTGGGGTTTGCTCGAGATGGACCCAGCTTAGTCACGCGCATGATCGCAAGCACTCCGGCTCTTGCTTTCGAATTCGGGGTTCACGCAGAGCAAGCATTTACCACCGATTCGCACGGATAAATGCGGGCTAACGAAGATAAAGCAACATCGCGGGTTTACGACTTGTTCTATCCGCTCTTATCCGCGTTCATCCGCGTCAAAAGAGGTTCTTCAATCCACTCCGCCGGCGACGTTGGTTTCGATCTTGTGCGGCCGGCGTCGTTCGACCACCGGGTGCACGAGCACGGCGCCGATGATGATGGCGACGCCGAGGTAGAACGATAGATCGAGATCGCGCTGTTCGCCGAACAGCGGAATCGCGAGCAGGATCGCGTACACGGGTTCGAGGTTGACCGCCAGCTCGACCGCGAACGCCGACAGGTGGCGCAGGGCGACGAGCGAGAGCGTGAACGGCACCAGCGTGCAGGCGATCGCGAGCACGAGCAGGAAGAAACCGTCGCGCAGGTCCGGCAGGTCGAACACGCTGCCTTCGTGCGGCACCGCGCAGGCGATCAGCCACAGGATCAGCGCGCCGGTGCCGAGTTCGATCGCGGTCACGGTGAACGCATCGGCGTGATCGACGAGGCGCTTGTTCAACGCCCCGAACAGCGCACAGAAGAACGCCGACACCACGCCGACGAGCACGCCCATGCGCATCTCGTCGGGGATGCCGCCCACGACCAGGGCGACGCCGGGCACGACGCCGACGCCGATCCACAGCTCGTGCCAGCGGAAGCGGCGGCGCGCCAGCCACGGTTCGAGCACGGCGAGGAAGGCCGGCGCGATCGCGATGCAGGTCGCGGCGACCGAGGCGTTGGCGAGCTTGATCGCGGCGTAGAACGACAGCCAGTGCAGGGCGACGAAAAAACCGACCAGCGCATACGCCAGCAGCAGGCGCGGCGATATCGCGCGCAGGCCGCGCCAGACCTTCGGCGCCAGCAGCAGGGCGAGGGCGACGATCAGCATGCGCCAGCGCACCAGGGCGAGCGCCGGCAAGGAAATCAGCTTGCCGAGGATCGCGGTGAATCCCCACAGCAGCACGCAGAAGTGAATCTGGAATTGCGCGATGCGCAGGATGCGTTTCGAGTCGGCGGGAGCGGCGATGGCGGACGACATGGGAACTTAACTTTCAAAGCGTTACTATCGCCAGCTATGCCAGTTCTGTCCATCGTGAAATTTCGCGGCCCGGCGGTTCTCATCTCGTCAGCGCTGATTCTCGGCGGGTGCATCTGTTTCCGGCACCCGCCGGAAAGGCTGGAGCCGGGCGCCGCACCGCCGCCCTCGGCGATCGAGCCCGGCCACTACATCGTGACGCCCGGCCATGGCGCCGAACTCGTCGCCGAGCTTCGCGCCGCTCCGGCGCCGCAGACCCCCGAAGTGGGCGACGGCATCGGCGTGCGTGCGGACGAGCGCAAGCTCGTCGGCAAGAGCTTCGTGCGCATCGGCACCGGCTGCTACCCGACCGGCGACGCCGCCGCGCGCGACTGGGCGCAGCGCACCGGCGTACGCGTCGGCGCGGACAAGGCGCTCGTCTACGTGCTTCCGGCCGACGAGAAGGCGGGGGCGAAGCTCGCCGCGGAAATGACCGCCGCCTGCACGGACGACTCCGGCCCGCTGCCCGCCGCGCTCGTTGCGACCTACTACGTGCGCTACAAGCTGCCGTTCGGGGCGCAGTTCCGCAATTTGACGGGAGACGAAATGAACACGCTCGGCGTCAAGGGCGGCGTACAGATCGGTTCGGTGATCGGCGGCACGCCGGCGTCGGAGGCGAATCTGCGCAACGGCGACTTCGTGCTCAAGTTCAACGGCGCTGCGGTGCGCGACCGCGCCGATTTCCAAGGTCTGCTGCGCGCGAACATGGGCAAGCGCGTGACCTTGACGATCAGCCGCGACGGCACGCAGGTCGACCGCATGGTGCGGCTCGGCGTGCTCGCGACCGAATCGCGCGAGACGAAGAAGTAATCACTGGGCGAAGGGGAGTGGAATGAGGACGAAGTTGCGTCGTTTGTCCGCGGCGTGCGCCGCGATGCTTGCGGTTTCGACGGCGGGCGCGTCTTTCGCCGCCGACAACGCGGCGAAGAAGCCGCCGACGATGGCCGACGTCGTCAAGGAATCCAAGCCTGCCGATTGGCATGCGCTCGATCCGGCCAATACGCTCTATCTCGATTTCAAGTCCGGCCGCGTCGTGATCGAGCTCGCCGCGGAATTCGCGCCGAATCATGTGGCCAATATCAAGGCGCTGGTGCGTCAGGGCTATTTCGACGGGCTCGCCATCCTGCGCGTGCAGGACAACTACGTCGTGCAATGGGGCGATCCGTATGCCGATGCGCGCAGCGGCGAGGCGAATCAACCCCGGCCGATCGGAAGCGCCAAGCGCACGTTGAAAGCGGAATTCACGATTCCGCTGGACGACAAACTTCCATTCGTCAGATTGCCCGACGTCGACGGCTATGCCGCACAGGCGGGATTCTCCGGCGACTTTCCGAGCGCGCGCGACCCGAAGCTCGGGCGGGCCTGGTTGGCGCATTGCTACGGCACGGTCGGCGTGGGCCGCGATCTCGACGCCGATTCGGGCGGCGGCACCGAACTCTACGCCGTGATCGGCCAGGCGCCGCGCTGGCTCGAGCGCAACATCACGACCGTCGGCCGCGTCGTGCAAGGCATGGAGCTGCTGTCGAGCCTGCCGCGCGGCACGGCGACGATGGGTTTCTACGACAAGCCCGAGCAGCGCGTGAAGATCGAACGCGTGCGCCTCGCCGCCGACGTGCCGGCAGCCGAGCGCACGAATCTCGAAGTCATGCGCACCGACACGCCGACGTTCACCGCCCTGATCGAGTCGCGGCGCAACCGCATCGACGATTTCTACAAGGTGCCGCTGGGGCACATCGACGTGTGCAGCGTGCCGATTCCGGTGCGCGCGGCGCATGGTCCATGAGGAAGCAAAAGCATTTGACGCGGATCAGAGCGGATAAAGGCGGATCAAAACAGATGGAGCACGATCTGTTTCATCTATTTTTCATCCGCTCCGATCCGCTTTAGGGGCTTCTCCCTGTTTTGCGGGCGCGTGCCGCCTATCGGTACTTGTCCGGCACCTCGGCCACCCGGCCGCAGGCCTTGCAGGTGCGTGCGTCGAGCGAGCGGTAGTAGCGCTCGAACACGGGTGGAAAGTCCCGCTCGATGCTGTGCAGGTGGAAAAACTCTTCGTAGAGTTTGTGGTTGCAGTTCGCGCAGAACCAGAGCAGCCCGTCTTTTTCGTGAGCGAGACGCTTGCGCTCGATCACGAGGCCGACGCCGCCGGCCATGCGTTGCGGCGAATGCGGCACGCGCGGCGGCAGATAGAACATCTCGCCGGCCCGGATCGGGATGTCGTGCGCCTGGCCTTCGTCCTGTACTTTGAGCACCATTTCGCCTTCGATCTGGTAGAAGAATTCGGGGCCTTCGTCCCAGTGGTAGTCGCTGCGCGCATTCGGGCCGCCGACGATCATCACGATGAAGTCGCCGTCGACGATGCACTTGTTGCCGACCGGCGGCTTGAGCTCGTCGCGGTGCGCGGCAATCCACTTCTGCATATCGATCGGCGGGGTGAGCATGGTCGTGCGTGATCCTCAGTCTTTTGCCTAGTGTAGCGCCGCGAAGCGCGACTTATCGCGTTTGGCTCGCTATGAAAAGCGTTGAACGCGGATTACGCGGATTTGGAAGAG
This sequence comes from uncultured bacterium, assembly GCA_966424745.1. Classification (GTDB taxonomy): domain Bacteria; phylum Pseudomonadota; class Gammaproteobacteria; order Xanthomonadales; family Rhodanobacteraceae; genus Rudaea. The sequence continues at coordinate 9,569 of CBJLOV010000024.1, forward strand.
CGATCAACGCGGATAAAGCAAAATTCAATAGCTCTATCCGCATTGGTCGCTCTTTGATCCGCTCTGATCCGCGTCCCGCGCTTTTTCTTTTTCGAATCCAGCGATCGTTTTTATTTGGCCTGATTTGTCCCATACTGGTCTTGAAAGCGGCTCGAAAGACGGCGGCGGAGAGTTCAACATGGCGGTCGTCGAAACCACTGGAGACCACCATGAGCAAACCCGATACCGCCGTACTGAGCATCGACGTGCAGCAATCCTTTCCCGCCCGCGACTATTGGCGCGACGAGGACGTGCCCGCGTTCCGCGCGAACATCGTCAAGTTGGTCGAAGGCGCCGCGGCGAAGGGCTGGCCGGTCGTGCGCATTCTGCACGAGGATGGCGATGGTCCGTTCTCGCGCGAAAGCGGACTGGTCAGGCCGCTGGAGTGGATGCCGGATACGCACGCGATCGAGTTCGTCAAGCACGTGCACAACGCGTTCACCGACACCGGCCTCGATCGCTGGCTGCGCACGCGCGGCATCCGCCGGGTCATCGTGGCCGGAATCCGCACCGAACAGTGCTGCGAAACGACAACGCGCGTGGCCTCCGACCTCGGCTACGAAGTCGATTTCGTCGGCGAAGCGACGCTGACGTTTCCGATGACCGATCCGCGCAGCGGCAAGGTCTACAGCGCGAAGGATATCCGCGAGCGCACCGAACTCGTCCTGCGCGACCGCTTCGCGCGCATCGCGACGGTCGATGAAGTCTTGGCGGCGTAACGGTAAGGATTTTTGGCCACGGATCACGCGGATGGACACGGATCGAGCAAGAGGGTGGTTCAATTCCTATGATCTTGGCTTTATCCGTGAAATCCGTGTAATCCGTGGCCAAACGCTCTTGAGAATCGCACGATGGCCGTCGACGTCTGGTTCGTACTTCCACCCGATCTGGTCCTGCTCGATTTCGCCGGGCCTGCGGAGGCGTTTCGCATCGCCGCGGCACGGGGCGGCGGGTTTCGTGTGCGCGTTGCCGCTGTGGAAGCGGCGGCGACCACCTCGATCGGCGTGACCTTGGGGTGCGTCGAACCGCTGCCGGCCGCGTTGAAGCCGGACGATTTGCTGATCGTCTGCGGTTCCACGAACGACGCGGCTTCGCTCGGCTCGAAGCCGGGGCGCGCACTGGTGCGCTGGCTGCGCGAAGTCGGCACGGTGCCGAGGCGCTTCGCCTGCGTCTGCGCGGGGGCGCTGTTCGCCGCGCGCGCCGGCTTGCTCGACGGCAAGCGCTGCACGACGCATCACCTCACGATCGACGCCTTGCGCAGCGAGGCGCCGAGGTCGCAGGTGCTCGACAGCCGCGTCTTCGTCGAGGACCGCGGTTGCTATACGAGCGCAGGCATCACCGCAGGCATCGATCTCGCCCTGCATTTGATCGCCGAACTGGCCGGTCCGCAGCTTTCGGTCGAAGTTGCCAGGCATATGGTCGTCTACCTGCGCCGCGCGCCGGACGACGCGGCGCTGTCGCCCTGGCTCGACGGCCGCAATCACATGGATGCCGGAATCCACCGCGCCCAGGATGCGCTGGCGCGGGCCGCGCACGAGGACTGGCCGCTCGATCGCCTTGCCGCGCGTGCGCACATCAGCGTGCGCACGTTGACGCGGCATTTCCGCGAAGCCACCGGCATGTCGGTGCGCGACTACCACGCGCGCCTGCGCTTCGCCCTCGCCAAGCAGGCGCTGGCGACCGGCGTCAGCGTCGAGTCGGCGGCGACGATGGTGGGCTTCGGTTCGGCGCGGCAGCTGCGCCGCCTGTGGCTGGAGCAGACCGGAACGACGCCGCGCGGCTGATTACTTCTTCGCCGCGACCGCTGCGGACGCGATCGAGATCGACTGCGAATTCACCATGCGTCCGCTGCCGTTGATCGCGGTCAGCTTGTAGTTGCCGGGATACAGATAGAGCCGGCTTTGCGCCGAGACATGATTGGCGAGCAGGCGCTCCGACATCGGCGCGTTCGGATCGATGATGTTGAGCACGGTGCGGTCGGCGGCGACGGCATCGTCGTCTTCGTTCGCGTAGCGCGCTTCGATCAGGCAGGGGAACTGGTTGCGGCAGAGGTCGCTGCTCACCGAGTAGGGCTGGCGCGTGCCGCCGAGGCTCGGCCAAGTCGGCCGGTTCTCCGCGAGGGTTTCCGGCGGAAAGAACACGCTGACATCGTAGAACTCGGGCTTGAGCGACCACGGCTTGTTGCCCGCGTTCACGTAGACGAAAGGCTGGGCGGGATGGGCGGCCTGCATGACCGGGCCGTAGTAGGGGTGGTCCTGATCGGAGCGCACGTGCGGGATCAGCATCGTCTGGTCGACGGCGAGGGGATCGATGTCGCTGATCTTCTTGAAGAACTTCGCCATGCTCGATCCGCCCAGGTAGACGCCGGATTTTTGAATATGAGCGAAACCCGCGTTGACGACGAGGCGCGCATTCGGGTCGTGTTTGAACACCTGGTCGTAGAGGGCCTGGGCGCCGGCACGTTCGCGCGCGTCGCCGATTCCGGCATTCTCGGCGTCGTAGCCGATCACCGTGTAGCCGAGCTTGAGCGCCGCGCGGACCATTTCGCCGTAGATCGGTTCCTCGGTATAGAAGCCGACCTTCGCGGTCGGATAGCCGCGCTGCCGAAGCTCCGCCGCTTCGTTGGTATACAGCGTCTCCGCGGCGAAATGGGTGAACCCTTGTTCGCGCAGGCGCGCGAGCAGCTGAACGGTGAGGGTGCGCGTGATCGGTGCGCTGTGCGCTTCGTTGAAGAATACCGCCTTGCGGTTTTTGGCCAGTTCGAGGATGACTTCGTCGGCCGGCCGGGTGTGCCACTCGCCGGTGAGCGGCGACGGCGCATCGTCGGGCTGCGCGGGCTGGGCGATCGAGAACGAGCGCGCAGCCCCGGCATAGTCGCCGATCCAGGTCTGAAACCAGGAAAGGTACTGGCCGAAGATGAGGCGGAACGCGCGTTCGTCGTTGCCGTCGTAGGCGTTCTGCATGGTCACGTATTGGGCGAGCAGACCGGGCTGTTTCTGCGCGCGGCGCATGATCTCCTCGGATTTGTCCGCTGCGGCGAGCTGCCGGCGCCTCCATTCCGCCGGCGTCATCTCGTGCTCCGTCGGCGACTGCTGGCCGCGGCGCAGCAGACCGCGGCTTGCCGCTTCGGAGAGCGGATCGCGTTGCGCCGAAGCGGCGAGCGGAGCGGCGACAAGCAGGCACAGCAGCAGAACTCGTATCCTCATCCAGGCACTCCGGTGTCTCAAGACGTACTGTCGATCCGCCGCGATGTCTTTCCGGCGCACGAGGTATGCGGATTTACGCCGCGACCCTCGACGCGGTTTTCTTCGGCAGACTCCACGACGCAGCCGTGCGGGGCTTCGTCGCAGCGTCTGCGGAGCTAGGCGCTGCGAAGCAGGTTTTCGTGCACCCGCGCAAGGGCGCGATGGTACTGGTCCGGGAGTTGCGAATGTTGCGCGATTTCGATGCCGAGGTCGTTGACCAGACCGTTTTCCAGGCTGTAGACCCAGCCATGGACGGTCAAATTCTGGCCGCGCTCCCAGGCGTCCATCACCACGGTGGTCTGCGCGACGTTGACCACCTGCTCGACGACGTTGAGCTCGCACAGGCGCGCATGCCGCAGCGCGGCGACGTCGATCTTGTCGAGCGTTGCGAGATGCTTCTGCGCGACGTCGCCGACGTGGCGCAGCCAATTGTCGACTAGGCCGAGGCGCGCGCCTTCAAGGGCGGCCTTGACGCCGCCGCAGCCGTAGTGGCCGACGACGAGGATGTGTTCGACCTTGAGCACGTCGACTGCGAACTGCATCGCCGACAGGCAGTTCAGGTCGGTGTGCACGACCACATTGGCGACGTTGCGCTGCACGAACACTTCGCCCGGTGCCATGTCGATGATCTGGTTCGCCGGCACGCGCGAGTCCGAACAACCGATCCATAGATACTTCGGCGCCTGCTGGTCGGCGAGGCGGCGGAAGTAGTTCGGATCACGCGCGCGCAGGTCGAGCGACCAGGCGCGATTGCGTTCCAGGAGGTGGGCGAGGCTGGAGGCTTTGGTGTCGGTCATGCGCGCAAGCTTAGCAGGACTGACCGGGCGCGACGGTCAATCGACGCGCAGATTGCGGCGCAGGAAAACGTTGCCCGAGGCGTCGACTGCGGAAAGGCGGTAACTGCCCGGCGCAAGGAACAACAGCGCCTGCGCCGTCTCGCCCTCGACCGGGACGCGGTCGGCCGGAACGGCCTTGTCGCTCTCGCCGGCATGGCGCGCTTCGATGAGGCAGGGCAGGCGCGATGCGCTCAGGTCGAGGTCGATCGGAACGGGCGAGCGTGCACCGTCGAGGGTGAGCCAGTCCGGCCGGCCGACGAGCAGCTTCGCGGGTGGCGGCAGGACCACGCTGACGTCGTAGAAGCTCGGTTCGAGGCTCCACGCGGTTTCATTGCGCACAGCGAGGAAGATGCTGGGTTCCTCGATCGAGAATCGGCTCAGCAGTTCGCGATAGTCGCGGTATTCGCGTGCGGGTTCGACGGACCGCAGCAGGGTCTGATCGATCGTGAGCGGGTCGAATCCGGTCTTGCGCTTCAGCCGCAGCGCCATCGGCTCGGCGTCGAGATAGCCCGCTCGCTCATGCGCGTGGGCATAGCCCGCGTGCACGAGCAACCGCGCCTCCGGCGCCGAGCGGAAGACGCGTTCGGCAAGATGCTGCGCCTGATCTTCCTCGCGCGTATCCGCGTCGGCTTGCGGACGCGCGGACTCGTAGGCAACGACGACATAGCCGAGCCTGAGCGCTTGCCGCACGATCTCGCCGTAGAGCGGCTCGCGCAAATAGGTGCCGCTGGCGCGGGTCGGATAACCGCGCGCGGCCAGTTCGCGGTCGCTTTCGTCCAGGCCTTCGAGGGCGAGATGCGTATAGCCGAGTTCGCGCAGCTTGGGCAGCAGCTGCAGCGTCACTACCCGCGTCTGTGCCGCATGGTGCGCTTCATTGATCACGACGATGCGGCGACTGCGCGCCAGCTGCGCGATGCCGTCGGCGGCCTTCACCGGGCGATAGTGCTCGCGATCGGGCAGGGCGGCGGGGGCGCCGCGCAGGCCGGGCGGGCCGAACGGAAACCGGTGTACGGCGCTTTCGTAGTCGCCCAGCTCGGATTCGTTGGCGGCGAGCACCTGCGCGATCAGATTGCGCAGACCGCCTGCGCTTTGTTCGAGCCGCTTGCGGTAGAACTCGCGCGCGGCGAGCGGCGAGCTCAAGGCGTTCGCTTCGCGTTGCAGCGCATTGAGCCGCGCGAACGCAGCGGGGCCGACAGGGTTGGACAGCGCTGCCGTCCGATCGTCCATTGCGGTTGGAGGCCGCGGCCCCGGGGTTTGCGTGCAGGCGGCGAGAACGGCGGCGGCGAATGCGAACGCGCGGGCGCCGCCGCGCATCACAGCGACAGGGTACGTCCGCCGTCCACCGGGACATTGACGCCGTTGACGTAGGCGGCGGCGGGGGAGGCGAGGAAGGCGATCACGTTCGCGACCTCGGCGGCGTCGGCGAAGCGGCCGAGCGGCACGCTGGCGAGCATGGTTTTGGAGATTTCCTCGGCGCTCTTGCCGGTGGACTTGGTGCGCTCGTCGAGGATCTGATCGAGGCGCTGCGTCTTCGTGTAGCCGGGCAGCACGTTGTTGACGGTGATGCCGTAGGCGCCGAGTTCGCCGGCGAGCGTTTTCGCCCAGCTCGCGACCGCGCCGCGGATCGTATTGGAAACGCCGAGGTTCTTGATCGGCTCCTTCACCGAGGTCGAGATCACGTTGACGATGCGGCCGTAGCCCGAGGCGCGCATGCCCGGCAGCACGGTCTGCAGCAGGACCTGATTCGCGATCAGATGCTGATGGAAGGCGTCGTTGAACTCCTCCACCTTGGCATTCTGGGCGAGGCCGCCCGGCGGTCCGCCGGTGTTGTTGATCAGGATCTGCACGAGCCTCGGCGCGTTGAGCATCGCTTCGACCTTGGCGCGCAGCGCGGCGTGGTCGCGCATATCGACGGCGACGTACGCATGCTGCTGCGCCGTGTGCACGACCGGCAGCTGCCCGAGCGCGGCTTCGAGCGGTTCGCGCGAGCGCGCGAGCAGGGTGACGTCGGCGCCGAGCCGGGCGAGCTCGATTCCGGCGGCTCGGCCGATGCCCTGCGAACCGCCGCAGACCAGGGCGTGCCTGCCGGAGAGGTCGAGATCCATCAGGCGTGTCCTCGCGCCAGCTTCTCCGTCATCAGCGGCAGCAGTTCCTCGTCGTTCTCGGCCTCGGGCGGTTCGATCGAGTCGAGTTCGAAGCCGAGCGTCGTCGCATCGTCGTCGTCGAGGCCGTCGAAGGCGCGGAACTCGGCGTCGAGCAGGGCCATGCGCGCGGCATCCTCGTCGTCGTAGCGCAGGATTTCGCCTTCGGCGTTGAATACTTCGGCGACCCCCGAATCGAGCACGCGCAGGCGCGCCCAGACCAGCATGTCGCCGAGCGAGGCGATCCACCATTGTTCCTCGAAGCTTTCTTCGTCTACGTCGTTCATTGCGGCTATCAGTTGCTGTACTGCGGCAATGAGTTTACACACGATAAAGGAAAGCGCCTAACGCGGATTCCGCAGGATGCGAATTGCGCCGATAAAGCGTCTGACGCGGATTTCGCGGATCGCCAAAGCAGCTGTCAGAGCGGATCAAGAAAAAAACTGCACCATCCGCTTGTATCGTTTTTGCGGATCGGCGGAGATCAAACCATCGGGGCGCTCAGACCAACCAAAAGCCCTGCGGATTGGCAGAGATCAAACTATCGGGACGATCACACAAACCCAAAGCCCTCCCCTTCAAGGGGAGGGTTGGGTGGGGATGGTTTGTTGAGGGGCGGAATGGCTTGAACACCATCCCCCCTCCAACCTCCCCCTTGAAGGGGGAGGCTAAGGCGAGCGCAGGGGGCTGAAGCAAGAGCATGTTCCGCATAATCTGCGTACAAGCTTTCTTCTCGGCCCCGGCGATCAGTGCGTCGCCATCGCGTCGTTTGCCGGCGCGCCGGCACGGATGAATACCGCGCCGAGCACCGCCGCGAGCGCCGCGAAGACCGCGCCGACGAAGAAGGCGGCGTGATAACCGCCGTTGATGGCGGCGAGCTTGTCCGCGTTCGTCGCCAGCAGCTGACCGGTCCGAGCCGCGGCCAGACTCGCCAGCACCGCCAGCCCGAGTGCGCCGCCCATCATGAAGCTCGTATTGACCAGGCCCGAGGCCACGCCCGATTCGTGCGGACCGACCTCGCTCATCGCCGCGAGCAGGACCGGATTGAAAGCCATGCCGGCACCGAGGCCGAGCAGGAGCATGCCGGGCAGAATGTCGACGACGAAATGGCCGTCGACCGGTGCGCGCGCGAACAGCGCCAGGCCGAGCGCGGCGAGCAGCAGCCCGCCGACGATCGGCAGACGGATGCCGAAGCGCAGCACGACCTTGGCCGAGAGCCCGAGCGAGAATGCCGCCATGATCAGGTTCGCCGGCAGGAAGGCGAGGCCGACCGCGAGCGGGTCGTAGCCGAGCACCTGCTGCATGTACAGCGCGGAGAGGAAGAACCAGGCGAACATCGCCGCGGCCCAGAGCACGCCGATCACGTTCGCCGTCGACACGTTGCGCAGGCGGAACATCGACAGCGGCATCAACGGATGCGCGACGCGCGCTTCGATGACGAGGAAGACCGCGAGCAGCCCCGCGGCCGCGCCGAGCAGTCCGAGCGTCTGCGCCGAGGTCCAGCCCGCGGCATTGCCGTTGATGACCGCGTAGACGGCGAGCAGCATGCCGACGGTGACGGTGACCGCGCCGGAGACGTCGAGGCGCGGATCGGCCTGCTCGTTGTGCGTGTCCGGCAGCAGCTTGAGCGAGAAGGCGATCACCGCGGCGCCGACCGGCAGGTTGACGAGGAAGATCCAGTGCCAGTTCAGCGCGTGGGTGAGAACGCCGCCGAGCATCGTGCCGACGCTGCCGCCGGCCGAGGCGACGAAGCTGTACACGCCCATCGCCTTGGCGCGCTCGACCGGCTCGGGAAACAGATCCATGATCAGCGACAACGCCACGGCGGCGATCACCGCGCCGGCGATGCCCTGCGCCGCGCGTGCGGCGATCAGCACTTCCTGCGACTGCGCCAGGCCGCAGACGAGTGACGTCAGCGCAAACCCGCCGATGCCGATCAGGAACCACTTGCGGTGCCCGTACAGATCGCCGAGGCGGCCGCCGAGCAGGAGGAAGCCGCCGAAGGTCAGCATGTAGGCATTGATCACCCAGGCAAGCGACGTGTCGTCGAAACGCAGGTCGTTCTTGATCGAGGGCAGGGCGACGGTGACGATGGTCGTGTCGAGCACGTCCATCAGCACGCCAAGGCAGAGCACGGTCAGCGCCAGCCAACGGTGGTTGTCGGATCTGGCCGCAGCGGCGCGCGAGTTCGAATCGGTCATGAGTGGAGTTTTCTCGAGGGGCTCGTCTTCACGACGAACGGGCGGCGAAGAAATCGACGTGGGCCGCGTGATGCGATTATGGCGCGAGGCACGAGGCCGTTGTCAAAGCAGCGGACAGGTTGCTGTTAATCTCCCCGGCGATGTCGATTTTCTTCCGCATGATTCGTCGTCCCTGTGCAATCCCGTCATTTACTGCATCGAGGAAATCCATGAACAAGTCCGCAACACTCGCTCTTTCCCTGCTCGCCGTCGCCTGCACGGTCAGTGCGGCGCCGGTCACCTACGAGATCGACCCGGCGCATACCTATCCGAGTTTCGAAGCCGATCACATGGGCGGTCTGTCGGTGTGGCGCGGCAAGTTCGACCGGACCTCGGGCAAGATCGTCCTCGACAAGGCGGCGCAGACCGGCACGGTCGACGTCACGGTCGATGCCGCCAGCGTCGACTATGGACTCGACAAGTTGAACGAGAAGGCGAAGGGTGAGGAGCTCTTCGACGTGGGCAAGTATCCGCAGGCGACCTACAAGGGCAAGCTCGCCGAATTCAAGAACGGCGCGCCGGGCGAAGTCGTCGGCGAGCTCACGCTGCACGGGGTCACCAAGCCGCTCACGCTCAAGATCGCGTCGTTCAAGTGCATGCCGCACCCGATGTTCAAGGCGCGTGAGGTGTGCGGCGCCGACGCGTTCGCGAGCTTCGATCGCGCCGATTTCGGCATGGACGCGGGCAAGAAGTACGGGTTCAAGATGGCGGTGAACCTGCGCATCCAGGTCGAAGCGCTGCAGGCGGAATAAGCATCGCGTCCGGCGAGGCGATCCTCGCCGGATTCCCGGCGGCGGACATCGATGTTGACAGCGCTCGATTTTTAATTTTACCATTTGGTAAATTAACCATCTGGTTCAACCATGTCCCTCGATCCGCTCAGCACCACGTTTTCCGCCCTGGCCGACCCGACCCGGCGCGCGATCCTCGCCCGGCTGGCGAGCGGCGAGACCACGGTGAGCGAACTCGCCGAGCCGTTCGACATGACTCTGCCGGCCGTCACCAAGCATCTGAAGGTGCTCGAGCGCGCCGGTTTGATCACGCGCGGGCGCGAAGCGCAGTGGCGCCCGTGCCGGCTCGCCGCGCGTCCGCTGCGCGACGTCGCGCAGTGGGTGGAGCAATACCGCCGCTACTGGGAGCAGCGTTTCGACCGGCTGGAGCAATACCTCGACGAACTTCAACAGGAGAAACCGCATGTCCGCAAGACCGCAAAACAAGCAGGCCGCCGCCGCAGAACCCGAGCTTGAGATCGTGCGCGTGTTCGACGCGCCGCGGCATCTGGTCTATGCCGCATGGACCGATCCCGTCCATTCCACGAAGTGGTGCCCGCAAGGCATGCGGATCATTCACTGCGAAGGGGATCTGCGCCCCGGCGGGAAGATCCGCGTCGGTATGCGCCACGACAGCGGCGAGGAGCACTGGCAGGTCGGCGCCTACGTCGAAATCGTGGAGAACGAACGACTGGTGTTCACGCACGCGTGGGACGACGGGCAGGGCGGCACGAGTCCGCAAACCCTGGTCCGCGTCGAGTTCGAGGATGCGGGTAGCGGCAGGACGCGCATGATCTTCCGGCAGACCGGCTTCACCTCGACCGCCAGCCGCGACGGCCACCGCGAAGGCTGGATGCAGGCGTTCGACAGCATGGACGCCTATGTGACCACCCTGAAAACCCGCCACTGAGGATTGTCGATGAAACTCTACTATTTCGAATCGCCGCATCCGCGCGTCGCCTGCGCGGTCGCCAAGCACACCGGCGCCCCGGTCGACTGGGTGCGCATCGATCTCGCCCGCGGCGAGCACAAGAAACCCGACTATCTGGCGATCGATCCGAACGGCAAGGTGCCGGCCCTGGTTGACGGCGAGATCACGCTGTGGGAGGCGCCGGCGGTGATATGCCACCTCGCCGCGAAGACCGGCTCCGAGCTATGGCCGAACGACGAACGCGCGCGCATCGACATCGTCCGCTGGTTCAACTGGAACACGGCGCATTTCAATCGCCACACCGGCACGATCTTCTTCGAGAACGTGATCAAGCCGGCGCTCGGCATGGGCGAACCGAACGCGCAGACGATCGAGGCCGCAACGCCGTTCGTGCGCCAGTTCGCGGCCGTGCTCGACGCGCACCTGGAGCGACGCGACTTTCTCGTCGGCAACCGTCTGAGCCTGGCCGACTTCCATTGCGGAATGTTTCTCGGCAACGCCGCCGCCAAGTTGCCGCTGGACGGCTACGCGAACGTCGCGCGCTGGTATGCGCGCCTCGACGAGCTGCCGGCATGGCGCGAGCCGTTTCCGGCCCGCGCCTGATTCGATCGCCGTCGCCGTCGCCTCGCGCGGCGTCGCTGCGCGAGGCATGCGTTCACTTCAGCGCGATCGGCTTGGCGAACGGCTTGACGCCGAGCGCCTCGTAGATTTCGCTCGGCGAGTACGCCTTGTCGCCCTTGACGACCAGCGCGACCTGGCGGATGTCGGAGATGTTCTTGGTCGGGTCGCCGTCGACGAGGATCAGGTCGGCGTGCCGGCCCTGCATGATTACGCCGCGGTCTTCGAGCACGCGCGAATACTTCGCGCCGTTGTAGGTCGCCACCTGCAGCGCCTGCGCCGGGGTCATGCCGGCCTGCACGTACAGTTCGAGTTCGCGCTGCAGGGTGAAGCCGGGCAGGGCGTCGGTGCCGGCGACGATCGGGATGCCGGCCTTGTACATGCGGCCGACGAACTCGATCATCTTCGCGTACGACTTCTCGTGCAGCTGCAGGGTCGCGTCGTCCGGAATCTTCATCTGGCCCTGGTAGAAGCCGCGGCGCACGTCGGGCGGCATATGGTCGGCCACCGCCGCGAAGGCCTGGGTGAGGTCGCCGTCCTTCTGCCGGATGAAGTCGAACGTGGTCAACGTGGGATCGATCACGGTCTTGTGCTGGACGAGCTCGGCGATGAAATCCTGCACCGGCTTCGAATCGAAGTCGAGGCCGGCGACCTTGTCGGCCGGCAGCTGGAAGCGCTCCAGCGTGCGCGTGTCGGTCGTGTCGGTGACGAGGAAGTTGAGCAGCACCTGGTTGATGTGCTGGATCTCGTCGTAACCCTGCTCGACCGCTTCGTGCGCGCGCAGGAACACCGGGATGTGGCCGCTGACGCGCAGGCCCTTGCTGTGCGCATAGGCGGTCGTCTCCGGCAGGATCGCCTTCGGGAACGAGTTGTAGATCTTGATCTGCGGGTAGTGGTGCTCGGCGTACCAGTCGATCGCGTGCTTGGCTTCGTCGAGGTTCTTGATCACGAAGCCGTTGCGCGCCGACATCGGGCTTTCGCCTTCGATGAAACCGGCGGGGACGATGCGCGGCGCGAACAGGGTGCCGTCTTCCTCTTCGGCGATGTACTGCTGCAGGGTCGTGTTGTCGTTCGCCATGTCGCGGATCGAGGTCACGCCGGCGGCCAGGTGCAGACCGCCGTCCCAGGCGGTGTAGTGCGCGTGCATGTCGAACAGGCCCGGCAGGAGCACGCGGCCGCCCGCGTCGATCGTCTGGTCGGCATGGCGCTTCTCGCTGCCGGCCGGGCCGATCGCGACGATGCGGCCGTTCTGCAACAGCAGGTCGCTCGGCGCGCCGAGGGTCGCGCGTTCGCTGTCGAAGATGCGCGCATTGCGCAGCAGCGTCGTGCCGGCGAGCGGGTGCGCCAGGCGCTTCTGCATCGCCAGCAGCATGTCTTTCTCGGCCACCTTCTGCTGCTTCTCGAGTTCGCCGGCGCTGCCGTCCCAACCGTCTTCGACGAGCTGGAAGAAGCCGGGAACGATGAAGGCGAACAGGCGCGGCGATTCGTCGGTGGTGGCCCAGGCGAAGGTCGGGGTGAAGCCGATGCCGGTCAACGCGACGAGCTGCACCTTGCGCTTCTCGCCGCCCTTGCTCACTTCGCTGTCGATGAGCTTCTGCCAGGTCAGCGTGCCGCCCGGAATCAGCGGCAGCTTGCCGTCGCTGCGTTTGGCCAGCGCCGAGAGCGCGGCCGAGAACACCGCGGGCGTGCCGCCGAGCGGCGTGTACATCGCGGTGCCGTAGACGGTCTGCTCGCCCTTGTCGGTGGTCGATTTCCATTTGACCTGGTCGCCCTTGCGCTCGAACGTTTCGTTGATGAGCGCGCCGAAGGTCGACTGGCCTTCGACGTGGTAGGCGGTGAAGCCGCCGTCCTTGGAAACCGTGAATTCTTCCTTCAATTCGGGGCCGCGGCCGTTGTCCTTGAACAGGAAATCGACCTTGGTCACGTTGTCGTTCGTGGTCTGCCACATGTGGCCGGCCTTGGTCTTGCCGCCGTTGACGAGGGCGGTGTAGCGGGTGGTGTCGGCGGCGACGGCTGCGTTGAACGCGAGCAGCGAGAATCCCAGCACGAACATGCGCTTCATGTCGTTCTCCTAGAGATCGGACGATTACGGGATGGATCGGCTGCGCACTATGGAGGGCCGTCCGCGCCGGGTGCATGTGGCGAAGGTCATGCGCGCGACTGCGCGGCGAGCATCGCGTACAGATCCACGGTTTTTCGCATCAATTCCGGCGCGCTCCAGGCGCGCGCGTCGTCGCGGCCGGCGGCCGCGAGCTGCGAGCGCAGCGCGGGCGAACGCAGCAGGGCGGCGACGTGCCCGCTGAACGCGGCGACGTCGTCGGCGCTGACGCGCGCGCCGCGTGCATCGGCGAGCACGGCGGCCGTGCCCATCACGGCGGTGGAGACGACCGGCACGCCCAAGGCCAGCGCCTCGATCAGTACGAGTCCCTGCGTTTCCGTCGGCGAGGCGAAGACGAACACGTCGCCGGCGCGATAGCAGTCGAGCAGGGTGGTGCGGCGGTCGAGGTTGCCGGGGAAGAGCAAATGCTTTTCCAGGTTCAGCGCGCGCGCCTGCGTGCGCAGGCGTGCGGCATCGGGGCCTTCGCCGGCGACGATGAAGGCGAGGTCCGGAAACTCGCCGGTCAGCGCGCGCGCGACTTCCAGCAGAAAGCCGATGTTCTTCTCCGCGGCGAGGCGGCTGACCGTGACGAGCGTCGGCCGCTCGGCGCCGATGCCGTGCTGCCGGCGAAAGCGTTCGCCGTCGCCGCCGGAGAATTCGTCGAGATCGATGCCGGTCGGAATGACCGTCGCCGGCGTGGCGATGCCGTACTGCTTGAGCACGTCGTCCATCTGCCGCGTCGGCACGATCAGATGGTCGACCTCGCGGCAGAGGCGCCGCGAAATGCTGCGTGCGGCGAAGCGCAGCGGCGCCGCGGGCAGCCATGGGAAATAGTGCTTGGCGTAAGGTTCGAAGTAGGTGTGATAGGTCTCCACGAGCGGGCGTTGCGTGTACTTCGCCAGCAGTACGCCGAGCTGGTGCGCGCGGAACGGCGTGTGCACGTGGATCACGTCCCAGCGCCGTTGGGCCAGGGCCGCCGCGGCCGTGTGCAAGGCGGAACGGCGGATCAGGCGGTCCTCGGGGTCGAAGAAGATCCCGCGCGAGGACAGGCGGATGATTTCGAATTCATCGTCCGCGCCATCGTCGTTGGGGTATTCCGGCGCGACGATCGCGACGGCATGGCCGAGCCGCGCGAGTTCGCGCGCAAACGTGCGGATCGAGGTCGATACGCCGTTCACGCGCGGGAAGTACACGTCCGACAGCATCAGGATGTTCATGACGCCGACGTTACAAGGCGGATTTGACCGGACGAAGACGGAAGCCGCGCAGCGGCGCCGACGGGTCTGCCCCGACCGGCTTGTTCGACGGCGGTGCGGAGCAAAGATGGGCCACGAAGGCACGAAGTGCGCGAAGAAAAGCGAGCCGGGGATCGGCCTCTTCTCGCGTGCTTCGGGGTTCAATCTCCATCTTGCCGTCCCTTGTCAGAAAACCGGGCGCCCGGAATTCGACGATTCGCGACAGAAGCGGAGGAGGCCTTTCTTTCTTTTTTCGCGATCTTCGTGCCTTCGTGGCGAATTTTCTGATCCATCCCGGCCAATCGAACGGGGGGATCAGTCGTTGCAATTGCCGTCCGCGCACAGCTTGTCGACGATGTCCTTGTGCTGCCTGGCCCGGACCTTGTCGCCGAGCGCGGTGTAGTCCTGGACGAGCAGGGTGTGCTGCCACGCGGCATTGCCGTAGGCGGCGCCGTGCCTGTCGATCATGGCCACCAGGCGCAGGCGCAGTGCGATCGCTTCCCGGTATTGCTCGTCGTCTTCGAGGACTTCGCTGAGTTCGTTCATCGGCTCGATCAGGTTTTTGTGCTCGCCGCCGTAGGCGTGCTCGTAGATCGTCAGGGCGCGCCGGTAGAGCGGGATGATTTCGCTGTTCTCGGCGTCCTCGTCGCGCTTGATGTCGGCGATGCGCAGCAGGGTGAGGCCGACGTCGGGGTGGTCGGGCTTCTCCGCCTCGTAGCCGATCAGTGCGCGCTCGAACAGGCTCAGCGCCTCCCTGCTTCCGGCGGAATCGTTCGAGGCGGCGGTGGCCAGATTGAACAGCGTCGTCGCCGTGTGCGTGTCCTTCTCGCCGTAGACGCGCAGGCGGATGGCGAGCGCGCGCTCCCACAGATCCACGGCTTCCTTGTCGCGGTCCTGGTTGTAGCGCACGCCGCCGAGTTCGTGCAGGGCCCATGCGCGCACCGAGTCCGGAGCCTTGGGCAGGGCGGCGAGGATCGCGTTCGCTTCCTCGGTGAGCGGCGCGGCGAGCTTGTCGTCGCCGCGGTCGGAAAACGTCTGGCCGAGGTCGAGCAGGTTCTCCACGTAGGCGACGGACTTCTTGCCGTACGCCGCCTCGTTCAAGGCGAGCTGACGGCGGAACGCCGCTTCGGCCGCGGCATGGTTGCCGAGTTCGCGCTGGGTCATGCCGAGCTGATCGAGTATTTCGATCAGTTCCTTCGAGTCGGCGCCCTGCTCGCGCTGCGCGCCGTCGAGTGCGGGCTCGAGTTTGGCCAGGGCGGCGGCGAATTCGCCGCGCCCGTAGGCCTGTTTGCCCGTTGCGAGCAGATCGCGCCAATCGGGCTCGCCGGCGATCGCGGGGGCAGCGGTGCGGTTCGCGATCGGCGTTGTGCTGTCGCCGGCGCGGCAGTGCGCGGCCAGCACCAGAGATACGAACAGTCCGATCCAGTACGAGCCACGCATGCACGCCCCTGCAGTCCCAGCCGAAAACGGCATCACGAAGGCTGCGATTCTGCCAGCCGGGCGCGCAGGAAGCCTGCGAACACGCGCAATTTCGGCGGCACCTGGAAGCGGCTCGGATAGTAGAGATAGAAGCCGTCGTAGGGCGGCAGCCATTTGTCGAGCACGCTGACCACGCGCCCGCGCTCGAGATGCTCGCGCGCCTGATGCTGCAGCACGTGGGCGAGGCCGACGCCGTCGAGCACGGCCTGCATCATCAGGCCGGTATCGTTGCAGACGAGGTTGCCGTCGACGTCGGTTTCGAACCAGCGTCCGCGCTGCGGCCCCGAGGGATGGGCGAACTCCCAGCGGTACGGCGGCCCGTTGTGCGAGAAGCGGAAGCGGATGCAGTTGTGCTTCTGCAGTTCGCGCGGGTGCTTGGGCGTGCCGTTCGTTTTCAGATACGCCGGCGAGGCGACGACGAGCGAGCGCTGCGGGCCGCCGAGCGGCAAGGCGACCATGTCCTGCTGGATCTTTTCCGACAGGCGGATGCCGGCGTCGAGCCCGTCGGCGATCACGTCGGTCAGCGCGCTGTCCATGCGCACGTCGACGCGGATGTCGGGATAGGCGCGCAGGAAATCGGAAAGGTACGGCGCGATCAGCGCGGTGATCGCCACCGGCGGCACGGTGATGCGCAGGGTCCCCGCGGGGCGGCCGCTGAGCTTCTGCATCTGCTCGATCGCGTTGTCGATTTCGCCGAGCGCGGGCGCCACGCGCGCGAGCAGCTCGCGGCCGGCTTCGGTCAGGCCGACGCTGCGCGTGGTCCGCTGCAGCAGGCGCACGCCGAGGCGCGATTCGAGCTGGCGCAGGGTCTGGCTCAATGCCGACGGACTGACTTCGAGTTCTTCCGCGGCGCGGGTGAAGCTGCCGTGTGCGGCGATCGCGCGGAACGCGCGCAGGGCAGGGGACGGGTCGATGCGCATTGTTGAGGAGAACTAAAGACGGCATGCATAGAATCGGGCTTCTTCTGCACAATGGCAAACGCGCATACTGCGCCGCTCGGATTTTCTGTTCCCGAACGATCGAGCCGTGCTTATACGGCACGTGCCAGAGATCAAAAGATGAACCACGAAGACACGAAGAGCACGAAGACGCACGAAGGAATGGAAAATCGATTGACCGCGCATTTCGCCACACCTCTTTCTTCTTCGTGTTCCTTCGTGCTCTTCGTGTCTTCGTGGTTTTCTTCTGCTTTTGGCAAGTAACCGCATAAGCGAGGATCAAAGGATCAAAAGCATTGCTGCGAAGACTTGAAGATCGCGAATTTTCTCCGAACTGTCCTTCCCCGCTCCAACTCGCAAAGGTAACGTCATGCCTCAAGCCAAAGGTTACGCCGCGCACGATGCGCATTCGGCCCTCGTGCCGTTCACGTTCGAGCGCCGCTCGCCGGGCCTGCACGATGTGCAGATCGAAATTCTCTACAGCGGCATCTGCCATTCCGACCTGCATCAGGCGCGCAACGACTGGCACAACTCGCTGTACCCGATGGTGCCGGGGCACGAGATCATCGGGCGCGTCACGGCGGTCGGCGCTTCGGTGGCGAAATTCAAGGTCGGCGACTACGCCGGCGTCGGCTGCATGGTCGATTCCTGCCGCGAATGTTCCGCCTGCAAGGACGGCGTCGAGCAGTACTGCGAGAACGTGCCGACCTGGACCTACAACTCCAGGCTGCGCGACAGCGAAGAACTCGCGTTCGGCGGCTATTCCGACCTGATCGTGGTCGAAGAACACTTCGTCGTGAAGATCCCGCCGACGCTCGACATCAAGGCCGCCGCGCCGCTGCTCTGCGCGGGCATCACGACCTGGTCGCCGCTGCGTCACTGGAATGTCGGCAAAGGCCACAAAGTTGGCGTGATCGGATTGGGTGGCCTCGGCCACATGGGCATAAAGTTCGCCAAGGCGCTCGGCGCGCACGTGGTGATGATCACGACGTCGCCGGAGAAGGCGAAGGACGCCGTGCGGCTCGGCGCCGACGAAGTGCTGCTGTCGACCGACAAGGCGCAGATGAAGAAACACGCGAGGAGCTTTCACTTCCTGCTCAACACCATTCCGAACGGGCACGATCTCAACCCGTATGCGGCGCTGCTCAAGCGTGACGGTCACATGGTTCTGGTCGGCGCATTGACCGAACTGACACCGCCGCTGATCGGCGGCAGCCTGATCGGCGGGCGCAGGAGCATCGCCGGGTCCGCGATCGGCGGCATGGCGGAAACCCAGGAGATGATCGATTTCTGCGCCGAGCACGGCATCGTCAGCGACATCGAGCTGATCGACATCCAGTCGGTCAACGACGCCTACGAGCGCCTGCTCAAGAACGACGTGAAATACCGCTTCGTGATCGACATGGCCTCGCTCAAGAAAGCGGCGTAGTGGAAGCAAACGGCAACGAGGAGCACGAGATGGCAAAACGTCTGCAAGACCGCATCGCGCTGGTGACCGGCGCCTCGTCCGGCATCGGCGCGGCGACCGCGCTCGCCCTGGCCGAGGCCGGCTTCAGGGTCGCGGTCGCCGCGCGCAGACGCGACCGCCTCGACGAACTGGCCGCGCGTCTGGCCGCCCTCGGCGCCGAACCGCTCGTGCTCGAAGCCGACCTGCTCGACGAGCACGCCGCGCAGCGCATCGTCGCCGACACGGAAAAGTATTTCGGCCGGCTCGACATCCTCGTCAACAACGCCGGCGTCATGTACCTCGAACCGGTGGCCGAAGCCGATCTCGGCCGCTGGCGGCGCATGCTCGAATTGAACGTGCTGAGCCTGATCGCCTCGACCCAGGCCGCGCTCGCCGGCATGCGCGCGCGCAAGGAAGGACATATCGTCAACATCGCCTCGACCGCGGGCCGCGTCGCCAATCCGAATGCGGCGGCCTATGCCGCGACCAAGTTCGGCGTCGTCGCGTTTTCCGAGGCGCTGCGGCGCGAGGTCTACGCCGACGGTATCCGCGTCAGCGTGATCGAACCCGGCGCGGTCGCGACCGAGCTGCGCGAGCACATCGGCCACGCGCAGACGCAGAAGGCGATCAACGCGTGGGCGGAAGGCATGCGCCAGTTGCAGGCCGAGGACGTCGCCGAAACGATCCTGTTCTGCGTGACGCGCCCGCCGCACGTTTCCATCAACGAAGTGCTGATGCGGCCGACCGACCAGGAACGCTGAGTCGCCGCCGCAGCAACCCCCACCCCCGGAGAAGAAAATGAAACAACGTCGCTTGGGCTCGAACGGCCCACAGGTTTCCGCGCTCGGCCTCGGCTGCATGGGCATGAGCGATTTCTACGGCGAGCGCGACGATGCGCAGTCGATCGCGACGATCCACCGCGCGCTCGATCTCGGCGTGACCTTGCTCGATACCGCCGACGTCTACGGCCCGCACACCAACGAAGTGCTGGTCGGCAAGGCGATCGCCGGACGCCGCAACCAGGTATTCCTCGCCACCAAGTTCGGCATCGTGCGCGATCCGAACGATCCGGGCGCGCGCGGATTCAACGGCCGGCCCGAATACGTGCGCGCGGCCTGCGACGCCAGCCTCAAGCGCCTCGGCATCGATCACATCGACCTCTACTATCAGCACCGCGTCGACAAGAACGTGCCGATCGAAGAAACCGTCGGCGCAATGGCCGATCTGGTCAAGGCCGGCAAGGTGCGCTACCTCGGCTTGTCCGAAGCGTCGGCGCAGACGATCGAGCGCGCGCACAAGGTGCATCCGATCACCGCGCTGCAGTCGGAATATTCGCTGTGGACGCGCGATCCCGAGGAGCAGGATACGCTCGAAACCTGCAACCGGCTCGGCATCGGCTTCGTGCCGTATAGCCCGCTCGGACGCGGCTTCCTCACCGGTGCGATCAAGAGTCCGGACGATTTCGCCGCGGACGATTATCGGCGCACCAGCCCGCGTTTCCAGGGCGAGAACTTCGCCAAGAACCTCGCGCTCGTGGCGAAGGTGGAGAGCCTCGCCAAGGACAAGCGCTGCACGGCCGCGCAGTTGGCCCTGGCCTGGGTGTTGTCGCGCGGCGAATACGTCGTGCCGATTCCGGGAACGCGGCGCATCGCCGCGCTCGAAGAAAACCTCGGCGCGCTCGACGTGGCCTTGAGCGAAGCGGAACTCGCCGAGATCGAAGCGATCTTCCCGCCGCACGCGGCGACCGGCGATCGCTACGTGCCGGCGATGATGAGCGCGCTCAACGCCTGATCGGCGGGCGTGGCGCAGCGGTCGCGGAACGCCGCGGCGGGACTGTCGAATCCGGGGCGAAGCCGATAAAGTGCGGCTTCGTCCCGTTGCGGAGCCCGCATGTCGATCGTCATCGAAACGTTTCGCCTGAACCTGCGCCGCCTCGAAGAGCGCGACGCCGAGTTCATCCTGACCCTGGTCAACGATCCGGCCTGGCTGCAGTTCATCGGCGACAAGGGCGTGCGCACGCTCGAGGATGCGCGCGCCTATCTGCGCGACGGGCCGATCGCCATGTATGCCCAGCGCGGCCACGGCCTGTACTGCGTCGAAGCGAAGGCGGGCGGCGAAGCGATCGGTCTATGCGGCCTGATCAAGCGCGACACGCTCGACGACGTCGACCTCGGTTTCGCTTTCCTGCCGCAGTGGCGTGGCGGCGGCTACGCGTACGAAGCGGCGGAGGCGACGCTGACCTACGCGCGCGAGACGCTCAACCTGCAACGCATCGTCGCGATCGTCTCGCCGGGCAACGAGCGTTCGATCGGGCTGCTGGAAAAGCTCGGCTTCCATTTCGAAACATCGCTGCGGCTACCGCCGAAGCAAGATCAGGAAACGTTGCTCTATGCGAACGAAGGTTGATCCTTGGCCGATGGCGACGGGATCGGCATCGTTCCGACCCGCGTGCCCGTGTTCGGTTCAGGCGTCGATGCGAAGAGGAGCCTTCCCGTCACGCCCGCGAAGGCGGCAGTCCAGTTCTTGCCTTTGAGGCGCGTTTTCAAGGGCAGGAGCCTCGGGCGCGGTGAGCCGCGCCCCTGCGTCGCCCGTGGCAACGCTCGGCAAGGGGGCCGTCGATTCTGTACGACTCGACAAGCGCCGCCGGTTCACGCGCCGTAGCCGCTCAGCCGGTAAACGTAAGCGTCGACACGCGTGCCGTCGCTGAGTTTTGCCGAGACGCAGACACGCTCGTAGCCTTCACCCTCGAACTCGTCCAGTCGCGGCCAGTGCGCCCCGAGTTCTGCGGAGCTGAAGACGAACCCCTCGACTTCTTCGCCGTGCTCGTCCAATACGATGCCGGGATAGCCCGCCGCGGCGCCCCAGCCTTCCGGGAGCAACAAGCCCCTGACCGTGGCCGGCTCCCAACGACCCGGAATCGGGGCCAGCATGTGCGCGTTGGACCGTCCCGGCGCGAGCGTCCCGTAGACGAAGAGTCGGTCGATCACAGGTTCCAGGGTCGGTTGACGGACCTCCGGGCGGGTCGCGACCATGTCAACAGACCCCCGGCATCGTTTCAGTGCCCGCCCGCGCCGCCGCCGCTGCTCTTCGCCGAAAACGGCGGGCGCGCCAGCCAGATCACGACGATCAGAGAGACGAAGACGAAGCCGAGCAGATGGAACAGCTCGTTGAACGAGAGCTGGTACGACTGCGAATCGAGCATGCGTTCGAGGATGCGGTAGGCGACCGGGTTGTCGCCGCGGCCGAGGTTGGCGACGGCCTGCTGCGTATCGGCGTCGTACGGCGTCAGGTGTTCGGCGAGATGCGCATGATGCACGATCGCGCGGTGCTGCCACATGAAGTTCGTGATCGAGGCGGAGAAGCTCGCGCCGAGCGTGCGCACGAAGGTGGCCAGGCCCGTGCCCGCGGCGATTTCGTTCGGCTGCAGATCGGACAGCATGATCTGCGTGATCGGCATGAAGAACACGGCGACGCCGAGGCCCTGCACGAACTGGGTCATCGCGACATGGTAAAAGTCGATGTCGAGATAGAAGCTCGAGCGGAAGAAACTGGTCATGCCCATGACGAAGAAGGCGAGCGAGGAGACCAGGCGCAGATCGAAACGGTTGACGTAGCGGCCGACGAACGGAGTCAGCAGGATCGGCAGAATGCCGATCGGCGCCGCGGCGAAGCCGGCCCAGGTGGCGGTGTAGCCGAGATAGCGCTGCAGCCACTGCGGCACGAGCACGTTGATCGAGAAAAACGCGGCGTAGCCGAGCGTCATCGCCAGCGTGCCGGCGACGAAGTTGCGGTGGCGGAACAGGCGCAGGTTGACGATCGGCTCTCTGTCGGTCAGTTCCCATATCAGGAAGATCGCGAGCGAGATCGCCGAGACGATCGTCATGGCGATGATGAAGTTCGACTGGAACCAGTCCTCGTCGTTGCCTTTGTCGAGCATGATCTGCAGGGCGCCGACGCCGACGACGAGCGTGGCGAGGCCGACGTAGTCCATCTTCGGCCGCAGCGTCTGTTCGCTGCGCTTGCGCATCTGCGCATAGACGATCAGCGCGGCGAAGATGCCGACCGGCACGTTGACGAAGAAGATCCACGGCCAGGAATAGCTGTCGGTGATCCAGCCGCCGAGAATCGGGCCGCAGATCGGCGCGACGATGGTGACCATGACGAGCAGGGCCAGGGCCTGGCTGCGCTTTTCGGGCGGGTAGATCGACAGCAGCAGGCTCTGCGTGACCGGGTACATCGGTCCAGCGACCGCGCCCTGCAGCGCGCGGAAGGCGATCAGCGTCGTCATGCTCGGCGCGATGCCGCAGAGGAACGAGGCGAGGCAGAACAGCAGGGTCGCGGCGACGAACAGCTTGATCTCGCCGAAACGGCGCGTGAGCCAGCCGGTCAGCGGCAGGGCGATCGCGTTGCTGACCGCGAACGAGGTGATGACCCAGGTCGCCTGGTCGGCGCTCGCGCCGAGATTGCCCGCGATCGTCGGCAGCGACACGTTCGCGATCGTCGTGTCGAGCACCTGCATGAACGTGGCGAGCGACAGCCCGAGCGTGGTCAGACCCGGGTTCGCGGGGCGGAACGGCATTGGATTTGGGGTAGCCATTTTTAGAAGGGCTTATTGGCCACGGATTGCGCGGATGACACGGATCAGAGCAAGAGAAGATCGCTCGACTCCGCCGACTTCCTTTCGCTTTGATTCGTGTAATCCGTGCAATCCGTGGCTAAAAATATTTGTCGTTATTTCGCCGCCACGTCCGCGCTCGAGCGTGCGGCGTTTT
>CBJLOV010000025.1:0-32027 GCA_966424745.1 uncultured bacterium
GTCGAGTTCGGCGGCGTGGCGGCTGCGCGCCAGCGCCAGCTCCGCCTCGGCCGCGTCGAGTTCGGTCTGCGCCTTGGAACGCACCAGGTTGCGGCGCGCGCCGAGGCCGAGCGGCACGGTCAGCGCCACGGTCAGGGCGCGGTTGCTCGGCGCGCCGGGCACTTCGTTGGCCTCGCGCACGCCGACCGAAAGTTCCGGCGGCGAACCGAGCGAACGGCTCGCGGCGGCGAGTTCGCCCTGCGCGCGGCGCACCGCTTCCTCCGCGGCGACCAGGGACGGCGGCGTGCCGGCGGCGGCGAGCAGCGCCTTCACGTCGACATGCGCTTCGTTCTCGATTTCGCCGGCGTCCGGCAATTCGTCGAGGCCGGTGAGAACGCGCCAGCGGCCCTGGCTGTCGTGCAGTTCGCGCTGCGCGTCGGCGAGTTCGGCCTGCGCGCCGAGCAGGTCGGCGTTCGCCGACAGCGCGTCGCTGCGCGCCAGCTCGCCGGCCTTGACCCGGCGCTCGACGTCGTCCGCCAGTTTTTTCAGGAATCCCGCCTTGACCTGCGCCAGGTCGAGCCCGGCCCCGCGCGCGGCCACGTCCCAGGCGGCCTCGCGCACTTTGCCGGCGACCTCGAGCCGGGTCCGGGCGAGATTGGCGTCGGCCCAGTTCACGTCGGCGCGCGCCGCGTCCAGCGCCGCGCTACGCTGCCCCGGCATCCACAGCGGCCAGATCACGCCGACCTCGGTTTCCCTGCCGACGCCGGTCTGCATGCGGTTGTCCCAGGCGCCGCTCTTGCGCGAGTACGACAGCGACGGCGCATCGGCGGCGAAACTGCGCGCGATGCGGCGGCCGCCGTCGGCACGCACCGTCTCGCCTTCCGCGCGCCGCGCTTCGACGGCGCGCTGCCACGCCGCGTCCACCGCGCGCGCCAGCCCGGGAGTCTTCACGCCCTCGATCGCAGCGGCAGCCTGCGCAACCGCCGCCAGGCAGGCGGCGAGCAGCCATTTCGCGCTGCGCCGGGACACGGTCGGGATGATGCTGGTCTTCATGCAAAACGATCTTTGGCTCGGTAGTACGCACCCACCAACGGCAGGAACCACGGCGGACCGAAGTGGCCGGGGATGGCCGGCCACGGCCGCCCGCCCCAGGGATTGGAGACGGCTTCGCCGGCGATGATCCGCGCCATGATCTGGCCCATGTGCACCGACATCTGCGTGCCGTGACCGCTGTAGCCGGTGCTGTACCAGATGCCGTCGCGCTCGCCGGCCTGCGGCAGGCGGTCGCGCGTCATGTCGACGACGCCGCCCCAGCAGTAGTCGATCTCGACGTCGGCGAGCTGCGGAAACATGCCGAGCATGCCTTCGCGCAGGATCGGCGCGCTGCGCGCATCCGACTTCGGCGAGGACACGCCGAAATGCGCGCGCCCGCCGAGGACGAGACGATCGTCCTCGGTGAGGCGGAAGTAGTGATGGATGTTGGCGACGGTCGTGCACGTGCGCCGCCGCACGATCAGGCGCTGCGCGCGCTCGCGTCCGAGCGGCGCGGTGGCGATGATGAAACTGCCGACGGGCACCATGCGCCGCCGCAGCCAGCCGAACTCCCGATAGCTGCCGTGGCGTCCGGCGCCGTTGGCGAGCAGCACTTGGTTCGCGCGCAGCGGACCGCGCGCCGTGTGCAGTGTCGACGGCTTGCCGCTGCCGCCGTGCTCGATGCGCTCGACGGTGCACTGCAGGAAGATTTTGCCGCCCTTGCGTTCGACCGCCGCGGCGAGGCCGTTGGCGAAGCGCCCCATATGCATCTGCGCGCTGCGCCGGTAGACGAGGCCGCCGAAGAAACGTTCGCTGTCGATTTCCTCGGCGCGCACGCGCGCGCGGTCGAGCAGGTCGACGTCGCCGTCCACGCCGTCGGCGCGCAGACGCTCGGCGCTGCGCGCGAGCGCCTCGTAGTGTGCGGGCCGCGTTGCCAGCTTGAGCTTGCCGTTGCGCGCGAAGCCGCAGTCGATCGCCTCCTCGCGCACGATGCGTTCGACCGTATCGACGGCGGCATCGTAGGCGCGGTACCACGCGCGCGCCTGCTCGACGCCCACCCTGGCGGCAAGCTCGCCGTAATCGTGTGCAAGGCCGTTGTTGACGTGGCCGCCGTTGCGGCCGGATGCCTCGAAGGCGACGCGGTCGCCGGCTTCGAGCACCGCGACCTGCGCGCCGCGCGCGGCGAGCGCAAGCGCCGCCGATAGGCCGGTGAAGCCGGCGCCGACGATCGCGACGTCCACTGCCGCCGGCCATTCGCCGGCCTGCGGCGCGTAGCGCGGCACGGTGTCCGTCCAGTACGACTGCAGCTTCAATCGCCCCACCTGCGCAGCACCCCGTTTCATCGATTCGAATAGTGGAACACACGTCCGCGTGGACGATCTCCGCGATTGACCAGTCCGACGATGCGCGCATGCGTTTTTTGCTCGCGTTCGCAGCAGGCTATGCCGCGAGCCGGCGAACATTCCTCACCGCTGCGTCGAGGACGAGCGATTTTTCGGGAAAGCCGGCAAGAGCTGAAGATTGGATCATGGAGAACACGGAGAAGAACCATGTCTTCGCCATGGTTTTCTCCACGACTCCATTCTCCGCAGTCTCCGTAGTTCTTCGCGTCGACGTCTTTCGACTTCGTTTTGACCTTGCCTCTTTTCGATCCGGCGGAACGCGGCGTCTCCGGCAACGCGAGCATCGATAAGCCGCCGCGCTCGGGATTTGCTCCGCTTCGGTCGCACCGCCTGCGCAGCAAATACCGGTCTCGTCGCCGCACGCAGCGGATGCTGCTGCTTTTGCGTCGTGTATCGCCGACGACAAGAATGTCCTATAGGCCGCGCGTATATTTGCGTAAGGTGCCAGCCTGCGAAACACAGTCCGACCCGGCAGATCGTTGATGAGCACGATAAGAAGAACTTCCGCCCCGATCGAACAAGGCATCGAATACCGCGCAATGCGCCCCGACGACCTCGAAGCCGCCTGGGATCTGTCGATGGACCTGCACTGGCCGCACCGTCCGACCGACTGGGAGTACGCACTGGCGTTGGGCGAAGGCATCGTCGCCGAAACCGACGGCCAACTGGTCGCGACCGCGATGCGCTGGCTGTGGGGCGGGACCCACGCCACCATCGGCCTGGTCATCGTCTCCGAACTCATGCGCGGACGCCGCATCGGCAGCGAGCTGATGAACCGGATCCTCCACGGCCTCGACGATCGCAGCGTGTCGCTGCACGCGACCGAGGCCGGCCGCGGCCTGTACGAACGCTTAGGCTTCGTACGCATGGGCGAGATCCGCCAGCACCAGGGCATCGCCGCCAATGCGCCGCTGGTCGCGCTCGACGAAGGCTGGCGCCTGCGTCCGCTCGACCGCAGCGACGAGCCCGCCCTGTTCGAGCTCGACAGGCGCGCGCGCGGCTGGCCGCGCGCGGACATGCTGCGCATGTGGATCGACAGCGCCGAACGCGTCATGGTGCTCGATCACAACGGCACGCTCGACGGCTACGCCATGCTGCGCCGATTCGGCCGCGGCGTGGTCGTCGGCCCGGTCATGGCTTCCGACGGCGTCGGCGCGCGCGCGCTGATCGCCCATCTCGTCAGCCTGGCGGCGGGACGCTTCGTCCGCATCGACCTCGACTTCGACTCCGGTCTGACCACCTGGGTCGAGGAACTGCAGCTGCATCGCGCCGGCACGGTGACCGCGATGACGCGCGGCAGCCTGACCATGGCGACGCAGGGCCCGCGCCTGTTCGCACTGGCGACGCAGGCGCTCGGCTGAATCGGCACCGCTGCACATTCGCAGCGACGCGCCGCATCTTCTTCCGGCAGGCCCGCAACAACAGCACGCGCATTGCCGCGGCGCCGCCGCGACGGCATCTATCACCATGGGCGCGCGCCTAGACTGAGGGCTCCTTCCCAATCCGATCCGGCGTCATGCAATCTTTTTCCTCCAGCGCTTCCGCCGCCGCAGAATCCACCACTTCGCCTGCGTCCGCGGGCGCGGGCGCACCGTCGCTGCGCAGCATCGATCGCGATCATCTGATTCACCCGGTTTCCGCATGGCGCGCGCACGAACGCCGCGGCGTCACCGTTCTCGAATCCGGACAAGGCTGCACGCTGCGCGACGCCGACGGCAACGAACTGCTCGACGCGTTCGCCGGATTGTGGTGCGTCAACGTCGGCTACGGCCGGCAAAGCGTGGTCGACGCCGCGACCGAACAGATGCGCAAACTGCCCTACGCGACCGGCTACTTCTCCTTCGGCAGCGAGCCGGCGATCCGCCTTGCCGAGAAGCTGGTCGGGATCAGCCCCGCCTCGCTGCGCCACGTCTATTTCAGCGGCGGCGGCTCCGACGCGGTCGACGCGGCGGTGCGCCTGATCGTGCAGTACTGGAACAGCATCGGGCGTCCGCAGAAAAAACATTTCATCGCGCTCGAACGCGGCTACCACGGTTCGTCGTCGACCGGCGCCGGTCTGACCGCCCTGCCGGCGTTCCACCGCGGCTTCGACCTGCCGCTGCCGACCCAGCACTATCTGCCGTCGCCGAATCCGTACCGCAGCGCCGACGGCGATGCGCAGGCGGTCATCACCGCTTCGGTCGCCGCGCTGCGCGCGAAAGTGGCCGAACTCGGCGCGGACAACGTCGCCGCATTCTTCTGCGAACCGATCCAGGGCTCCGGCGGCGTCATCGTGCCGCCGAAGGGCTGGCTGAAGGCGATGCAGGACGCCGCGCGCGAACTCGACATCCTGTTCCTCGTCGACGAAGTCATCACCGGCTTCGGCCGCACCGGTCCGATGTTCGCCTGCGACGCCGAAGGCGTGGAGCCGGACCTGATGACGCTCGCCAAAGGACTGACTTCGGGCTACGTGCCGATGGGCGCGACCCTGCTCTCGGAAAAAGTATACGCAGGCATCGCCGACAACACGCCCGCGGGCGCGGTCGTCGGCCACGGCGCCACCTATTCCGGCCATCCGGTCGCCGCGGCCGTCGCGCTCGAAGTGATCCGGCTGTACGAAGACGGGCTGCTCGCCCACGGCCAGGCCGTCGCCGGGCATTTCGCCGCGGCCCTCGACGGCCTCGCCGGCCATCCGCTCGTCGGCGACGTGCGCCACCGCGGCCTGCTCGGCGCCATCGAACTGGTCAGCGACAAGGCGAGCAAGCGCGGCTTCGACGCGAAGCTCGGCCTCGCCGACAAGATCGGCGCGATCGCCTACGCGAACAAGCTGGTGTTCCGCTCGTTCAGCGACCAGATCCTCGGATTCGCGCCGGCGCTGTGCATCACCCAGGCCGAATGCGAGCTGCTCGGCGCACGCCTGCGCAAGATCCTCGACGAGGTGCTTGCGCTCGCGGAAGTGCGTTCCGCCCTGGCGGCGTAAGCTCGGACGCCGTCCCGAACCGAGGCCGATATTGACCCGCCCCCTGGGCACAACCAGAATCGATCACGTCCACCCACCCAGGCAGCCACCGTCGTGACTCCGTTCAAGCTCGACCGCATCGACCTTCGCATCCTGGCCCATCTGCAGAAGAACGGCCGGATCACCAACGTCGAACTGTCCAATGCCGTGTGCCTGTCGCCGAGTCCGTGCCTGGTGCGGGTCAAGCGCCTCGAACAGGCCGGCTACATCACCAGCTATTCCGCGCACATCGACCTGGCCAAGCTCGGCGACGTGCTCACCGTGTTCACCGAAGTCACGCTGTCGGACCACCATTTCGACGATTTCAGCCGCTTCGAGAAGGCGATCCGCCAGGTCGACGAAGTCATCGAATGCCACCTGGTCAGCGGCGGCTACGACTATCTGCTCAAGTTCGTCGTGCGCGGCGTCAACCATTATCAGACGCTGATCGAAGGCCTGCTCGAGCGCAATATCGGCATCGAAAAGTATTTCAGCTACATCGTCATCAAGACGCCCTTCGTCAAATCGCACCTGCCGATCGAGCAGCTGTTCGGCCAGAATCTGTAGCGCGCACCGCGGCGCGGCATCCGCGCGGCAGACAGAATCATCTGCTTCCTGCGCAGCAACAACCCCACTATCTGCCGCGGCGACGGCATCTCTCGGCATCGCGCACAGCAGCGGCGGGCTTACCCTCGGAATCATGCAAATGCCCATGCCAAGCCACGACGAGCATCGCAGCCGGCCCGCACTGACGCGCGCGCTGGACTACGCCAAGAGCCATCTCGCCGAACGCATTCCGCTGGAAGCCCTCGCCGAGCTGGCCGGACTGAGCCTGTGGCGGTTCTCCATCGTCTTTCGTCAGCACGTGGGCGTGCCGCCGCACCGGTACATCAGCCAGCTGCGCGTCGCTCGGGCCTGCGAACTGTTGCGCCAGGGCATGTCGGCCGCCGCCGTGGCCGATGCCTGCGGCTTCTACGACCAGAGCCATTTCACCCGCCATTTCAAGCATCACTGCGGCATGACGCCCGGGCAGTACGCGCTGCAACCCCGCTCCGCCCGGTCGTCCGCCGCGAGTCAGGCAGAAAGCGTGCACGCCGTGCATTCGTCGTAAGCTCTTCCGCTCCGTGACGATCCGCCGCAGCCTGTGACCGCCGTTTCCGCCTTCGCCGATCTTCTTCCCGACCTGCGCGAACTGCGCCGCGACCTGCATGCGCATCCCGAACTGGGCTTCGCCGAGCACCGCACCTCCGCGCTGGCCGCCGACGCCATGCGCGCGCTCGGCCTGGAAGTCTCGACCGGCATCGGCGGCACCGGCGTCGTGGCGACCCTGCGCAACGGCAGCGCCGCCCGCAGCATCGGCCTGCGCGCCGACATGGATGCGCTGCCGATCGTCGAGGCCAGCGGCCTTGCCTATGCGAGCCGCAGCCACGGCACGCACCACGGCTGCGGCCACGACGGACACACCGCGACGTTGATCGGCGCCGCCCGCCATCTCGCCCGCACGCGCCGCTTCGACGGCACGGTGCATTTCCTCTTCCAGCCGGCCGAGGAAGGTCTCGGCGGCGCCGATGCGATGATCAAGGACGGCCTGTTCGAGCGCTTTCCCTGCGATGCGGTCTACGCCCTGCACAACTGGCCCTCGCTGCCGCTCGGCACCGCGCAGACGCGGCCCGGGCCGATCATGGCCGCGGCCGACCGCTTCGAGATCGTCGTCGAAGGCCGCGGCGGCCACGCCGCCCTGCCGCAGCAGACGCCCGATGCGATCCTCGCAGCAAGCCATCTGGTGCTGCAGCTGAACACGATCGTCGCGCGCGACATCGACCCGACCGAATCCGCCGTGCTGTCGATCACCAAGATCGAAGGCGGCCACGCGCACAACGTGCTGCCGGCCAAGGTCGGCGTCGTCGGCACCGTGCGCACCTTCGGCGCGCACGTGCAGGACCGCATCGAAGCGCGCCTGCGTGAAGTCGCCGCGGGCGTGGCCGCCTCCACCGGCACGCGCATGCGGATCGACTACCTGCGGTACTACCCCGCCACGATCAACAGCGCGGCCGAAGCGGAAATCGCCCTCGCCGCCGCAAACGCCGCGGGACTGCAGGCCGCACGGGCACCCGCGCCGGCGTTCACTTCGGAAGACTTCGCCTTCATGCTGCAGGCGCGTCCCGGCGCCTACCTGTGGCTGGGGCAGGGCCGTGCGAACCCGGGTGCGGACGGCGAGCGCCCGCTGCATCATCCCGCCTACGACTTCAACGACGACGCCCTGCCCTACGGCATCGCCTGGTTCGTGTCGCTGGTGGAGCGCGAGCTGCGGGCCACCCCGACGCCATAGCCCACGGCAGACGTCTGCGGCGGACGGTCCCGGGGCGCTTCCGCGCCGCCGGCCCGTTTTGCAAGCGCGAGCCCGTCCGTGGGCCGCCCTGTTCCGGCATGGTGTCGAGCCGAAGCCGCTCAGCGCTTGATACAGGCAAGCAGATCCTCGTCGACCCGATCTTCGAGCGTCGTACACGTTCCGTGCGAGGCGCCTTTGCAGAGCTTCAGCCCTGTTCTCGATCCATGGCTCGTGCCCCGGCGCAAACAGACGTACTCACATTGCCTCACGCGCAACGACAGTTCCGCTGCAAAAGCGCGCGTCCCCTCCGAAACGAGTGCGACACGCAGGGTTCGATCCTGCGCAACGTGGCGCATGGGACACGGCCATGTATCGCGGTCGTCACCCGTTGCCCACACCCTGCCGGGAAATCTTTTGCATACATAGCCGTGCGCGGCAACGGCACGTGGTTCGGTTTTGCCGAAACCGATGCGGCAAACACGCACCCGAGCGAACGATCAAGGCTCGCAGGCATCGCGGGCGAGGCCGATGTATTGAAACGAATTCACGAGTTGAATCTGCTCGGGACAGTGCGTCTGCGTCGGGTTCTCCGCTTTCCAATAACTGCCCGTGAGCGTCGTGCCGGCATCGTTCTCGGAGAGAAAGCGGAACGTGGCCCGCGCGTGCTCGCCGTCGATCGCGATGCGGATGCGGTAGTCCGCCCCGCCATCGGTCTTGTCCTTCAACACGCCTTCGAGGACTTTTCCTTTCTGCTTCATCGCGCCGTGTGCCCGGTTGATCTCCCAGCCGGCGCCGCGGGTGACGGAGACGAGCTCCCACTCCTGACCGGCATAGGCCCGCACGGCCAACAGCGCCGAGCAGAGGACGATAAGACGCTTCATTGCGAGCTCCTGTAGAGGGTGGGCGTCGCGGGCCCGCACCCCGCCGGCGCCGGATTCACAAAGATGCAAAATACACTTTTACCCATTTCCCCCTCGCGCAGGCATTGTCCCATCACGTCCGTCTAGCAACGGCGCACCGCGCCGAAAACGCTCAATGTCATGATGCTCAGCGTCAGCGTGAACGGGATCAGCGGCGAGCCGGCCGGAGTGGAAGCCACGACATCCGGCGACCGCGGCGGCGGTGAAGTCGAAACCGCAAAACGTCCCGGACCGTTCGCGATCGCCCCGCCGGTTTCCGCTTCTGCGCTCGCCAGTTGGCAGGTTCCATCCGGCGCGACCGCCGCGCAATTCAATCCCGTCAACGCGGTGGCCGCATTCGTGCCGAGCGTCAATCGACTCAGCGGCTGGCCCGCGGCAAGCGGAGCCTGGGGGCTGTCGAGGCCGATGACGAACCCGCTGATATCGCCGGAACCGTCGGTCTGCACGTTCAAGGAGATCGTGGAATTCGCCTGCGTATAGGAAGCAGCGACGCCGTCGCTGAAATCCCAGCTCGTGACCAGATTGCTTCCGCCCGGCCCGATGTTCTTCAGCGGCATGTTCGGCGGCAAGGGAGCCGCGGTCGTGAACGAACCGGTGGGTTTCAGCGAAGTCGCGTAAACCGCGCTGAGGATCGTGCCGTAGTTCGGCCCGGTGTAGAAATACGTGGCCGCCGAGGCGGTGGCATACGGCAGCAGAAGCAGAAACAACGCCATCAATTTTTTCATCGTATCGCTCCATGTAGTGGTTGCTACCGCCCTCATGCCGAAGATCGATGCCGGCGGGCAAACCGGCGGCATCGTCTCCCCCGGCCGCAATCCGCCGAGGCGAGCACGGGTAGCGTTGTCGGGTTTGGAACGCCCGTCGTCGACGGCAGGCGTCCTTTCTCTTCCAATACGGAATTTCGGGGCCGCCCGTGACACGGCGATGCGTCATTTCCCGTCGGCCGTTCAGTCATTCTTTATGCCGCGTCTTGCGCATACCCTTCCTTCGCTGGAATCGAAGCCGAGCGCGGGTTCGACGTCATGGCAAGATTCGTGTTGCGAGGTGCTCGTTCTCGGAAACGCAATTTCGTGCCGGCGGCGACACGACGGCGCAGAGCGTTACGTTCGTCATTTCTCTTTTCCGGCGAACGACGAGGCGGGATTCGCCACCGATTGCGACCCGGTTTTCCGATCGCTTTCAAGGTATTGGTTACAATCCGGGCAACGGGCTGGCCGGCCCAGGGGGCGGAAGATCGTCGAATGAATTCCCCAGAATCACTCACGCAGTGGCTGCGCGCCGCCGGGCAAGGCGATTCCGGCGCGGCCGCGCGCGCGTACGCGGAAGTCTATGCCGAGCTGCGTCGGCTCGCCTCGCGCCAGCTCGGCCGCAGCGACCGCGGCGCGACCCTGACCCCGACCGCGCTCGTCAGCGAAGCCTTCCTCAAGCTCGCCGGCGGTGCCCTGGCCTCGCTGGCCGACCGCAAGCATTTCTTCAATCTGGCTGCGCGCGCCATGCGCCAGACCATCGTCGATTGCGCACGCGAGCGCCTGGCGCAGAAGCGCGGGGGCGAATTGGTGCGCACCCAGCTCGACGACGACAGCGCAGCGGATTCCCATCTCGACGCGGCGCAGGCCTTGGCGATCGACCAGGCGTTGCGCGCGCTGGAGGAGCAGGACGCCGAGTTGGCGCAGACGTTTTCCTGGCGCGTGTTCGGCGGCCTGTCGACGGATCGGATCGCCGAACTGCGCAACGTCACGATGCGCACCGTCCAGCGCGACCTGACCGTTGCGCGCAACTATCTGAACCTGCTGCTCGACCCGGAGCGGTGAACGACTCGTCCACCCCGCTTTTTCCGCCGCAGCGTTGGCGCGAAGTGCGCGCCGAGCTGGAGCGGCTCGACGCCTTGCCGACGCAGCAGCGTACGCAAGCGATCGAAGCCCTCGCTGGCGTCGATGAGGGGTTGGCGTCCGCCGTGCGCGCCTTGCTCACCGATCGGCCGGCCGACGCGACCCTGCGCGTGACCTCGGGGCAGGCTTCGGCGACGGAGCCGGCCATGCCTATGCAAATCGGTCCGTTCCGCCTGCTGTCACTGCTGGGCATGGGCGGCATGGGCAGCGTGTTCCTCGCCGAGCGCGAAGGCGTCGATTTCACCCAGCGCGTGGCACTGAAACTGCTCACCGCCGCCGGCCCCGGGGTCGTGCGGCTGATCGCACGCGAACGCAGCATTCTTGCCGCGCTGTCGCATCCGAACATCACCGCCCTCGTCGATGCCGGCAGCGAGAACGGTCAGGCCTGGCTCGCGATGGAATACGTCGACGGCGAACCGCTGCTCGACTATTGCAACCGGCTGCAGCTCGACGCCTCGGCGCGGGTTCGCCTGTTCGATCAGGTCTGTGCCGCGGTGAGTTATGCACACGCTCAACTCGTCGTGCATCGCGACCTGAAGCCTTCGAATGTGCTGACCACGCGCGACGGAACGGTCAAGCTGCTCGACTTCGGCATCGCCACCGTGCTGGCGCCCGACAGCCATGAACAACCGGCCACGCGCGCATTCACGCCGGAATATGCCGCGCCGGAACAGTTGCGCGGCGAGCGCGCCACCACCGCGACCGACGTGTACGCGCTGGGGCTGATGCTCTACGAATTGATCGCCGGCCGGCGCCTGCCGACGACGGCGCGGGAGGGCGACGGCGCCGCCGACTGGACGACGGCACGGCTGGCGCGTTTCGCCGGCACGGCGACGGATGCGAAGCAGGCAACGACGGGCAAAGCCCAAACGCGAGTGCTGTACGGCGATCTCGGGCGTATCATCGCCCACGCGATCGCGTTCGATCCGGCGCAGCGCTATGCCACGGTCGCGCAGATGCGCGACGATCTCTCGCGCTGGCTGGACCATCGTCCGCTCAGCATCGGGCGGTACAAATTCTCGTACGTCGCTGCGCGTTTCGTGCGCAGGCACCGCGTCGCCGTCGCGATCGCCGCCGCCGCCGTGCTCGGGCTGATCGCCACCAGCGCTTTCGCGTTGTGGCAGGCGCACGAAGCGCGCCTGATGGCGGCGCGTGCCGAGCATGCCAAAGCCTTTCTCGCCGCCCTGTTCACCGAGGCCAATCCCTACGAAACCAAGCGCGGCGGCAAGAACGTCGCCGACCTGCTGCGCGCCGCCGCGCAACGCATCGACGGCGAATTCGCCGATGCACCGGACATGCAGGTCGAACTGCGCACGATCGTGGCCGAGGCGCTGGACCGACTGGCCGAGCCCGGGCTGGCGCGCGAATTGGCCCAGCGCAATGTCGATCAATTGCGGCAAACCCACGGCGAACGCGCTCCTCAGGTCGGCGCTGCGCTCGCGGCGCTCGCCATCGACACCGAAGAGGCCGGCGATATCGACGCCGCACGCAGACACTTCGAAGAAGCGTATGCCTTGCTGCGCGATGCCGGCAGCGCCTGGGCGCGCGATCGCATCAATGCGATGACCGGTCTGGCCAAAATGGCCAACCGCCGCGACGACTACGCCGAGGCGCAGCGTTGGCACGAAGCCGTGCTGCGCGAACGCGAAGCGCGCGAAGGCCCGGAAAGCCAGGATATCGCGATGGACTTGATGAATCTGTCCTCCGATGCCGGCTATCAGGAACACTTCGCCGAGAGCGAAGCATTGGCCGAACGCGCTCATGCCATGATCGGGCATGTATTCGGTCCCGAGCACCCGCGCACCATCTACGTCGACTCGAATCTCGGTGTGGCGCAAATCGATATGGGCCGCTATGACGAGGCAGTCAGGACCTATCAGAAAGTCGTAGCGACAGCACGCCGGACCTTGCCGCCCGGCGCCCGCATGCTGGGCACCGTGCTCGGTGGACTCGGGAACGCGCAGTTCAATGCGGGCGACGACAAGGCTGCCGAGGCGACGTTGAGCGAAGCCATATCGATCCTGGCCAACGTCAATGACGCGGGCGCCAAGGGGTATTCGGAGCTTCGGCTCGGTCTGGTGCAACTGCATTCGCATCGAAGCGAGGCAACGCGAACGCTGAACGACGCGCGTGCCGATTTGGTCGTTTCGGCATCGCGTTTGGCCGGCACTGCCAAGATGGCGCTGTGGGCGCAAGCCGCTTACGGTGCGGCATTGGCCGCCAATGGCGACGCCGCAGAAGGCGAACATCAGGCGCGTGAAGCGCGCAGCGCCTTCCTGGCGAGCAAATTTGCCGGCAACCACCTTCTCGCCGAAATCGATCGTCTGCTGGCCGATGTACTCGACCGCGAAGCCGCCGTCGACGAGGCGCGGCGCCTGCGCGAAGAAGCGCTCTCGGTATACGTGCGCGTCCTCGGGACCGAACATCCGCGCACGCGAGCACTCGCCGAGCAGTTGAAGTCTGCGCCCCTTGGGCAATGACGGCGGACGCTGAAATCCCGGGCACGGCAAGCGGTGCATCGAGCGTCTATCGACTCGGCGGCGAGCTTCCGACTGGTTCCCACGATATCCTCTCGTTGCGCCTGTCCCGACAATGCCTATTCGGCATCACGGAATACGACAGCAGTTCGCCCCCATCGTGACAAATACATAAACCGAGCTTTGGTTGGCGAATCGGCAATACGCAAAATTGCCCGGACCTACAGCGCTATTCGTAGTGACACCGCTTGCGATGATGGAGACGTTGGGCGAACTGAGGTTGTCGCAATAAGGCGCCACCACGGCGTAGCCTGCCGGACAGGTTGCGTAGTAGGAATTGCTGGTGTTCGGCGTGATGGTGAAAACGGTGTTCGGGATACCGGAGCAATCCACCGCGGTACGCGGGGCTGCGGAGAAATAGCCGAAGTAGTCGACCACGACGTCTGCCGGCCCACCGCTGACGAATATCTCAAACAGATAGTGGCCGGTCGAGCTGTCCCTTGCCGTAGAGATCACTCCCTGATTGGCGACGGCAATGTTCGGGCCCGATTGGTTGAAGTTGAGCCAACTGGTGACGTTGGTCGACCCTGCCGGCCGTACGGTCAGATATCCCGCCGAGGTGGCCGGGGCGACCAAGGTGACGTTCGCCGCAATGGCGGGTTCGCCGGCCCCCGGTACGGTGCAAGCGGAATCGCCGCCGTATAGGAAACCCTCCTTCTCGGTATCGAACTGCTGCGGCGTCGCGCCGATCGGTCCACCCACGTTGCGCGTGTCGACAAAGCGGCAGGGCGTCATCGGGGTATAGACCAGGCTGTCGATGCTGGAACCCAATGCGGAGTCGGCGATGACTGCGGACGATGTCGCGTGCTGCCTGCCCGTGATCGCTTCGGAAGCCCGCGTGCGCGCATCGAACACCGTTCGCGCCGAACCGGCGATATTGCGTAATGTTGAACTGTGCGCACGCAGAAGCGCATTCATCAACGTGGCGCGCCAATTTTCCGGCGCACCCGAGTCGTGCGCATCGTCAGCCACGTTGCGCGCAATCCGATTGGCGAGATCCATGCGCAGTTGGATTTCCGCAAGCTGTTCGGCGCTGAACTTCGAACTGGATTTCGCCGTGAAACTGCCCGCTGCGACACCGGCCTGGTCGGTTTCTGCAGCGCCTGCCGATACGGCAGCGCCGAAAACGCAGGCGATTGCGATCGCCATTGAAAGCCTCGACGATTTCATACTTTTCTCTCTCTGTGCATGGATCGCCGAGCGGCGGCGAGCAAACGCTTGCGTTTCGCTTCGCGGTCGGCGGCGATAAATTTGAGCAGATGCGCATGCGCAACCGCGTTGCGCGCAGCGAGCTGCACGACCACATCGGCCTGCTGCGTCGCATCCGCATCCTCCCATTCATAGAAAACGCACATGGCTTCCCTCCACGAGCCGAGCGAATTTTCTTCATCACCGGGAATGTCGCCGGTCACTCAGCCTCTCCCGCCAATCCGCCGCCGTCTTTCCGGTTCGAGACGCCGTTTCGATGCGGCGCGAATGCCCGACTGCATGGCAGCCGCTTATTGCCCCTATCGTGATGGCGGATGTCCACCATCACGGGACACGACAACAACTGGCCCCTACCGATGCCGTGGCCGAGACTGTGCTGCGGTTGATGAACTCGCAAAATGCCGAGCTGCCGGGGCCGGAAGTGTTGTTGCTGATGCCGCTTCCGCCGACGTAGACATTTTTGTCGTTGTAGTTGTAGCAAGCCGGTGCGGTCACAGCGTAGCCGGCCGGACAAGTAGTCGCAGGATACGAACCGCTACTGTCCGGCGGCAGCGTGACGTCCGTCGTCGGGATATTGACGCAATCCAGCGCGGTGGGCGCGGCAGCGGAGAAATAGCCGAAGTAGTCGATCACGACATCCGCCGGCCCACCGACAACGAATACGTCGAACGCGTAGTAGCCTTTGCTATCCGGCGCTGTAGAAATCACGCCTTGATTGGCGACGGCAACGGTCGGACCCGACTGATTGAAGTTGAGCCAGCTGGTGACATTGGTCGAGTTAGCCGGCCGAACGGCCAGATATCCCGCCGATGTGGCCGGAGCGACCAACGTGACGTTTGCGGCAATGGCGGGCTCGCCCAAACCGGGCAAAAAACAACCGTTGTCGCCACCATAGGCCACAGCCACCACCGCGCTGCTGAACCGCCGAGGCGTCGTATCGATCTGCCCTCCCGCTTTGCGCGTGTCGACAAAGCGACAGGGTGCAATAGGGGTATACACCAGACTGTCGGTGGCGGAACCCAATGCCGAGCTGACGTTTGCCGTGACCGATGTCCCTTGCTGCCCTTGCGCGATCGCCTCGGCGGCCCGGCTACGCGCATCAAACACGGTTTTCGCCGAATTGGCGATGTCGCGTAGCGCAGAACTGTGTGCAACAAGAAGCGTATTCATCAGGGTAGCGCGCCAATTTTCCAGCGCACCCGTGTTGTGCGCATCCTCGGCCACGTTGCGCGCGATCTGATTGGCCAGATCCATGCGCAGTTGGATTTCCGCAAGCTGTTCGGCGCTGAATTTCGATTGGGATTTCGCCGCCGAATTGCCAGTTGCGGAGCCGACGCGGTTCATTTCCGCAGCCCCTGCCGACACGGCGATGCCGAACGTGCAGGCGATCGCGATCGCCATTGAAAGCTTCAACGATTTCATACTTTCCTTTCTCTGTGTGTGGATCGCCCAGCGCTAGCGCCGGCGACGAAATGTGCGATGCAAAAACAGGGTTGTGCGGATCAACAAAGCAGGCCGACGGGTCGATCAAACCCGGCGGCGGTACTCGGCCATGCCACGCCCGGGCAAGCACGTGTGCACCGTCGGGCGACATGCTGCAGCTCATTGATCACAGCGCCCTGCTCTCTTGGATACGCAATTTCGCGGCGACGGCGACACGACATCGAGCCTTTCTCCATCCGCCATCCAGCCGCTTCTTGGGTCGC
Source organism: uncultured bacterium (assembly GCA_966424745.1). Classification (GTDB taxonomy): domain Bacteria; phylum Pseudomonadota; class Gammaproteobacteria; order Xanthomonadales; family Rhodanobacteraceae; genus Rudaea. The sequence continues at coordinate 15,982 of CBJLOV010000025.1, forward strand.
GCGCCCGGCTTTTCTCGGCGGCAACGGTGCCGCTGACCGTGAAACAGGCAGCGATGCAAGAAAAGGCGTTGGACGACCAGCCCTTCGGCTGTCTAAAGCCCTGCCCTCGCGGGAATGACAAGCTGGACGCGAGACGAATCAGGTTCCGTTTCGCGGGCCTGATGTCATTCCCTGGAGCTTGTCCTCAAAGACGGCCGAGAGATTCGGTCGAGCAAGCGACGTCGGTTGCGGAGCCGGCCACGGCGACGTTCCAACCCGCACCTACGCGGCTGAAGCGCATGGCCGTGTCCGGATTGGACGAGCGGATCACCAGATCGAAGGTATCCGCGCCGCGCCAGCCTTTGAACTGCGGCTGCATGCGCTCGTCCACCGGCGCGGTGCAGATCAACTCGACCCGCGGACCGGTCGCGTCCAATGCCGCCACGCGCAATACGAAAGGCGGGAACTCCGCATTGAATGTCACGACGTGCAGCCCGTCCGGCGACAGCACGACGACATCGGAAGTGTTGTGCACGAACGCCGTTTTTCCGTTTTTGGGATTGACGAGAAAACTGCCCGGCGCATCGTGGCCGAACTGCACTTCCACGCGATGGTAGCCGCTGCCCGGCAGACGGCCGAGATACCAGTGCGTCTCTTCGTCGCCGTCGGCGGTCTTCGTCGGCGGCGATTTCCAGTCGACGAATGCCGCCGGCGGCCCGGAATCCGCGGCGATAGTCAGGCGCTTCTTCATCCGCTTCACCGCGCCGTTCGCGCCGGCGATCCGCTGCGCTTCGCGCTCCTTCACGCAAGCCGGCGCCTTGCATCCGTAGTCGTCCTCGGAAAATTTCAGCGACTCCTCCGCGGCCACGGGTGCGGCCAGAATCGCCGATGCCGCCGCGGCATCGAGCGCAGCGAACGGAACGGGTTTACCGATCGAAACCGGCCGTTCGGCCAGATCGAGTTCGCCCGGGCTGTCGAAGCGCAGGCCTGGCTGTGCTTCGCGCGCGGATGCGTATGCGCACAGGTTCAGGGCAATGAGGGTGCACAGCAGGCGAATCGGCATGATTTGTTCCTCGACGGCCATGGCATTCCGCCGGGCGCATCCCGGCGCATTGCAAATACGAAAAATCGCATCGCCAAGGATCAGCGCGCGCGGAGTTGTCGGAGAGACGGCGCATACGTCGAACGAAGATGTCCATCGAACCGACGGAAATCTGCGGTTGCGAATGTGGCGTCCTACTTGCAGGACCGGGCGTGATCCGAGTTTGCGTGCCTGCCTCGCGCTCGATGACGCTGCCGGATTGTCCAGTTTGCAGAGCGCACGTCGATCGAATCGATCGGACAGGAGACCAGGCCGGTTCACGCGCGGAGCGCGCAGATCGAAGCCGGTGCTGCAGGAATCGTTGTCGCGCTCGACCCCAGTCCCCGTGCTCAGAAGCGTGATGCGGTGAGGATGCCTCCCTTCGCTCAATGCGGCGTGCGGTCGTTCGCCTGAGCGAAGCTCGAGCTTGCGAGTTCGCAGCAGATGCCGCCAACGCGAGCGGCAGGGCTGACTCCATCTTATCCGTTCAAAACTTGGCCGTAAAAAAATCCGCAAGAACGAAAAAGCCCGCCAAAGCGGGCTCTTTCTTGAAGCGCATCGACGCTCCCATAAAGCAATTAACTTGGTAGCCAGACCCTTTGAACAAAGGCAACCGCAGGTACAGTCCCCACCCAAAAATTTCCGGGTCGAGCAGAAACGGATCCAATCCGGCCACTCGCGGTCTCGATCTCCCAATCACGCAAGATCGAAGCGATCCAGATTCATCACCTTGACCCACGCGGCGGCGAAGTCGCGCACGAACTTCTCCTTGGCGTCACTGCTGGCGTAAACCTCGGCCAGTGCGCGCAGCACCGAGTTGGAGCCGAACACCAAATCGACGCGGGTGCCGGTCCATTTCAGTTTGCCGGTCTTGCGGTCGTAGCCGTTGAACACGTCGCCGGCCGGCTTCCATTGCGTGCCCATGTCGAGCAGGTTGACGAAGAACTCGTTGCTGAGCACGCCTGGCTTGGCGGTGAATACGCCGTGCGCGGACGAGTTCACGTTGGCACCCAATACGCGCAGCCCACCGACCAGTACGGTCATTTCCGGCGCGGTCAAGGCCAGGCGCTGCGCCTTGTCGATCAGCAAGTGCTCCGCCGGAACGCCGGCGCCGCCTTTGAGATAGTTGCGGAATCCGTCGGCAATGGGCTCAAGCGCAGCAAACGATTCGACGTCGGTCTGTTCCTGCGCGGCATCCACGCGGCCCGCAGAAAACGGCACCTCGATGTCGACGCCAGCGGCCTTGGCTGCTTGCTCGATGCCGACGCCTCCAGCCAGCACGATCAAGTCTGCCAGCGAAATCTTGCCGGAGGCCTTTTGGATTGCTTCCAACGTGACCAGAGTCTTCGCCAACTCGGCAGGCTGATTTACTTCCCAATCCTTTTGCGGAGCCAAGCGGATGCGCGCGCCGTTGGCACCACCCCGCTTGTCGCCACTGCGGAAGGTCGATGCGGATGCCCATGCGGTGGACACGAGTTGCGCGACGCTCAAGCCCGAGGCGGCGATCTTCGCCTTCAATTCGGCGATGTCAGCGCTACCGAGCTTTGGCAAAGTCGCCTTCGGCAGCGGGTCCTGCCAGATCAAGTCTTCAGCCGGCACCTCCGGCCCCAGATAGCGGACCTTGGGACCCATATCGCGGTGGGTCAGCTTGTACCAGGCACGAGCGAAAGCCTCGGCGAACGCCTGCGGGTTATCGCGGAATCTGCGCGAGATTTTCTCGAACGCCGGGTCGAGGCGCAGGGTCAGATCGGTGGTCAGCATGGCCGGCCGATGCTTCTTCGATGGATCATGCGCATCGGGGATGATTTCCGGAGCGTCCTTGGCCACCCATTGTTTCGCGCCGGCGGGCGACTTGGTCAATTCCCACTCGTATTTGAACAGGTGCTCGAAGAAGTCGTTGCTCCAGCGTGCCGGCGTCGTGGTCCAGGTGACCTCGAGACCGCTGGACACGGTGTCCTTGCCATGTCCGCTGCCGAAGTTGCTGATCCAGCCGAGGCCCTGCGCTTCGATCGGCGCGCCTTCCGGTTCCGGTCCCTTGTGGGATTCGGGTGCCGCGCCGTGAGCCTTGCCGAAAGTGTGGCCACCGGCGATCAGCGCCACGATCTCCTCGTCGTTCATCGCCATGCGGCCGAAGGTGGCGCGGATGTCCTTGGCAGCAGCCACCGGGTCACCGCTGGCGTTGGGGCCTTCCGGGTTCACATAGATCAGGCCCATGTGAGTGGCGGCCAGCGGCGAGTCGAGGTCGCGTTCGCCGGTAAAACGCTTGTCGTCACCGAGCCAGGTGGTTTCGCTGCCCCAGTTCACGTCGTTGTCCGGTTCCCAGGTATCCACGCGTCCGCCGCCGAAACCGAACGTGCGAAAGCCCATCGACTCGAGCGCCACGTTGCCGGTCAGGATCAGCAAATCAGCCCAGGAAATCTTCTGCCCGTACTTTTGCTTGATCGGCCAAAGCAAGCGGCGGGACTTGTCGATGTTGACGTTGTCCGGCCAACTATTGAGCGGAGCGAAGCGCTGTTGCCCACGACCGCCGCCGCCACGACCGTCACCGATGCGGTAAGTGCCGGCGGCATGCCAAGCCATGCGGATGAATTGCGGGCCGTAGTGGCCGAAGTCTGCCGGCCACCAGTCCTGCGAGTCGGTCATCAGCGCCAGCAGGTCTTTCTTCAGCGCCGCGTAGTCGAGCTTGTTGAATTGCGCGGCGTAGTCAAAATCTTCTCCCAACGGATTCGACTTCGATGAATGTTGGTTCAAGAGATCCAGTCGCAACTGGTTCGGCCACCAGTCGCGGTTCGTGGAGCCGCTCCCGGCGGCGTGGAATGGGCACTTCGATCCGGCTGATTGACTCATGATGTGCTTCCGCAGTGGGTAGGGACGTTCACTCTAGCTCGCATCACGCAACAGATGAATTCGAAAGATCTGAACGTTTCGATATGCAACGCCTATCGGCGCATTCGGTTCGCGGTCAGTAGGCCGCGCAAAACGCTGACACCGGGTAGGATCGCCGCCAGGCTGACGGCGACATGGAGCTTGCGAGTCCATAGCTATTCCTATCTTATCGTGTGAAACGGCGGGCCAAGTCACGAGATACGGCTTCCAGCAGCGTCGGTGTCAGGGACTGTGACTTCGGGCAATGTCTTGCGCCGTCAGTACCCCTGGTTTGCCGCTGAAGTACCCGAGAACGAAGTTGCTCGGCGCCGCTATTTCGACATCCGTATGGCCGCGTTCGAACGAAGGCATGTAAACGGCTTCTTCTCCGATGCGGTAATCCGAGCCACCCATACCCAGCCTGTACGTCCAACTCAAGTGCCAAGGCTAGCGCCGGCGTGATCGTGAATTTTGATGGTCGAGTCAGCCGATCCGGTTGCAAACATAGCCACGCGCCCGCGCCGAAGGCTCCATCTGCGCGCTCTTTCGGCGAGCTCGATCTGATTGCGAAGCACGTCGCCCTGCGTCTCCCGTTCCTTCCCGGCAAGGTCCCTTGCCAAATGGACACTTGGCTCGATGGTCGTTTGCCCTTGGATCCCGGACCGGGCTCCGGCGCTACGCAATGCCCAATCGAAGAACTCGTCGGCAATGGCTAAACGAACTCGAATATGGTTCTTGCTCACGCGCGGCGGACCTTCTTGCGGCCGTAACCCTCGCGCAGTGCATGCGGAAGAGACGAGGCGATCTCGTCGGGCGTCAGGCCCTTTCCGCTGCGCAGACGCCCCTCCGGATCAATGCCTTTGGAGAGCCCAGTCGTACACGATACCGAGCGCCATCACGGTCGAACGTGCTCGAAGCGACGGCCGTCCTTCGCGCAGCAAAAACCCACTCGTTTGCGAGTTTGGCCGGCACACGATCTGCGCACCCGATCAACACCGGAAGTCTTTCGCCCTCGTTCTCCCGGCCGCGCAGGATCAGAGGGCAAATTGCAAAGCGACTTTCCTTCGCCACATAGCGCCTTACCGCGGTTCACGCGATGAAATGCGTACCGGCTTAATAAGGGAAATCTCCGAACAAAAAAAGAGCAGTTTGCTTTACAAACTGCTCTCCTATAAGAATTTGATCTAACGACCTAGAACGGAATCTCGTCGTCATCGAAATTGTCGGGCGGCATCTGCGGTGCGGGCGCGCTGCGCGGAGCGGGCGCGGACTGCGGGCCGCGCGCGGGACCGCGTTCGCGCTGTCCGCCGCCGTAGCCACCACCGCCGCCACCACCACCGTAACCGCCACCACCGCCGCCGTAGCCGCCACCCTCACCGCCGCCTTCGCGGCCGCCGAGCATCTGCATTTCGTCGGCGACGATCTTGGTCGAGTAGCGCTTGACCCCATCCTTCTCGTACTCGTCCGTGCGCAGCCGGCCTTCGACATAGACCTGGCGGCCCTTCTTCAGGTATTCGCCGGCGATCTCGGCGAGGCGGCCGAAGAAATCGACGCGGTGCCACTCGGTGCGCTCCTGCTGCTCGCCGGTCTGCTTGTCCTTCCACGACTCGCTCGTCGCGATGCGGATGGAGGTGATCGCCGTGCCCGAGGGCGTGTAGCGCGTCTCCGGATCGGCGCCGAGATTGCCTACCAGGATGACCTTGTTGATACCGCGTGCCATGTGTCGTTCTCTCTGTTCCAACGCTGTTGCGTGGGCGAAAGGATACCACGCGCCGGCCCGGCCTTCGTCCGAAACCGCCGCGGCTGCCTGTAGGAGAAAGGGCCGTGCGGACACGGGTCGACACGGGCGGACACGGACAAAGGCAAATCCGGTCCAACCAAGGCGCTGCCGACCTTTACCGTGCGTCGCCGTGTCCGTCCGCGCGCATCGGACTTATTTCGCCGGCACCACCGGCAGCTCGATGTAACTGGCGTTCGCGCCGCCGCGATACACGCGCTGCGTCGCCTTCTGGTAGTCGGCCGGCTTGGCGAAGAAGATGTTCGGCACGAAGGTCTGCGGGTTGCGGTCGTAGAGCGGGAACCAGCTCGACTGGACCTGCACCATGACGCGGTGCCCCGGCTCGAACACGTGGTTCGCGGTCGGCAGGCCGAAGCGGTAGACCAGCGGCTGGTTCGCGGCGATCGCTTCGGGCTTGTCGAAGCTCTTGCGGTAGCGCCCGCGGAAGATGTCCATCGAGATGCCGAGCTCGTAGCCGCCCATCTCGGGGCGCGAAGGCACCGTGCCCGGATAGACGTCGATCAGTTTGACCACCCAGTCGCTGTCGCTGCCGCTGGTCGAGGCGACGAGGTTGACCTGCGGCGCGCCGCCGATGTGCAACGGTTCCTTGAGCGGCTCGCTCACGTAGGTGAGCACGTCGGTGCGGCCGTCGACGAAACGCTGGTCGACCACCAGCCAGCGCTTCCACGCGTCGCCGTCGGCGAAGTGCACCGGGCGCGGTTGATACGGCACCGGTTTGGCCGGATCGGAGACATATTCGTCGTAGGCGCTCTCGGACGCTGCCGGCGCATCGAAGGACAGGCCCTGCTTCGCGGCCAGATAGAGCGGCCTGGATTTCGCCGCGCAGCCGTCCGCGCAGCTCAGCGGCCACGAGTCGTAGCGATCCCAATGGTTTTCGCCGGTGTTGTAAATGTATACCGGAGGCGTGTCGACCTTCGGCGCGCCGTCGACGAGGTATTGGTCGAAGAACGGCTTGAGCACGTCGCGGCGGAACTGCAGCGCCGTGTCGCCGTCCCACTGCAGCGGACCGAGCGAAGTGCCGTCGTAGTTGACCTGGCTGTGCCGCCACGGCCCCATGACGAGGAAATTCTTGTCGTTGTGGGCGTCCTTCGACTCCATCGCCGGATAGGAATGGATCGCGCCCCACATGTCTTCCTGGTCCCAGAGCCCCTGCAGCCACATCGTCGGCACCGTGAGCGGGGTCTGCGCCATCACCTTGTCGAGCGCCTGCCCGCTCCAGAATGCGTCGTAGGCCGGATGCTCGGAAATTTTGCGCCAGAAGCCGAGCTGGTCGAGCCCCGCGGCGCGCGCGAAGTCGCCGGCGGAGCCGGCTTTCAGAAAATTGTCGTACTCGTCGAAACCCGCGCGCGCGATCTTCTTGCCGTCGCCGCGCGCCGTAGTCTGCCCGGAGATGTAGTCGAAATTGGTCTGCCGGAAAGCACCGTAGTGGAACCAGTCGTCGCCCATCCAGCCGTCGACCATCGGGCTTTCCGGCGCCGCCACCTTGAGCGCAGGATGCGGATTGACCAGGGCCATGACCACGGTGAAGCCCTCGTACGAGGAGCCGAGCATGCCGACCTTGCCGTTCGATTCCTTGACGTTCTTCACCAGCCAGTCGATCGTGTCGTAGGCGTCGGTGGAATGATCGACCTTCGAATCGTTGAGCGGACCGCGCAGCGGCCGCGTCATCACGTAGTCGCCCTCGGAGCCGTGCTTGCCGCGCACGTCCTGGAAGACGCGGATATAGCCGCCCCTGACGAACACCTCGTCGCCCTGCGGCAGCGAGGCGAGCAGGCTGCCGCTGACCTCGCGCTCGACGCGATGCGCCGCGTCGTACGGCGTGCGCGTCAGCAGGATCGGCGCGTGCGCGGCGCCCTTCGGAACCATGATGACCGTATACAATTTCACCCCGTCGCGCATCGGGATCATCACCACGCGCTTGATGTAGTCGTGGCTTTCCGTCGGCACCGTGAAGCTCTTCGGGATGTCGGGCGCCAGCGGCGGCATGTCGGCAAACGCCGAAACGGCACCGGCAAGAAGCGGCAGCGCGACAAGGCAGGCGGAACGGATCGGATGCATCGCAAAACCTCGGGCACGTTGGGGTGACGCGCGATACTAGACGCGAACGGCCCGCGCGCAAAGCGCCAAAGGTCCCGCATTTTCTTGTGCGGTCGCAATAGAAACGGCGGTGCGCCGGCTATAATTGCGCCGACGCCACGAGGATGCCGATGTCCACCGCCCCGAAAGATCTCCCCCACGCCATCACCCGCTTCGCCGACGCCCAGGCGCTCGCCGCGCCGGGCATGGCGCAGGTCAACGCGCTGATCCGGGCGCGGCTCGCTTCCGACGTGGTGCTGATCAACCAGATCGCCGAGCACATCATCGGCGGCGGCGGCAAGCGCCTGCGGCCGATGCTGCACCTGCTCGCTGCGCAGGCCGCGGGCTACGGCGGCAAAGACCACGTGCAGCTTGCGGCCGTGATCGAGTTCATCCACACCTCGACCTTGCTGCATGACGACGTCGTCGACGAATCCGACCTGCGCCGCGGACGCAAGACCGCGAACGCGCTGTGGGGCAACGCGGCAAGCGTGCTGGTCGGCGATTTCCTCTATTCGCGTTCGTTCCAGATGATGGTCGAGCTGGATTCGATGCGGGTCATGCGCATCCTTGCCGACACGACCAACCGCATCGCCGAGGGCGAGGTCCTGCAGCTCCTCAACATCCACAATCCGGACACCGACGAGAACGCCTATCTCCAAGTCATCGAGCGCAAGACCGCCGTGCTGTTCGCCGCGGCGACCCGCCTCGGCGGCGTGCTCGCCGGGGTGCCGCAGGCGCAGGAGCAGGCGCTGTTCGACTACGGCATGCGCCTGGGTTATGCCTTCCAGATCGCCGACGACGTGCTCGACTACGTCTCCGACGCGGGCACGCTCGGCAAGAACATCGGCGACGACCTTGCCGAGGGCAAGGCGACCCTGCCGTTGATCTACGCGATCGAGCGCGCCCCGGCCGAGCAGGCCGCGAGCCTCAAGCGCGCGATCGAGACCGGCGGCCTCGACTCGCTCGACAACATCATCCACGCGATCCGCGACACCGGCGCCATCGAACGCGCGCGCGCAATGGCGCAGAAATACGCCGAAGCGGCGAAAGAAGCGCTACATGCCCTGCCGCGCAACACCGCGCGCGATGCACTCGCCGCACTCGCCGACTACGCACTGCAGCGCGATCACTGACCTCCCAAAGCCATCGACATCCTTCCAAACTCGTAGGGCGGGAGAAGCGAAGCGTATCCCGCCTCTTGGCGGCATACGGCATCGGCGGGATGCGCCGCTGCGCGGCTTCTCCCGCCCTACGCGGTTACGCACTGCAGCGCGATCACTGACCTCCCAAAGCCATCGACATCCTTCCAAACTCGTAGGGCGGGAGAAGCGAAGCGTATCCCGCCTCTTGGCGGCATACGGCAACGGCGGGATGCGCCGCTGCGCGGCTTCTCCCGCCCTACACGGGCCGCGCAGGCAGGGATGCCGAAGCGAACCTATTCGCGCAGCGGATGACCCGAAGCGCGTGCAACAGGATCGCCACGTATAATCCAATGTCTTTGCTTTGGTTCTTCTCCGGCCACGAGAGAAAAGCGGAAGCATCAAAGCAAAGACACTGGATTTCCGCCGGAAACACGCGGAGGACGAGCCAAAAGCAAAGCCGGGCGCGATGAATCGCGCGCCCATGAAAGCGGGCAAAGCTAGTTCGCGCCGAACACTTCGCCGAAAAACTGATTCATCTGCGCAAATGCGCGCTTGGCCGTGCGCTCGTCGTACTTGCAGCCCGGCGAGTTTGCCGTGGGAATGGCGAAGCAATGCACGGCGCCGCCGTAACTGAGGAACTGCCAGTCGGCACCGGCGTCGCGCATCTCCTGCTGGAATCCGGCGATCTGCTCGGGCGATTCGAACTTGTCGTCGGCGCCGTGCAGCACGAGCACCTTGGCCTTGACCTGGTCCTTGAACGACGGATCGCCGGAAAGATTGCCGTGGAACGAAACCACGCCGCCCACGTCGGCGCCGCTGCGCGCGAGGTCGAGCGTGGTTGCGCCGCCGAAGCAGAAGCCGAATGCCCCCCAGCGTTTGCCGTCGAGCGGCGCCTTGCCGGCCTGCGCCTTGAGTTGATCGAGCGCGGCATTGATGCGCGCGCGCAGATCGCCGCGGTGCGCATACAGGGTCTTGGCCGCGGCGCCGGCCTCGTCGGGATTCTTCGGCCGCACGTCGACGCCGTAGACGTCGGCGACGAGGAGCACGTAGCTCTTGCCGGCGATCTGTCTGGCCAGGGCGATATTGTCGGCATTGATACCGAGCCAGTCCGGCGTCATCACCAGGCCCGGCCGCGGCGTCTTCACTGCATCGTCGTAGACGAGGACGCTCTGCATCTTCTTGCCGCCGACGTCGTAGTCGAGATTTTTCGTCACGACCGCGGCGTGTGCGGCGCTCGCCGCGAGACCGCAGAGCAGGCAAAGCGAAAGCAGACGTTTCATGGCGATGCTCCTCGAAGAAAGGGGGCGAAAAGACGCGCTGAATGATGCGCCGATCTCCGCGTCGATGATAGCGCGGTCGGCCCGCACTCTTCGCCGCGGCGCTTTGCTAAACTCGCCGGGCACTCCGCAACCGCTATCGAGACCGCCATGCTCAAATCCCGCCTGCTCGTCGCCGTTTCCGCTCTGGCCATTTCCGCCGCCGCTTTCGCCCACGGCAAAAAGGACGCGGTCGACTACCGCCGGAGCCTGATGACGCTGATCGGCTGGAATTTCGACGTGATGGGTGCGATGGTCAAGGGCAAGGCGCCGTTCGATGCGGCCGAGTTCGCCAAACGCGCAGACCGCGTCGCTGTTTTCAGCGATCAGGTCGCCGAAGGTTTTCCCAAAGGCGCGCTGCGCAGCGAGAGCTTCGCTAAACCGGAGATCTGGGCGAACTGGGACGACTTCCAGGCCAAGGCCAAGGAATTCAACACGCAGGCCAAGCTTCTCGCCGAAGCGGCCAAGGCCAACGACGAGGCCAAGAACAAGGAACAGTTCAAGAAAGTCGCCGAAGCCTGCAAGGCCTGCCACGACAAATACACCAGAGACTGATCCGCCCTCTGCGGATGCGTCCGCCGTCTAACCGCCGTACCGGCTCAACGCCGCCACGGCCGCCGCCGCGGCCGCGAACCACGCCAGCGCGCGCCAGGCGCTGACGAAGCGCACGGGCCCGGCCGCATCAACGCGCTTGCGGCCGGTGATCATCGGCACGATCAGATTGTCGTGCTTGAGCGCCCAGTGCAGCAGCACCGCGCCGATGTGCAACGCGATGAGGACCAGCAACACCGTCTCGCCGAGATGGTGCAGCTTCGTTGCGAACCTGACCGTCGGCGCCGACACCGCGTCGACGAAGGGCCCGTCTTCGTCGATGTTGTCGCTCGTGAACAGGCCGCTGACCGCCTGCACCAGCACGCTCAGCAGCATCGCGACGACCGACCAGCCGCCGAGCGGATTGTGGCCGAGGTACGGCCGCGGAGTCGTTTCGAACTGCGTCTTGAGATAGCGCACGACGGTTGCCGGGCCGCGCACGAAGTCGGTGAAGCGGCTCGTCTGCGAACCGGCGAAACCCCAGGCGATGCGGAACGCGATCAGGGCGATCGTCGCCCAGCCGAAGCGGTAGTGCCATTCCATCGACAGCCAGCCGAATTCGGCGGTGGCGAACTGCAACGCGATCAGTACGACCAGCGCCCAGTGAAACAGGCGCGTCGGCAGATCCCAGACGCGCGTCGATTTTTCTTCGGCTTCCATCTTCGCCCGCTCAGTTCAGGTACGCCGGAAACTTCGGCAACGCGGCGAAATCGGCCGGATCGCCCTGCGCGACCACGCGCGCTTTCTGGGAGACGGCGATCTTCTCGACGCGGTCCATCGACGCCAGCGTGTCGGCGCGGCTCACGTTGATCGACGGCACGCGCTTTTGCGTACGATTTTCGCGCAGCGGATAGAGACCGCCGGTGAGCATCACCGCCCCGGACTTCTTCAGCCGCAGCAACAGCACCTGGTGGCCCGGCGTATGCCCCGGCGCCTTGAGAATGATGACGCGGCCGTCGCCGAACACGTCGTAGTCGCCGTCGATGTGCTTGACGTCGGCCGATTCGGAACCCGCGAACAAGGCCGGATCGACGCGCATCGGCGAGGGCTCGGATTTGGCCCAGGCCAGTTCCTTGTCGTTGACGATCCAGGTCGCCGACTTGGCGAACAGATTGGCATTGCCGACATGGTCCTCGTGCAGATGCGAGAACGCGACGACGCGAATGTCCGCAGGCTTCAGCCCGATCGCGTTGAGCTGGGCGACGAGGGTGACCGGCACCTGCTCGTGGACGAGCCCGTCGAACAGATCGACGCCCTGCGGCGACTGCGCAAGCCGGTCGCCGAGGCCTGCGTCCCAGAGCATCCAGCCCGACGGATGGCGGATCAGGAAGCACGGCGCAACGATGCGTCCCGGCCTGCCGTCGTAGTCGCCCGTGTCGGAAAACATGCCGAGGCTTTTGAAATCGAGGTGGCCGCAATCGAGCGCGTACAGGCGCACGTCGTCATCCGCCGCGGCCGCCGGCTTGACCGGCGGCGCGGCGTGGGCGCCCGCCGAAGGCAGGATCAGCGAAAACGAAAGCAGGAAGCTTTTCCAGCTCGGCATGGATCTCTCCGGGTTGCGGCCGCCGCGACGGCGGCCATTGTGCAGAAGCCGCTACTGCGACCACAAGCCGGAAAGGAGAGTTCGGAGTTTGCCCGCCGATCGATTGTTCCGCTCAATCCAAATACGCGGGAAATTTCGGCAATTCGGCGAAATCCTCCGCGGCGTGCTGGATGACGAAGCGCGCATGCGCGTTCTTGACGATGCGTTCGATGCGATCCATTGACGACTGCGTATCGGCGCGGTCGGTGTTGAACGTCGGGATCAGGCGTTCGGCGCGGTTGCGGCGCTGGTGATACAGATCGCCGGACAGGATCACCGTGCCGCTCTTGGCCAGCTTGATCTCCAGGCACTGATGCCCCGGCGTGTGCCCCGGCGCCGCCAGAATCTTCACCGTGCCGTCGCCGAAGACGTCGTAGTCGCCGCCGAACTCCTTCGACTTCGCGTTCTTGTGCGCGCCGACTTTCGTCGCATCGACGCCGAACGGCGGGTTCGGTCCTTCCGCCGCCGCCAGCTCGGTCTTGTTCAGCAGCCAGGTCGAAGCGCCGAACAGATTCGCGTTGCCGGTGTGGTCGAAATGGAAGTGGGAAAATGCCACGTAGGTGACGTCCGCCGGCGCGAGCTTCAGTTGCTTGAGCTGATCGACCAGGGTGACGGGCACGCTGACGTGCACGCCCGGCTCGGGATCCGCGCCGTCCTTGTTCGCCGCGATCGCGTCGCCGAGGCCCGTGTCCCAGAGCAGCCAGCCTTTGGCGTGATGGATCAGGAAACACGGATCGGAGAGGTTGGCGGGCTTGCCGTCCCACTCACCGGTGTCGGAAAACTCGCCCATGTCCTTGAAGGTGATGCGGCCGCAATCGAGTGCGTACAGGCGCACTTCCTTGGCCGCGTCGGCCTTGGGCGGCTCGGCGGCGCACACGGCGGTGGACAGCAGCAGAGCGGCGGAAATCGAAGCAAACGAACGCAACATGGCAACTCCTTGACGGGGAAAATCAGCTACGAAGAGTGGAAACCGCGCATGTCCATTCCGGACGTGCGCAGAAGAGCGAAGATGGACCACGAAGGGCTCAAAGGAAGTGAAGATGACATCTGAAGCGGGTTTTCATCTTGGCGATCGAATGCGTCGATTCAAGGTCATTCGCCCACCCGGTACACGCGGCCGGTCTGCGCGCCTTCCACGCTGCGGCTGTAGGCGAGTGCCGCGCGCGCCGCGGACACCGCTTCGAAACCGCGGAAATAGGCGCCGTACGCCGGCAGCGACTCGGTCAGCACCGTCGGGCTGACCGCGTTGATGCGCAGACCGCGCGGCAGCTCGATCGCCGCGGCGCGCACGAAGCCCTCGATTGCCGCGTTGACCGCGGTCGCGTTCGCGCCGAAACGGATCGGCTCGACGCCGACGATGCCGCTGGTCAAGGTGAACGAGCCGCCGTCGTGGACGAACGGATGCGCGGCAAGCACGACCTTGATCTGCCCCATCAGCTTGTCGTCGAGGCCGATCTGGAACTGCTCCGGCGTCATCTCCGCAAGCGGGCCGAAATGCAGATTGCCGGTCGCGGTGACGACGGCGTCGACCTTGCCGATGTCGGCGAACAGGCGGCGAATGCCGGCACTGTCGAGAACGTCGACGCGATGCTCGCCGCGCGACTTGCCGACTTCGATCACTTCGTGGCGCTGCGCCAGCTCGGCAACGACCGCCTTGCCGATCGTGCCGCTGGCTCCAATCACGAGAACTCTCATAGCTCACTCCTTCAAATATTGCGACGCCCAACCTTTTTGCGGATACGGAAGATCAGAAGATCAAAAGACCGAACCGCGGAGAACGCAAAAAAAGCCGAGAAGAAAATCGAAAAAGGGAAAACGTCTCAGAGCCTGTTCACGATCTCGGAAAAATGTGGCGTAGGGACTCGCTTCATCGAGCCCGGCCTTTGCTTTCGGTTCCGAAAAGCGCGGGTTCGATGGATCGGATCCCCAACGACAAGGCAGCGCCGATCTATTGGTGGACGATTTTGACGTGCCGCAGTAGATCGTGAACAGGCTCTTGTCGCCCCTCTCCGTGTTCTCCGTGGCTCAAGCTCGATCTCTCATCGTCTTTCAGCGGTTCAGGATACCGCCACGCCGAAGACCTCGGCGGCCACACCGAGCGCATTGTTGACCGCCGCGCCGCCCGCATAGAACAGGGTCTGCAATATCGTCTCGACGATCTGCTCGCGCGTGGCTCCCGCGACCAAGGCCGCTTCGATATGCGCGCGCAACTGCGGCAGCGCATGACCGAGGGTGACGCAGCTCGCAACGACCACCAGCTCGCGCGTCGCCAGATCGAGTCCGGGACGGTCGAGCACGCCGGCGAACGCCCACTCCATCGTCATCGTCAGGAAATCCGGGCAGAGCTCCTCGCGCGATTCGGCCAGGCGCGCGCCGCTGTGGCCGCCGTGCAGGCGCTCGAACATGGCCAGGCCGCGCGCGTAGGCCTCGGTGTCTCTGGACAGCATGCGTTGCGTCGTCATCGCCTTTTCCTCGGGTTCGCCGCTTCGGGCAAGTGCGCGCAGTCTGCGCTGCGGCCAGGTCGCGATAAACGGCGCTATAGTTCGATCATTCCAAACCAGGAGTTTTCAATCTCGTGGATCGCCTTACCAGCATGACGGTATTCGTGCGTGTCGCCGAGCTCGGCAGCTTCACCGGCGCGGCGGACGAATTGGAAATCTCGGCGACGATGGTCGGCAAGCACGTGAAGGCGCTCGAAGCGCGTCTCGGTGCCCGCCTGATCCATCGCACGACGCGGCGCCAGCAGCTCACCGATGTCGGCCGGCACTATTTCGACCGCTGCAAGGCCATACTCGAAGAAGCCGCGGCCGCAGAGGCTTCCGTGGATGCCCTGCGCGGCGTGCCGCGCGGCCTGCTGCGCATCACCGCGTCGGTGACCTACGGCGCGCGCAAGATCGCGCCCGCGCTGGCCGACTTCCTGAGACAGCATCCGGACGTGCAGGCCGAACTCGTGCTCAACGACCGCACCGTCGATCTGATCGAGGAAGGTTTCGATGCCGCGATACGGATCGGCAGGCTCGACGACTCCGGACTGATCGCGCGCCCGCTCGCACCGTATCGCATGATGATCTGCGCATCGCCCGCCTATCTGGCCGCGCATCCCGCACCGCGGCGCCCGCAGGATCTCGAGCGCCACGTTTGCCTCGCCTATTGGTCGGTGCAGGGGCGCTGGAAGCTCACCGACCGCGACGGGCGCGAGCATCCCGTCCGCGTCGAAAGCCGCCTGCGCACGAACAACGGCGATGCGTTGCGCCAGGCCGCGCTGGCCGGCTTCGGCATCGTCATGCAGCCCCAGGTTCTGCTCGAGGACGACGTGCGCTCGGGCCGTCTCGTGCCGCTGCTGCCGAACTACCGTCTGCCGTCCGCGCCGGTGCACCTGGTCTATCTGCCCGACCGCAGGCCGACGCCCAAGCTGCAGCGCTTCATCGACTTCGTCCTCGCTCGCTTCGAAAAACCCGAGCCGCTGCCGAGCGCACCGCGCGCCGCCGGCAAGCGCGCCCCGAGAACGGCATGAAGGCTTCGCGCCGATCAGAGCTTCTCCAACACTGAACAGATCAAAAATCGGATCAGGGCGGCTAAAACCAGACCTGCCTTATCCGCTGTTATCCGCGTT
>CBJLOV010000026.1:0-31710 GCA_966424745.1 uncultured bacterium
GTGCAATGCTCCACCCAATCGCCGTCGTTGAGATAGAGCACGCCGGCCTCGTCGCGAATGCGGCCGCGATGGATGTGGCCGCAGATGTGCCCGTCGTAGCCATGGCTGCGGGCGCGTTCGGCGACACGCGTCTCGAAGTCCTCGATGAAGCGCCGTGCGGTGCCGATGCGCAGCTTGATGCCGAGCGAGATCGCTCGATAGTCGAGGCCGAGGCGGCGGCGCAGGCCGTTGCCGAGCCGGTTCAGACCGCCGACGAAGCGCTGCAGCACGTCGCCCACGCGCACGAGCCAGGCCGGCGCCGTATGTTCGCCGTCGAACTCGTCGCCATGGCTGACCTTATAGCGGCGGCCGTCGGCGCCGACGTGCACCGCGTCGAGCGCGATGTCGATGCCGCCGAAGCGCTGGCCGACGAAACGGCGCAGCGGCGCATCGTGGTTGCCTGGGATGAAGGTCACGCGCGTGCCGCGCGCGGCGATCGCGAACAGCTCGGTCAGCACCGACGTGTGGCTCGCATGCCAGTACGGCTTGAGCAGCATGTTTTCCAGATCGATGATGTCGCCGACGAGGTAGAGCCGCTCGCTCGTCGTCGCACGCAGGAAATCGAGCAGATAGTCGGCCTGGCAATCACGCAGGCCCAAGTGCACGTCGGAGATGAAAATGCTGCGGTAACGGCGCGTCTGCATGGCTGTCTCCCGGAGTTGACCCGGGAATGCAGCTTAAGCAAAAAGTATAAAAAGTTTGTTTCTCGGGAAAGTCAATGCGATGACACTGCCCTGAGGGCTGAGGGCTGAGGGCTGACGGTTGGATCAGCCTGCCGCCAAGGCCTGCGTTGCGGCGGGCAGGATTGCCTCGCTCCAGCGCCGGTAGGCGGCGCCGCTGGGATGCAGGCCGTCGTCGACCACTAGGTCGGCGCCCTCGCGCGACAACGCCGTCACGTCGACGTAATGTACGCGCGCAGAATGGGAAATTTCCGCATTTGCCGCATTGTATAAGTCGATCTCGCGCGCGATCTGCGCAACGTCGCGGCCGCTTTCGCGGCCGAAGCGGGTGACGCCCCAGTCGGGAATCGAGACGACGATCACATGCCCGGGTTCGCCTCCCGCGAGCGTGACGGCGCGTTCAAGCAAGCTGCGAAATTCGTCACGGTAGTTCGCGAGATCACGGCCGCGGTACTGGTTGTTGACGCCGATCAAGAGCGTGACGAGCGCATAGGGCGGCTGGAACGTGCGCTGCGCCATCGCCGCGGCGAGTTCGTCCGTCGTCCATCCCGTGCGCGCGAGGATTTCCGGCGCATCGACGCCGAGTGCGGCTGCGAGCTGTACCGGCCAGCGTTCGCTCTCGGCAACGCCCTCGCCGATCGTGTACGAATCGCCGAGCGCGAGAATACCGGGAATCGTGTTTGCGTCGAGAGGCGTGGTTGTCATGAACGCGGAGATTCTATGAAGATCAAAAGCGCTTAATGCGGATTTGCGCGGATAAAAAAGATCAAAGCGGATAAAGCCAAAATGTCTTTGTCTTTATCCGCTTTGATCCGCGTTTTCTGCTCTTCGTCCGCGTAAATCCGCGCCAAAAAAGCTTTTTAAAGCTTCAGGCCACCTGCCGCTGCGGCTGCGCTTCGGCCATGCGCTCGAGCACGCGTTCGATGCGCGCGAACACCTCGCGCATCTGCGGCGCCAGCGGCAGCAGGGTGATGCGGAAGTGGTTGCGCGGCACGCAGTTGAAACCGCGGCCCGGCACGATCAACACGTTTTCGCTTTCGAGCAGGTCGAGGGCGAAGGCTTCGTCGTCGAAACCCGGCAGGACGTCGGCGCGCACACTCGGGAACGCGTACATCGCCCCTTTCGGCGCGACGAGGTCGAGATAGCGGCTCTGCGCACAGGATTCGATCACGGCCGCGCGCGTTTCGTAGAGGCGGCCGCCCGGCGCGACGAGCTGCGCGATCGTCTCCGGCCCTTCGAGCGAGGGCGCGATCGCGTACTGACCGGCGACGTTCGCGCACAGGCGCAAGCTCGCGAGCAGGTCGAGCGCGGTTTCGAGCGGATCGATCGCCGCCTTTGCGCCCGTGATCGACAGCCAGCCGACGCGGTAGCCGCAGGCGCGCTGCACTTTGGAGAGGCCGTCGAAGCTCAGGCACGGTACGTCGCCGGCGATCTTCGCCAGCGGGGTGAACTCGGCCTTGTCGTAGACGATTTCATCGTAGATTTCGTCGGACAGGAGGACGAGCCCGTGCTTGTCGGCGATGCCCACGATGGCTTCGAGCAGGCTGCGCGGATAGATCGCGCCGGTCGGGTTGTTCGGGTTGACCAGCACGATCGCGCGCGTGCGCGGAGTGATGAGTGCTTCGATTTCGGCCGCGTCGGGCGTATGGCCGCGTTCGGCCGGGCAGGTGTAGTAGACCGGCTTGCCGCCGTTCAGCGTGGTCGCGGCGCTCCACAGCGGATAATCGGGGCTGGGCAGCAGCACCTCGTCGCCGTCGCTGAGCAGCGAGCGCAGGGCGAGGTCGATCAATTCGCTGACGCCGTTGCCGATGAAGATGCGGTCGACGTGCGCTTGGGCGACGCCGTGCTTGTGCATCTGGCCGACGATCGCTTCGCGCGCTTCGACCAGACCTTTCTGGTGGCAGTACGCCTCGCTCGAAACGAGATTGTGTTCGATCGCCTGGCGCACGTGATCGGGTACGGTGAAGCCGAACACCGAGGGGTTGCCGATGTTGAGCTTGGCGATCTTGCGTCCGGCGGCTTCGAGTTCGAGCGCGCGGCGGGCGAGGGCGCCGCGAATTTCATAACGCACGTTTTCCAACCGCGCGCCGGTGCGCACGGGGCTCGGACTCTGGGCGGACTTGCCTTGCATCGACATGGGAACGACAGCCTTGGCTGGGAACAAGCAGTAGTGGAACCAGTCATGCTAGCGGAACAAGGCCCGAATTCAAGCATTTTGCGGGCGATCCGCCGTCCCTTCCGGGCGCGGCTGCGCGGCCAGGGCGGCCGTCGCGGCGTCGATGTTCTGGCGGATGCGCGGGACCTCGGCGGCCGGCAGCAGCGGGTCGGTGAGCATTTCCCGGCACACGTCGATGCAGCCGGCATAGTCCCGCAGCATGTAGAGCGAGGCGGCCAGCTCGTAGCGCGGCAGCCAGCTGTAGGCATGGTGGTTGACCATCAGGCTGTCCGCCGGCAGCGGCGTCGCGCAGGCGCTGCGGGCGTGGTCGCGAGCTTCTTCGTAGCGCCCCTGAATACGCAGGTATTGGGCCAGAAAGCAGGCCGACTCCGCGCGCGCGGGGCGGAAATTCCGCGCGTCGAGATAGGCGGAAACGACGTCCTCGAACGAGTGCCCCAGCCGTTGCTTGAGCCGGGCGATCATGAGCTTGGAAAAATATACTTCTTCGGCCCAGCCGCCCATTTCGACGCGGCGGTGATAAGCGTCGATCGCCTCGGCGGATTCTCCCGCATCGTTCAGGCTCTGGGCGAGATAGAACGCGTAGCGCGTGTTGCCGGGTTCGTCGGCGAGCGCGCGGCGCAGCACTTCGACGTCGCGGCGATACTTCTCCCCCAGTTCGCCCTGGCTGCGCGCGCCGCCGCCGATGCGTCGGATGCGCGCGCCGCCGAGCTTCCTGACGCCGTCCAGCTGCGAGCAGGTCAAATGTTCGTGCAGCACGCCCTGCCAGGTCCAGTCGACGTCGAGCCGCACGAGCGCGTCGCGCCAGTAACGGGTCACCTTGTCGACGATCTCCAAGGCGTAGCCGGGGCCGTCGAGGCCGCCGAAGGTGCGCCGGGGATCGACTTCGAGCACATCGTCCGCGTCGATGATCAGTGCGTAGTCGCCGTGGCGGCGGGCGAGGTCGAGGGCTTCGTTGCGGTTCGTCGCGAAATCGACCCAGGGCCGCTCGATCAATTCGCCGGGCAGGTGCGCAAGCAGTCGGCGGACGATGTCCTGAGTGCCGTCCGTCGAACCCGTGTCGGCGATCGCCCACGATTGCACGTGCGGGAGCGCCGAACGCAGGCAGCGTTCGATCACCGCGGCTTCGTTCTTCACGATCATGTTCAGGCACACGCGCATGGGCGTATCGTCGCTCTCGTCAGGCTTTCGGCGGCGCCGGTAGAATGCCGAGCATGCCATCGCCTCACGAACCCTCACAAGCTTTGCGCCGCATCGGCTGGCGCGGGGATGCGCACGCCGTGCAGGATTCCGGCGACGGCGAAGCGCGGCGGCGCATCGTCCGTGTGATCGCCCAGCACCGCAACGGCTACGTACTCAGCGACGGCAACGACGAATTCCCCGGCCAGCCGGCGCCGCGCTTCCTGCGCCGCAGCGCCGATCCCTCGGCACGGCCGGCGGTGGGCGATTTCGTGCTGATCGACACGGCCAGAGCGGCCGTCATCCATGACGTGCTGCCGCGCCGCACTGTGCTTTCGCGCGCTGCCGCGGGGGAACGTTATGCGCGCCAGATCATTGCCGCCAATGTCGATACCGCCTTCGTCCTGATGGGCCTCGACGGCGACTTCAATCCCCGCCGCGTCGAGCGCTACCTGCTCCTGATCGCGGGCAGCGGCGTCAGGCCGGTCATCGTGCTGACCAAGGCGGACAAGCTGGAGAGCGAGGCGATGCGCGCGGAGATCGCTGCTCTGCGCGCGCAGGTTCCGGCGGACGTCGAACTGCATGCGCTCAATGCCAAGGACGCGTCTGCGGTCGCGCCGTTGCTGAATCACCTGCAACCCGGCGATACCGCCGTGCTGCTCGGCTCCAGCGGAGCGGGCAAGTCGACCCTGACCAATACTCTGCTCGGCCGCGAGCGCCAAGCCACCGGCGCGGTGCGCGAACACGACAGCCGCGGCAGGCATACGACGACGCATCGCGCGTTGATCCAGCTGCCGAGCGGCGGCTGCCTGATCGACACGCCCGGCATGCGCGAGCTGAAGCTCACCGGCGAGGAGGATCTCGCCGCGTCGAGTTTCGACGATATCGAAGCGCTCGCGCTCGAGTGCCGCTTCGGCGACTGCGCGCACGGTGCCGAACCGGGTTGCGCGGTGCGCGCAGCGCTCGAATCGGGCGCGCTCGATCCGGCGCGCTGGGAGAGCTTCAAGAAACTGCGCGACGAACTTGGTGCGGCCAACGAGTCCCTGCAAAGCCAGCTCGAGCGCAAAGCGAACACGAAAGTGCAGACCCGCGCGCTCGGCAAGCGCCTGGTCGACAAGTACGGCAGACGCTGAGGCGAACGGTTGGCTCAATCGAGCCGCAAATTCTCGGCGAGGAAATCGAGAAATACGCGCACGCGTGCCGGCAGGTGGCCGCCGCGGCCGAGATAGACCGCGTGCAGCGGTTCGATGTCGCCGGGATTGAATGCTTCCATGACTGCGTCGAGCCGGCCGGCGTGGAGATCGCGCCGAACGTGAAACGACGACAGCCGAGCCAGGCCCAGACCGGCAAGCACGAGCGCGCGCAGCGCCTCGCCGTTGCCGACGCGCGCGCGGCCATTGACCGGCAGTTCGGTGACGCCGGCGCGGCGCTCGCGCAGCGGCCAGGTTTCGGTGCTGTGCGGATAATTGAAGCCGAGGCGGACGTGGCCTTCGAGTTCTTCGATCGTCTTCGGCACACCGTGTCTGCGCAGGTAGGCCGGACTGCCGACGATCACCTTACGGCTGTCGCCGAGATGGCGCGCGACGAGCCTCGACGACGGCAGCCTGCCGTGGCGGATCGCGACGTCGGCGCGCTCGTCGACGAGATCGACGACGCGGTCGGTGAGTTCGACGTCGACCGTCACTTCCGGATAGCGCGCCAGAAATGCCGGCAGCGCCGGCATCAGCAGCAACTGCCCGAGCGGTATGCTGCAGTTGACGCGCACGCGTCCGCGCGGCGCAGCGCCGGCGGCGACGAAGCGCTCGGCCTCGTCGAGTTCGGCGAGCACGCGCTGGCTGCGCTCGAAGAAGGCGGCGCCTTCGGCGGTCAGTTCGAGTTTGCGCGTCGAGCGCTGCAGCAGGCGCACGCCGAGCCGCGCTTCCAGGCGCGCGACCAGTTTGGAGATCGCCGACGGGGTCATGCGCAGCTCGCGCGCCGCGGCGGAAAAGCTGCGACGCGCGACGGCGCGGACGAAGGCTTCCATTTCGCCGGCGCGGTTGACCTCGAGTCTCGGCATGGGAATTCAAATCACAAATGCTTTTCCAAACGGCATTCTAGTCACAGATAAACCGCGCCACCAGAATCTCGCAGTCGACGCCTTTCGTTTTCGCGTCATAGGAGATTCCCATGCCTCTTGCCCTTTATGCCTTGACCGCCGGATCGTTCGGCATCGGCTGCGCCGAGTTCGTCATCATGGGCCTGCTCTTGCAGGTCGCCGGCGATCTGCACGTGTCGATCGCCGCGGCCGGCATGCTCGTATCGGTCTACGCGTTCGGCGTGTTTCTCGGCGCACCCGTGCTGACCGTGGCTACGCGGCGCATGCCGCGCAAGACGGTATTGATCGCGCTGATGGCGATCTACACGATCGGCAACCTGATCTGTGCGCTCGCGCCGAACTACGACGTGCTACTGGTTGCGCGCGTCGTCACTTCGCTGACTCACGGCACTTTCTTCGGCGTCGGCGCGGTCGTCGCGACCGGCCTCGTCGCGGAAGACCGCAAGGCCTCGGCGATTTCGGTGATGTTCGCCGGCCTCACCCTCGCCACCCTGCTCGGCATGCCGGCAGGCGCCTGGCTCGGCCTGCATTTCGGCTGGCGCGCCGCGTTCTGGGCGATGGTCGCGGTCGGTCTGGTCTCGATGGCGGTGATCGCCCTGCTCGTGCCGCGCAGCCGCGAGGCGCACGTGCCGGCATCGCTCGGCGATGAACTGCGCGGCATCGCGCGGCCGCAGGTCTGGCTGGGCCTAGTCATGACGATGCTCGGCTTTGCCGGCCTTTTCGTCGTGATCGCCTATGTCCAGCCGCTGCTCGTGCGCCTTGCCGGCTTTTCCGAAAGCGCGGTGTCGCCGATCCTGCTGCTGTTCGGCGGCGGCATGATCGTCGGCAATCTCGTCGGTGGACGTCTGGCCGACCGCTGGCCGACGCCGGCCCTCGTCGGCACCCTGCTCGCCCTTGCCGCCGTGCTCGGCGCAATGAGTTTCGTCCTGCGCAGCACGCTTGCCATGCCCGTGTTCGTCGGCCTGCTCGGCGTCGCCGCGTTCGCGACGGTCTCGCCGCTGCAACTGCGCGTGCTGCGCAAGGCCGAAGGCGCCGGGCAGAATCTCGCTTCGAGCTTCAACATCGCCTTCTTCAATCTCGGCAATGCATTCGGTGCCTGGCTGGGCGGCGTCGCGATCGATCATGGCCCGGGTCTGGCCGCCCTGCCCTGGATCGCCGCGGTCGTGACCCTGTCCGGGCTCGGCGTCGCCTTTGCCGCGCTGCGGCTGGATGCACGGGCCGCGCGCTCGACGGCGGTCGTCGCAGCGACCGCCTGCCGCTGATTTCATCATCAGGAGAACGAAATGGAATATCGCAATCTCGGTGCGTCGGGCCTCAAGGTGCCGGCGCTCAGTTTCGGTACCGGCACGTTCGGCGGCACGGGTCCGCTGTTCGGCGCCTGGGGCAACACCGACGTGGCCGAAGCGCGGCGCTTGATCGACGTCTGCCTCGACGCCGGCGTGAACTTGTTCGACACGGCCGACGTGTACTCGAACGGCGCCTCCGAGGAAGTGCTCGGAGAAGCCCTGCGCGGCCGCCGCGACCAGGCGCTGGTCTCGACCAAGACCGCACTGCCGACGGGCGACGGGCCGAACGAGGCGGGCGCGTCGCGTGCACGCTTGATCCGCGCAGTCGAGGCGGCGCTGCGCCGGCTCAAGACCGACTACATCGACCTGCTGCAACTGCATGCGTTCGATGCCGCGACGCCGGTCGAAGAAACCCTGTCGACGCTCGACGGTCTCGTGCGCGCGGGCAAGCTGCGCTATGTCGGCGTTTCCAATTTCGCCGGTTGGGAGCTGATGCGCTCGCTCGCCGTCGCGGAAAAATACGGCCATCCGCGCTATGTCGCCCATCAGGTCTACTACTCGCTGGTCGGGCGCGACTACGAGTGGGAATTGATGCCGCTGGCCGCACATCAGAATGTCGGCGCCCTCGTCTGGAGTCCGCTCGGCTGGGGACGGTTGACCGGCAAGATCCGCCGCGGCCTTCCGCTGCCGCCGACGAGCCGGCTGCATGCGACGGCCGACTTCGGGCCGCCGGTGGACGATGAACGCCTCTACCGCGTCGTCGATGCGCTCGACGAGGTGGCCCGGGAAACCGGAAAGTCGATCGCGCAGGTGGCGATCAACTGGCTGCTGCAGCGGCCGACGGTGTCGAGCGTGATCCTCGGTGCGCGCAACGAGGAACAGCTGCGCGACAATCTCGGCGCCGCCGGCTGGGCGCTGAGCGGGCCGCAGATCGCCCGCCTCGATGCGGCGAGCGCCGTGGAAGCGCCCTACCCTTACTTTCCGTACCGCCGCCAGGCCGGTTTCGCCCGGCTCAATCCTCCTCTGACATGACTCCCGCCAACTCTCCGGCGCGCTGAGAAGAGGATCAAAGACGTCGACACGAAGATCACGAAGGAGAAGCGAAGGGCACGAAGAAGAGCACTGAGAAAATAAGTTCTTCGTGGTTTTTCTCGTGATCTTCGTGCCTTCGTGGCCGGTTCTTTCGAATCCCGCAAAACCCGGGAGGACAAGTCGACCCCGGGTTGGCTTGAAAATCCGCGGCGATGAGGTAGTGTTGACCCGATGACCGCGAGAGAGGCATGGGCGACGAGACCGCTGCACTGAATGCGTTCGCCGATCTGGACCGCCGCCTCGTCGCGGCGGTGAAGGGCATCAAATTGCTCGGTGCGGTGAGCTGGCCGGCCTCGGTGCAGGCGCAGTTCCTCGACGGCTGGCGCCAAGGTCGACCGAGCCTGCCCGCCGTCGCCTATGCCAAGAACGACTATTCGGCGGTGCGCGAGGAGTTGCAGAACCTCTTTCTCGCCGCCGCCGCGCAGCACCCGATCGGAGACTATCTGCGCCGTGCGGCGCAATCGTGGATCTACGCGACCGAACTGCTCGATTCGGCCGGCACGATGGCGATCACCGAACATTCGGTGCGCCTGTTCGGCCGGCCCGGCGACCGCCTGCCGGGCGGCGCGGTCAGCAATCTCGATGCCGCGCGGCATTTCATCGAACTCGCCGACGAACTCGGCGGCGAACTCGACGACGAAGACAATGCCGCGGGCATCCCGGCCGAGCAGCTTTGCGGCGAACTGCAGCGGGAAATCAGCGCCTTCTTCTCCCACGACAAGGTCGGCGTCGAGCTCGATCCCAACCTGATCGCCAAGGCGGCGGCCGGTCCCACGCGCATCCGCCTGCGCGCGGGCACGAATTTTTCCACGTACGATCATCATCAGCTGCTCGAGCACGAGGCATTCGTCCACTCGCTGACCGCGCTCAATGGGCGCGGCCAGCCGAACTTGAAATCGCTCGCGCTCAATTCGCCGCGGATCACCGCGACCCAGGAGGGTCTCGCGACATTTGCCGAACTGATGTCGGGCGCGATCGATATCGGCCGCATGAAGCGCATTTCCCTGCGCATCGTCGCGATCGACAAGGCGCTCGACGGCGCCGACTTCATCGACGTGTTCAAATTCTTCCTCGACGCCGGGCAGAACGAGGCCGACAGCTTCACCTCGGCGATGCGCGTGTTTCGCGGCGCGCCGACGGATGGCGGTGCGGCGTTCACCAAGGACACGGTCTACCTGCACGGGCTGCTCTCGGTGCACACGTTTTTCCGCTGGGCGCTCAAGCACGGCAAGCTCAAGCTCTGCCGCAGCCTGTTCGCCGGCAAGATGACCCTGCACGACGTGCTCGCCCTCGAACCCTACTTCGATTCGGGCTTCATCGCCGCCCCCGTGTATATTCCGCCGTGGGTGCAGAATGCGCACGGCCTTGCGGGCACGCTCGCGTTCTCGTTGTTCGCCAATCGCATCCGCCTTGACCGGGTCGAGGCGGAAGACTTGGTGCTGGGGGTTTGATGCTCTACGTCCTTCCCTCAGTGGAAATCCGGAATTTTTAGCTCGTCATTCCCGCCCGCGCTGAAATGACGTTACCGACAAAGGCCTTTCACTATGCAAAACGCTTTGCCGCTTGCAGTCCTGCTCGCTCTCGCTTCCGGTGCAGTCGCCGCCGAGCCGCCCGCTCAGATCTCGCCGGGCATCGTTTCCGATGTCACCGCCTGGCGCCGCGACTTCCATCAGCACCCCGAACTTTCCAACCGTGAAGTGCGCACCTCGAAGATCGTCGCCGACGAATTGAAGAAGCTCGGCTACACCGTGCGCACCGGCATTGCCCATACCGGCGTCACCGGCGTACTCAATGGCGGCAAGCCCGGTCCGAAGCTCGCAATCCGTGCCGACATGGATGCACTGCCCGTGGCCGAGCAGGTCGACCTGCCGTTCGCCTCGAAGGCGAAGGGCGAATACCTCGGCAAGACCGTCGGCATCATGCATGCCTGCGGCCACGACGCACACACGGCCATGCTGCTCGGTCTGGCCGAGGCGTTTGCGAAGATGAAGAACGAGCTGCCCGGCGAGGTGATGCTGGTCTTCCAGCCGGCCGAGGAAGGCGTACCGCCGGGAGAAACGGGCGGCGCGCCGGGCATGGTGCGCGACGGCGTGTTCAAGGACTTCAAGCCGGATGCGGTCTTCGGCATGCACGTGGTGGCCGGCTACAACGTCGGCAAGGTCGGCGTGCGCGCGGGCGGCGCGATGGCCAGTTCCGACACGTTCCGCATGACCGTGCACGGCAAACAGTCGCACGGCGCGACGCCGTGGATGGGCATCGACCCCATCGTCACCGCGGCCGAGATCGTTACCTCCGCGCAGACCATCGTCAGCCGCCAGCTCAACATCAACAAGGAACCTGCCGTCGTCACCTTCGGTACGTTCAACGGCGGCTCGCGCTTCAACATCGTGCCCGACACCGCCGACCTTGCCGGCACCATTCGCACCTTCGACGAAGGTATGCGCAAGCAGGTCATTGCCAGCTTGACCAACATCGCCGAGCACGTCGCCGCTGCGAACGGCGCGACCGTCGACGTGCAGATGCCCAAGTCCGACGAAGACCGCAATCCGGTCAACTACAACGACCCCGCGCTCACCGCGCGCGTACGCGCGAGCATGGAAAAAGCGCTCGGCAAGGATCACGTCATCGAGGCCGAACGTTGGACCGCATCGGAGGATTTCCCCCACCTCGCCATCGGCGCCAAGGCCCCGTCGGTCTATTTCTTCGTCGGTGCGACGCCGGCCGGGCAAGACGCCTTGGCCGCGCCGAGCAACCATTCGCCGAAGTTCTTCCTCGACGAAGGCGCGCTTACGGTCGGCATGACGGCGATGCTGCAGGCGAGCCTCGATTTTCTTTCGCAGGGGAAGTAGGGGCGTGATTCACTGCATCCGGCTCTGCTCTTGATCTGTCTTTTGATCTCGGATCCCCGTTAGCCGCGGCGAGGGCACGGCGGAAACGCCCGAGAGGGTCGCGCGCACGATGCGCTCGAGTTCGTTGTACGCACAGGGATGTGCGTTCAACGAACCCCGGCATGACCTCGCGCACCACCGCAGGCGGCGCGGCTTCCGGGGTGGGTTTCTTTGGTGACTTTCTTTGCACAAGCAAAGAGAGTTACCCGCTCGCCTGAAAGGCGAGTGGAAGCTCTTGCTCTTAAAACAACAACCGGACAAATCAAAAGCCAGAGCAAGAGCTGGATGACCAGCCCTTCGGCTGTTGAAAGCCCCGCCTTCGCGGGGATGACGAGCAAAAGCAGAGCCGGGCGCGATGAATCGCGCCCTACTTATCCCTAAAGAAAATCAAGAATCGCCAGCGGCACAGAAACGAAAACACCAGTCATCAACCGCGCGGCGGCAATGTCCCCGTGTCGAAAAGCTGCCGTGCAGCAAGATCAAACCCGCGCCAGGCGGCCGCGGCGAGCGCGCCGCCCGTGCTGACGCGGCGCACGCCGATCGCGGCAAGATCGGCGACGCGCATCTGCGGCGAAAACAGCAGGACGTTGACCGGTTTCGGCGCGACCGCGCGCACGATGCGGGCGATCGCGTCGAGATCGACGACGCCCGGCGCGTACAACACGTCCGCTCCCGCATCGGCATAAGCGACGAGCCGCGCGATCGTCGCGTCGAGGTCGGGCTGGCCAAGGAGATAGCCCTCCGAGCGCGCGACCAGCATGACGTCCTCGCCGCTCGCAGCGATCGCGGCGCGCGCGGCGCGGATGCGCTCCGCGGCGGTGGGCAGGGCGTACAGCTCCTTGCCGTCGCGATCCTCGATCGACAGGCCGGCGACGCCGGTCGCGATCGCCAGTTTCACGTTGGCGGCGACGTCGGCGGGGGACGCAGCGAAGCCGTCCTCGAAGTCGGCATTGATCGGCAGGTCGGTAGATTCGCAGAGCGTGCGCAGATGGTCGAGTACCGTGTCACGCGACAGTTCGTTGTCGGCGCGGCCGAGCGACCAGGCGATGCCGGCGCTGGTCGAGGCGAGCGCCTGGAAGCCGAGCTTCTCGAGGCGGCGTGCGCCGCCGGCATCCCACGGGTTCGGCAGAACGAAGCAGCCGGAAACATGCAAGGCGCGGAATGCGGCGCGCTTTTCGGCGACGGTGGTCGGCATGGGTTTCTCCTTTGATCCTGCGCAGTATGCGCGCGGAGAGGGAATGCGATCAGAGCCAATCCGCACTGCGTGACCGGCGCCACTGCATCGGACTCGAAGCTCAGCACGGTCGCGGAGTTTTCAGCCCGGCGTGAAGCGCACGCTGAACGCGGCGCCGCCGAGGTTTTCCGAGCGCGATACGGTGAGGTGCCCGCGATAGGCCTTGAGCAGATCCTGCACGATCGCCAGGCCGATGCCGTGCCCTTGCACGCGCTCGTCGCCGCGAACGCCGCGCTGGAGCAGGCGTTCGACCTGGTCTTCGGCAATGCCGGGGCCGTCGTCCTCGACCATGAAAATCAGACCGTTGCGGCGCGCGCCCTGGGCGGCGGGAATCACGCGAGCGGTCAGCAGCACGCGATGGTCGGCCCATTTGAACGCGTTCTCGAGCAGGTTGCCGAGCAGCTCGAGCAGATCGCCCTCTTCGCCGTAGAACTGCGCGCGCGGGTCGATGTCGAATTCGCAGAGTATATTTTTTGCCGAATATACTTTTTCCAGGCCGCTGACGATTTCCTCTGCGTGGGGTTCGATCAGGATCGGGGCGGCGAAGGTCGAGTGGCCGCTCGTCGCCGCGCGAGAAAGCTGGTAGGCGACGAGCTGGTCCATGCGCCCGACCTGTTCGAGCACGGTCCAGCGGAATTCCTTGCCGTCCGCGCCCGATTCGAGCTGGCTGCGCACGACGGCGAGTGGCGTCTTCAGGCTGTGGGCGAGATCGGCGAGCGTATTGCGGTAGCGTTTGAGGCTGTTGCGCTCGCTGTCGATGAAGTCGTTGATGCTGCGCGACAGGCGTTTGAGCTCGAGCGGGTAGTCGGTCGACAGTTGTTCCTGCTCGCCGCGCTCGACGCGGCCGAGTTCCATGGCGATGCGGCGCGTCGGCTGGAGGATCCAGCGCAGCAGGCCGAGCAGCAGCAACAGCAGGCCGATGACGAGGCCGCCGAAGGTGAATACGAGGCTGCGGCGAAAAACGTTGCGCTGCGCTTCGAAGTTGGCCGCGTTCTCGGCGATGTGGATCGTCAATTGGACCGGGCCGCGCTCTTTCTCCCACGAAAAGCCGTAGCTGTAGACATAGACTTTTCCGCCCGCGCCGTCGACCGGCGTTTCGGTGAACGTCTCCGCTCCGGGCTTGAGCGATTTGTCGAATGCAGGAATGTCGGCGACGTAGGCGGACTGCGAGCGCCAGGTCGAATAGCGCGCGCCGTCGACTTCGACCGGGCCGACGAGACCGGCATAGAGGCCGCTGTCCGGGTTGTCGAGGCGCGAGTCCGGAGCGACTTCGGGCGGTGTCCAGCGTCCCGAGCGGCCGACTTCGGACGTGGCGAGGTAGCCGTAGGCGTAGCTCTGCAGGCGGTCGTGCAGCGATTTGAGCAAGGTCTGGTAGATCGCCTGGTCGAGCGCAACGCCGGTCAGGCCGAGAAAGGCCGCCAGCACGACACCGGCGGCGAGCAGCGAGCGCGCTTGCAGGGAGAGCGGACGGCGCGCCATGCGGGACGATGTAGGTGTTTACTTTGCCGCGGCTTCGCCCGCAACCTCGTGCGTGCCTTCGCTGCGCGGAATCGCGAAACGGTAGCCGCGTCCGCGTACGGTCTCGATCGGCTTCAGGCTGTTGTCCGGGTCGAGCTTGCGGCGCAGTCGGCCGATGAAGACCTCGAGCACGTTCGAGTCGCGGTCGAAATCCTGCTGGTAGATGTGTTCGGTCAGATCGGCCTTGGACACGAGTTCGCCGGCGTGCAGCATCAGGTATTCGAGTACCTTGTACTCGTAGCTGGTCAGATCGGCCGGCGCGCCGCCGACGTGCACGGTCTGAGCGGTGGTGTCCAGCACGATCGGGCCGCATTCGAGCGTCGGTTTGGTCCAGCCGCTGGCGCGGCGTACGAGCGCGTTGATGCGCGCGAGCAGTTCTTCGACGTGGAACGGTTTGACGAGGTAGTCGTCGGCGCCGTGTTTGAGACCCTGGACCTTGTCCTGCCAGCTCGAGCGCGCGGTCAGGATGAGGATCGGATACTTCTGCCCGGCGTCGCGCAGGTCTTTGACCAGGTCCATGCCGGATTTCTTCGGCAGGCCGAGGTCGATGATCGCGACGTCGAACGGCACCTCGCGGCCGAGAAACAAACCTTCTTCGCCGTCGGCTGCGGTGTCCACGGCAAAACCGTCGCGCTTCAGGCGCGCAGCGAGGGTTTCGCGCAGCGGAGCTTCGTCTTCGACCAGTAGTACGCGCATGGGGATGCTCCAGTAATCTTTGCAGCCGTTTGTTTTTTGCGGTCATCCTGATCGCGAAAATCACCAGGCAGGCATCCGTGCCTGCACGTCTCGATTAAGCTTCCGCCGGCACTTCGACGATTCTCACCTGGCCGTCGCGCGTCAGCACCTTGATCCGATAGATCGTCTTCTTGCCCTGCGTCTTCGATTCGGCCGACAGCACCTTGCCTCCGGTCTCGCGCTGCACTTTGGCGATCGCCTCCTGCATCGTCAGCGGTGCGGCAAAAACATCATGCGACGAGAGCGCAAAAGCGGCAAGCAGGAGGATCGTGGCGAAACGGGATTTCATTTCAAGCAAGGGAGGGAAGAAGGTGTTGGATGGACGGCGTGGGCGGATTTCGAAGCCCGGGACAGCCACTATGGGAGAGTCGATTGAATTGGGCCTGAACTGGCCGGCATTCGTCGCGGAACCGACGCGTTTGCCGTGAGCATCTCCATCCGCGTCATGCTGCCTGCGCGTGTTCGCGCAGGCAGGCCATCGCCTGTTCGACGACGCGGAAATCCGCGCCCGGCCGGTGCATGCGCTCGCTCAGCACGCGGCGAAACGCACGCGCGCCGGGCAGGCCGAGATACAGGCCGAGGATGTGTCGGGCGACGTGACTCAAGGCCTGGCCGCCGGCGAGTTGTGCTTCGATGTACGGACGCAGACGCTGCAGCACTTTGTCGCGATCGGGCAGTGGCGTGCCGAACAGGGCTTCTTCGCAGCGCGCGAGCACGAACGGATCGTGATACGCGGCGCGCCCGAGCATGACGCCATCGACGATGGTGCAATGGCTCCGCGCCGCCGCCGCGTCGACGATGCCGCCGTTGATGACGATCGCGAGTTGCGGAAATTCCTGTTTGAGCCGGTATACGCGCTCGTAGTTGAGCGGCGGGATTTCGCGGTTCTCCTTCGGCGACAGTCCGTGCAGCCAGGCCTTGCGCGCATGCACAACGAGGATTTCCAGGCCAGCGCCGACCAGGGTTTCGACGAAGCGGTGCAGGTCTTCGTAGTCGTCCTGTTCGTCGACGCCGATGCGGCATTTCACCGTGACCGGCACGGACACCGCCGCGCGCATTGCGGCGACGCAGTCGGCGACCAGGGCCGGCTCGCGCATCAGGCAGGCGCCGAAACGACCCGACTGGACGCGGTCGGATGGACAGCCGATGTTGAGATTGATCTCGTCGTAGCCCCAGTCCGCGCCAATGCGCGCGCAATGCGCGAGTTCCGCGGGCTCGTGCCCGCCGAGCTGCAGGGCGACGGGATGTTCGGCCGCGTCGAAGTCGAGATGACGCGGACGATCACCGTGCAGGATCGCGCCCGTGGTCACCATCTCGGTGTACAGCCGGGCGTGCGGCGCGAGCAGGCGATGGAAGTACCGACAATGGCGGTCGGTCCAATCCATCATCGGGGCGACCGAAAGCAGGTGGTCATTTCGAACGTTGCTGGGCATGGCGCGCATTTTACCTGCACGCGGGCAGCCTCAAGCGATCGATGCGGAGGGATTCGTGGAGCGGCCGCGACGGAACATCCCGAATCGTCGGCCCGGCGATGTCCGAGAGGCAATGAGAATTGAGCGGAAGATCGTGGGACCGGTGCTGTCCGCTGTCGGGAACGAGGTTGGGAGACTTATTGCCACGGTGTCGGCGAGGGCAGGCCGCAGTAGGCGGCAAGCTCGCGCAGTGCGCCGGTATTGTTCGCCGCGGCAGTTCGTGCCTGGACGAATTCGTCGATCTCGCCGTGCACGGGAATGCTCGACTGCGCGCCGAGTCGTGTCGCGGCGAGTGCGCCTGCGGCGCTGGCGCGTGCCAGGGCCCGCGGCAGATCCAGGCCCCGGCAAAGCGCGGCGGTGAATGCACCGCAGAAGGTGTCGCCGGCGCCGGTCGTATCGACCGCATTGATCCGGTATGCGGCCTGCAGATGAAATTGACCTTGCGCACGCGCACACGCCCCGCGCGCACCGAGCGTGACGATCACGCAGGGCACGGACAGGTGCGCCAGCGCGTCCGCGATGTGGCCGTGAATGCCGGTGATGGTCGCCAATTCGCCTTCGTTGACGATCAGCACGTCGACGGCGTGGAGCAGCGCGGTCGGCAGTTCGCGCGCAGGCGCGGCGTTGAGTACGACCTTGACGTCCGCGTTGCGTGCGGCAACGGCGTATGCCGTCACCGTATCGATCGGTGTTTCGAGTTGGAGAAGGAGATGGCTGACGCCCTCGAGCGAAGGCAGATGTGCCGCCCGCAGGGCGTTGTTTGCCCCGGGGGCCACGGTGATCGCGTTCTCGGCATCGTCGGCGAGGCAGATGAAGGCCGTGCCGGTAGCCGTGTCATGCACGCGCACGATATGCAACTCGACTCCGGCTGCACGCAGCGAGGTTTCGAGCGGTGCGGCGTAAGGATCGTCGCCGAGCGCGAGCAGCATGCGGGTCGCGGCGCCTCCGGCGCGGGCGCAGGCAACGGCCTGGTTCGCGCCCTTGCCGCCCGGGAATGTCGCGAACCCATGCCCGAGCACGGTTTCACCGGGGGCGGGCACGTGAGCCGCACGGACGACGAAGTCGAGATTGGCCGAGCCGGCGACGAGGATGGCTTTCTTCATTGGAACGGCACCTGCCGCCATTCGGGACGATGGCGAATTCTAAGCCCGGTCGTGTCCAAGGGCGTGGAAGAGAGGGCGCGGTGGCTTTGGGTGTGGCGAAACTCTGCGGAATTAGAGGAAGGCCTTTTTTGGGGCAATACATTCCGTATTGCCGACTTGTCTTTTGGAGCGGCAACCGTGGGAAATAGAGTCCACCTTGCTGATCAGGCCCGTTGCTGAGATTCGAGAAGATTGGGCATTGAGGGCGGAAGGTCATTTGAATGCGCTGACTGCCGGGTTCGCCTTTTGCCAAACCCTGCGAGGTTTGTCGTCGCGGGCTGTGGATAACTTTGTGTATAGCCGGCCCCCTTGTGCAGTTCGCGAAAATCGGTTAGGGCCCCGTTCAGCCGTCTCCAGGCTCTGATTTTCAAGATAAGCACATGATTTTTATGAATTTATTCGTTGTCTTTCAATGGTAACCTTGGTGTAAAACGCTACAAATGTGACGAATGCTGCATTGTGTATAAATCCACACGCTAAGCGCTTGTGCCGGCGTAAGAATTCGGCAACAAAGCGCGCGTAATCTCGCTCGGGTCAGGCGTCGCCAACAAGGTTCATGGAGCGGCGTGGCGTGCGGGATGCGCACGGTGCGGGAAGGCTGCAGGATGGCCGACAGGGATGTACCGACGCCTGAGTCACTTCAGCGGAAAACGTCCTTTCGGGACGATCGAAAACGGCAGGTGCACAAGGACGGTTGCACCGTCGTTTTCACTCTCGGCCTTTGCCAAGGCCTGCGCGAATCTACAACAGACCCAACTGCGCCAACGAGGCCGTGGCGTTCGCGCCGACGACGAGGTGGTCATGCACGCGCACGTCGATCATGCGCAGTGCGCGTTTCAGTTCGACCGTGATTTCCTTGTCGGCCGGACTCGGCTCGGCAATTCCGGAAGGATGGTTGTGCGCGAAGATCACCGCCGCGGCGTTGTGCGCAAGGCAGCGACGTATGACCTCGCGCAGGTGTACGGTGGCGCCGTTGACCGAGCCGCGGAACAGCTCTTCGAAGGCGATCATGCGGTTGCGGCTGTCGAGAAACAGGCAGGCGAAGACTTCGTAGGGATAGCCGCCCAGCCTGGAGCGCACGAATTCCGCGGAAGCGAGGGGATTGGCCAGCGCGTCGGGGCGGTCGAGATTGGTGGCGAGATAGCGCCGGCCGAGTTCGAGCGCGGCGTGCAGGCGACATGCCTTCGCGGTGCCGAGGCCGGGCAGTGTCGACAGCGTCGTTGCGCCGAGCTCAAGCAGTGATTTCAATCCTCCGTCGCGGCCGAGCAGCTCGCGGCCGAGATCCACGGCCGTCTGCCCGCGTCGCCCGCTGCCGAGGAAGATGGCGAGCAATTCCGCATCCGAGAGCGCGGTCGTGCCGCGTGCGAGCAGCTTCTCGCGCGGACGTTCGTCGCTGGGCCAGTTGAGGATCGTCATGGCGAAAGTTTCGGTCGATATGAGCGAAGGCGCAGCCGGGCGCGATGCAAATTCCGGTAAGCTATATGTGCATTTCGTCGTACTCGGATTTCTTACATGACGCAGCAGCACGAAGCTCGAAACGGTCTCGCCGGCCTGCGCGTGCTGCTCGGCGTGTCCGGCGGCATCGCGGCCTACAAGGCCTGCGAATTGGTGCGGCGTTTGCGCGATGCGCGCGCGGAAGTGCGCGTCGTGCTTACCGAAAACGCCGCACGCTTCGTTACGCCGCTGACGTTCCAGGCCCTGTCGGGGCAGCCGGTGCGTTCCGGCCTGTGGGACGAGGCGGCCGAAGCTGCAATGGGACACATCGAGCTGGCACGTTGGGCTCAGCGCATCGTGATCGCGCCGGCGAGCGCCGATCTGATCGCGCGACTTGCGCACGGGCTCGCCGACGACCTTCTCGCCACGTTGTGCCTGGCGAGTGCGGCTCCGGTTACGATCGCGCCGGCGATGAATTTGCGTATGTGGAGCCATCCGGCCACGCAGGCCAACGTTGCCGCCTTGCGCGAGCGCGGCGCGTACTTCCTCGGCCCAGCCGAGGGGCGCATGGCCGAGCCGGAATCCGGCCTCGGCCGCCTGCTGGAGCCGCACGAGATCGTCGCCGAGCTCGCCGCCCTGCAGGGGCCCAGGCTGCTCGCCGGCAAGCACGTGCTGGTCAGCGCGGGTCCAACGTTCGAGGACATCGATCCCGTGCGCTTCATCGGCAACCGCAGTTCCGGGCGCATGGGCTTCGCCGTTGCGCAGGCCGCCGCCGAGCAGGGGGCCACGGTGCAGCTCGTTGCCGGACCGGTACATCTGCCGACGCCGTCGGGCGTCGCGCGCGTGGATGTGCGCAGCGCGCGTGACATGCGCGAAGCGGTAATGGCGCACGCCCCGGTCAGCGACATCTATATCGGCGCGGCGGCGGTCGGCGATTTCCGTCCGCACGAGATCGCCGCGCACAAACTGAAGAAGAACGGCGACTCGCTGACCCTGACCTTGAACGAGAATCCCGACATTCTCGCCGGGGTCGCCGCGCTGAAACCGCGGCCGTTCGTGGTCGGTTTTGCTGCGGAAACGCAGAATGTCGAGACTTATGCGCGGGCGAAACTCGAGCGCAAGAAGCTCGATCTGATCGCCGCGAACAAAGTTGGCGAGGGCCAGGGTTTCGATGCCTGCGAAAACGAGATCCTGCTGATTTCGCGGAGCGGCGCGGAGCGTCTGGCGCGTGCCGACAAGCTTGCGCTGGCGCGCCAGCTCGTCGCGCGTATAGCCGAACGCTATGCGGAATCCACGTCGTCGACAAAAAACATGCCGCGCGCCGCTGCAAAGCGGGCGGCCAAATGATCGACGTCGAACTGAAAATTCTCGATCCGCGTCTCGGCAATGAGATACCGTTGCCTGCGCAGGCGACGCCGGGCTCTGCCGGGATGGATCTGCGCGCCGCGCTGGACGCGCCGCTGGCGCTGGAGCCCGGAGCGAGCGCACTGATCCCGACCGGCATCGCGATTCATATCGGAAATGTGAACTATTGCGCAGTTATCCTTCCGAGATCGGGACTGGGTCACAAACATGGCCTCGTCCTCGGCAATCTCGTCGGTCTGATCGATGCGGATTACCAAGGCCCATTGATGATTTCTTGCTGGAATCGCGCCGCGGCACCATATACCATCGTGCCGGGGGAACGCATCGCGCAGCTGGTCTTTTTGCCGGTGGCGCATGCGCGATTTCGTGTGGTGGAAGACTTCGACGCCAGCGAACGCGGCGTCGGCGGATTCGGTCACTCCGGCAGCGCTTAATGCAGTGCCGCCCCGGAATGTTACTGGGGATCGAGCATGGGAAGCTGGCTTGCGAGAAAGAAAGAAGACGCCTTGCCTGACGCCGAACTCGAAGAAGCGACACCGGCGCAGGAGAGCGTTGCCGTACAACTCGTGCGTGACGTTGCCGATCCGGCCGAGAACGTCGGAGTTGGACGCTATGCCATGCTGGTCGGTGCGCTGCTGCTTTGGATACTCGGTGCATTCTTCGTCTGGCAAGCCTGGCTGATCCTCACCGAAGAGGACGGCGTGGCGCAGATCGACGCGGCGCGCGAAGCCGGCATCAATACACTCGGCCAATTTCTCAAGGATACGCGTACACGCGTCCAGCAGGCGCTTGCCGGGGACGCGGTGACGGCGCCTTTGGCGGAGTCTTGGGAGAACGGGCGTAGCGCGGCGATCGAGGCGGCGAAGCAGGCGCTGCCCGACTTGCTCAGCATCGATTTCTATCGCTCCGATATTTCGGATGTCCTGGCGGACGATTTCGCCAAAACGGGGTATGCGCGTTCGGCCATGCTCGTGCAGACCAATCGCGACAATGAACCCGCCCCTGCGCAGACGATAACCGTGCAGGGAGGAAAGCGTGCTCTTGCGTTCGTGCTGCCGGTGATGCGGGAAGGCCGGGTCTTGGCCTACGCCTACGCCGCGCTGCCGTTCGAGCCGACGCTCGCAGTGTTTCGCAAGCTTGCTCCGGGCCGGGGCGGGCTGGAACTGCGCCAGGGCAACGGTATGAATGATCTCGTACTCGCCGGCATTGGCAGCACGGCCGGTGCGGAGATAGACAATGTCGGCAAACCCATCGCGAACAGTCTCTTTCGTGTCGGTATCGTGCCGCCTTCGTCGTTGATCATGATGCCGCGCAGCCTGCTTCTGCTCGGCGTTCTTGCCTTGCTGACCTTCTCTCTAGGCGGAATAATGTTCTATGCCCGCCTCGTCGGTTGGCGCGCGGCGTTCGAATCGGTGCTGCGGCGCAAGCGGAGCGCGAGCTTGGCCGCTGTAGAAGAATCGCCGCAGGAAATCGTACCGATGCCCCAAGTCAAGATTCATTCCGTCAAATCCGAGTCTGTCGAAGAAGATCAGGATATCCACGTCAGCCCAAGCATGTTCCGCGCGTACGACATCCGCGGCGTGCTCGGCAAGACTTTGAACGCGGATGTCGCGCGCCTCATCGGCCGCGCGATCGGCAGTGAGATGGCGAGCCGCGGCCTGAAGACGATCGCGGTGGGGCGCGACGGGCGCCTGTCCGGCCCCAGCCTGTCCGCAGCCCTGATCGAAGGTTTGCGTGCGGCCGGTGCGGATGTCACCGATATCGGTGCAGCGCCGACACCCGTGCTGTACTTCGCCACGCAGCATTTGAATCTCGGTTCGGGGGTCATGGTCACCGGCAGCCACAACCCGCCGGACTACAATGGCTTCAAGATCGTTCTCGGCGGCGAGACGCTGGCCGAAGACGCGATCCAGAAGCTTTACAAGCGCATCGCCGAAAAAGACTTTACGAACGGTGCGGGCCAACTCGAGAAACACGATCTCGCCGGCGAATACATCGAGCGCATCGCGGGCGACGTGCGTCTGCATCGTCCGCTCAAGATCGTGATCGATTGCGGCAACGGCATTCCGGGCGCGATCGCGCCGCAACTGTTCGAGCGTCTCGGCGCCGAAGTCATACCGCTGTTCTGCGAAGTCGACGGCAACTTCCCGAACCATCATCCCGATCCATCCGACCTGCACAACCTCGAGGACCTCATCCTCACCGTCAAGCAGATCAAGGCCGATCTCGGCATCGCCTTCGACGGCGACGGCGATCGTCTCGGCGTGGTCACGCCTGCGGGCGAGGTGATCTTCCCGGACCGTACGTTGATGCTGTTCGCGCAGGATGTGCTCTCGCGCAACCCGGGCGCGACGATCATTTACGACGTGAAGTGCACCGGCAAGCTTGCCCCCGTGATCGAGGCGGCCGGCGGCGCGCCGCTGATGTGGCGTACCGGGCATTCGCTGATCAAGGGCAAGATGCGCGAGACCGGTGCTGCGCTGGCCGGCGAGATGAGCGGGCATTTCTTCTTCAAGGAGCGTTGGTACGGCTTCGACGACGGTCTGTACGCCGGCGCGCGCCTGCTCGAAATCCTTTCCGGCGATTCGCAACAGCGCATGCCGCAGCAGATATTCGAGTCGCTGCCGAACAGCGTCAGCACGCCGGAACTCAAGATAGAGTTGACCGAAGGCGAGCACTACAAATTCATCGAGCGCTTCAAGAAGGAAGCGAAGTTCGATGGAGCCGAAATCAACACGATCGATGGCGTGCGCGCCGACTGGGCGGACGGTTGGGGTCTGGTGCGGGCATCGAACACCACACCCGTACTGGTGCTGCGCTTCGACGCCGAGAACATGGACGTGCTCAAGCGCATACAAAACGTATTCCGCGCGCAACGGCTCGCGATCAACCCGAAGCTCAAGTTGCCGTTCTGATCCCTGTGCCGCGACCGTTCTGTTCGCGGCACAGTATCCGGCTACGGTTGACCCGACTCCCTCGTCTGCGCCGCGCGCAGTTCGCGGTAGTGGGCAAGTTCGCTTTGCCCCTTCAGTTCCAGGTTCTCGCGTTGCTCGAGCTTGGCCGCGACGAACTTCTTCTGATTTTCGACGTTGAGGCGCAGAGATTCGATCTGTTGCTTGACCGGCGCGGGCACCGGCTTGCCGTCGCGCTCGAACGTCGATGCGTAGGCAAGCTGCTCGGCCAAGCTCTTTTCCTGGTTGGACTCGCTGACCTTGACGTTGGCGATGTCCTGGTCGATCGCGGCGACACGCTTCTTCTGCGCATCGACGAGCGCCGCCTCGGACGGATAGGCCTGCAACAGTTGCCGGTCGGCTTGCACCGCCTCGGTGGCAC
Organism: uncultured bacterium; assembly: GCA_966424745.1. Classification (GTDB taxonomy): domain Bacteria; phylum Pseudomonadota; class Gammaproteobacteria; order Xanthomonadales; family Rhodanobacteraceae; genus Rudaea. Next base: position 23,666 of record CBJLOV010000026.1, read on the forward strand.
GCTGTTTCTCCTGAGCGAGCGCAGCGGCGGTGCTCTCGTCGGTCTTCTTTTCCTCGGCAGTCTTTATCCGGTCGACATGCTTGATCACGATGCCGCGCCCATCGACCACATCGTAGCCCGCCTGCAAGGCCTCGGCCGTCGGCGAATCGGCGTATTGCACGCCGCCGTGGGCATCGGTCCAGCGATAGCGGTTGTGGGTACTTTGTTGGGCGGACGCTTGCGCGGTAACAATGGCAAGTGTCAGTGTAAAGGCGATGGTCGAACGCATGAAGAGATTCCCGTTTCGTGAAGCATAGTCGATCGAGCGCGCGCAAATCATTGAGTGCCGTCGCATCACGCGGCTGCGGCGTAAGTGCGCCGATAGGTTTCCATCCGTTCGCGGTGCGCGGCGAGTTCGGGGCGCGAGGCGATCAGGGCGAACAACTCGGCGAGACGGGCGATGGCGACGACCGGTACGCCGAACTCCTTCTCCACTTCCTGCACGGCCGACAGCGCACCCTGTCCGCGCTCCTGTCGATCGAGTGCGATCAGAATGCCGGCGGCCGTGGCGCCCTGCGCGGCGATGAGGGAGAGCGATTCGCGGATGGCAGTGCCCGCGGTGATCACATCGTCGACGACGAGGACGCGGCCGCGGATCGGAGCACCGATCACGACCCCGCCTTCACCGTGCGTTTTGGCTTCCTTGCGGTTGAATGCGACGGGTACGTCGCGATCGGCCAGTTCGGACAGCGCTATCGCCGTCGTCGTTGCCAGCGAGATGCCCTTGTAGGCCGGACCGAACAGCATGTCGAAAGCGATACCGGAATCGAGGGCCGATTGCGCGTAGGCACGCCCGAGGGTGGCCAGCGCGGCGCCGGAGTCGATCATGCCGGCGTTAAAGAAATACGGGCTCACCCGACCCGATTTGAGCGTGAATTCGCCGAAGCGCAGCGCGTTCTTGGCGAGCGCGAGGTCGAGGAAGGATTGCTGATGCGGTTGCATTGCATTGCGGAGCCGAGGATTGAGGTATGCAAGCTTACCCGGCCGAACCGACACCGCGCGAGCGGTGATTCGCGAGGTTGCCAACGACGATCGCGATACGGCACGCTACGACCCTCGCTTTCCAGGCCACAGCCTCCCAATGCGCATCCTTACTTTCAACGCCAACGGCATTCGCTCCGCCGCGAACAAGGGTTTTTTCGACTGGCTCAAGAAGCAGAACGTCGACGTGGTCTGCCTGCAGGAAACCAAGGCGCAGGAAGACCAGCTTTCCGATCCGATGTTCCGCCCCGACGGCCATCACTGCTTCTATCGCGATGCGACGACGAAGAAGGGCTACTCGGGCGTGGCGATCTACTCCAAGCGCGAGCCGGACGAGGTTCGCACCGCGCTCGGCTGGGCGCCGTTCGACGACGAGGGCCGCTACATCGAGGCCCGCTACGGCAAGCTCAGCGTCGTCTCGCTCTATGTGCCGTCGGGTTCCTCGGGCGAAGAACGTCAGGCGTTCAAGTTCAAGGTGATGGACTGGATCAAGCCGATCTTCGATGAATGGCTCAAGTCCGGCCGCGACTATGTGCTGTGCGGAGACTGGAACATCGTGCGCTCGAAGAACGACATCAAGAACTGGAGCTCGAACCAGAAGAACTCCGGCTGCCTGCCGGAGGAGCGCGCCTGGCTCAACGGGATGCTGGCCGACGCGCACGGCGACGGCGCGCCGGCGCCGAAAACCGGCTGGCACGATGCTTTCCGCGTCGCCAAGCCCGATACGGTCGAATATACATGGTGGTCGAACCGCGGCGCCGCGCGTGCGAACAACGTCGGTTGGCGCATCGACTACCAGATCATCACGCCCGGCATGCGCGACCGCGTGAACACGTGCACCGTCACGCCGGCGCCGCGCTTCTCCGATCACGCCCCGATGCTCGTCGACTACAAGTGACGGCGCTGCTGCAACGCTGGCGCTCCGCGCTGGGCGACTATGCGCGTGCGGACGTGCGCGCGATGCTCCTGTTCGGCTTCGCCGCAGGCCTGCCGTTTCCACTGGTGCTGACGACCCTGTCGGCGCGGCTGCGGCAGGGCGGTATCGATCGCACGACGATCGGATATTTCAGCCTCGTCGGCCTTGCCTACTCGCTGAAATTCTGCTGGTCGCCGATTGTGGATCGCTTGCCGCTGCCGTTCTTGCGCGTACTCGGCCGCCGGCGCAGCTGGATGCTGCTCGCGCAGTTCGGCATTCTCTTCGGCGTCGTGGCCATGGCGTTGACCGATCCCTCGACGCATGCGGAAAGCATTGCCTGGTTTGCCGTCATCACGGCGTTCTCTTCGGCGACGCAGGATATCGCCATCGATGCCTACCGCATCGAATCGGCGGAACCGCGGTGGCAGGGCGCGATGGCCGCGGCATATCAGATCGGCTATCAGTGCGCGCTGATAACGGGCGGCGCGGGCGCTCTGTACGCCGCATCGAAAGGGGGCTGGACCAACGCGTACCTGATCATGGCATTGTGCTTTGCGATCGGTCCATTGACCACGCTGTTCGCGCGCGAACCCGACACGGCGGTTTCGCGCGCGACGATCGCGCAAGAGGCGCGCGTCGTCGCCTTTCTCGAGCGTTCGGCGCACTGGCCGGCTTCGCTGCGCAGCGCGGTTGCATGGTTGCTCGGCGCGGTGGTCAGCCCGGTAGTCGATTTCTTCGCGCGCAACGGCTGGCGCGTCGCGGTACCGCTGCTCGCATTGATCGTCATGTACCGGCTCAACTATACGACGATGGGCGTCGCCGCGATTCCGTTCTATGTCGATCTCGGCTACACGCTCGACAGCATCGCACTGATCTCGAAGGGCTATGGGGTTGCCCTGACCCTCGGCGGAGCCGTGCTTGCCGGATACCTCGTTAAACGGATCGGCATTCCTGCAACGTTGCTTCTTGGCGTCGTGTTGCTGTCGTGCGCGAATCTCCTCTACGCGTACTCGGCGGATCAGCTAAGCGCGTTTCTCGCACAGCACGCGGCGAATCCCAAGCAGGTGCTCGAACCGGACCGTATCTGGCTCATCGCCATGGTCAGCTTGGACAATATCGCGAACGGAATTGCCGGTACGGCTTTCATCGCGTTCATGTCCTCGCTGACCAACGTCGCCTACACCGCCACGCAGTACGCGCTGTTCGGCACGCTGTGGAGCTTGCCGGCCAAAACCCTGGCGAGCCAATGGGGGGCAATCGTCGATAGATTTGGCTACCCGTCGTTCTTCGTTTACACGGCGGTGACCGGCGTGCCCGCGATTTTGCTGGTGCTGTGGCTGTTGCGGCGATCAGGCCGAATAGACGCCGCCAAGGACGCGCGGGCCGCGTGATCCGGTAACCGTGTGCACGTTCGGCGCCACGCGGCCGGCGAGACGTTCGCGCGCGAGCCAGGCGAAGGTCATCGCTTCGACGAAATCGGGATCGATGCCCAGGCCGGCGACGCTTGCGACCGGGATCGGCGCGAGCGCGTCCGCGATCGCGGCCATCAATACGGGGTTGTGTACGCCGCCGCCGCAGGCCCACACCTCGCGCGCATTGCGGGCATGGGTGCGGACGGCATCGGCGATCGTCAGGGCGGACAGCGCGACCAGGGTTGCCTGCACGTGTTTGGGCGCGATCGCCAGACCGCGCAGATGCTCGGCCAGCCAGGTCAGATGGAACACCTCGCGTCCGGTGCTTTTCGGTGGCGGTTCGGCGAAGTAGGGATCGGAAAGCAGACGCTTCAGCAAGGTCTCGTCGGCGCGGCCCGAGGCGGCATAGGCGCCGTCCTTGTCATAGGGCTGATCGAGATGACGCGCGATCCAGGCGTCGAGCAGGCAACTTGCCGGGCCCGTATCAAAGCCCCGCAACGGCTTCCTATCGTCGTCGGGCAAAATCGTGATGTTGGCGATGCCGCCGAGGTTGAGCACGATGCGGCTGCTCCTGGACGACACGTTCTTGTCGCGCGCGAACATGGCCGAGTGGAACGCCGGCGCAAGTGGTGCGCCGTGACCGCCTGCAGCGAGATCGCGGCGGCGGAAATCGGCGACGGTGGTGATGCCGGTAAGCTCGGCGATGATGTTCGGATCGCCGAGCTGCATGGTGTACGGTGCCGCTCCGAGCGGCCGGTGGCGCACGGTCTGGCCGTGCGAACCGAGTGCACGAATTTCGTTCGCATCGGCGCTTTCGCGTTGCAACAGCTCGGTCGCGGCGGCGGCGAAGGCGCGCGCGATCTCGACGTCCAGTGCGCCGAACTCATCGAGCGCGACGAGCCCTTCGCCCTGCGCGAGAGCGAGGATGCGCCTGCGCAGAGGCTCCGGGTAAGGATAGGTCAGACTGGCGAGCAGCTTCGGCCGGCGCGCGAACGAGGCCAGCGCAACGTCGATACCGTCGGCGCTGGTGCCGGAAATCAGACCAAGGTACAGCGCGGCCACGGCCTTGAAGGCATCACTTTGCCGATGCGAGCTGGGTGGCCTCGAGCTTGTTGAGCCGAGCCAGCATCGGCTGGGTCTGACTGTGGAAGCGGGCCAGTTCGCCGCCCGGCAGCGGTTCCGGAGGTAGCGTCGTCACAGTCAGCGGGTTGCGGTGCTGGCCGTCGACGCGGAATTCGTAATGCAGGTGCGGACCGGTGGCGAGGCCGGTCATGCCGACGTAGCCGATCGTCGCGCCCTGCGCGACATGCTGGCCGACCTGATAGTTGCCGAGGCGCGACATATGGCCGTACAGCGTCGAGTTGTGCGCGTTGTGTTGCACGATGACGACGTTGCCGTAGCCCGGTTGCCAGCCACGGAACGCGATCTTGCCGTCGCCGGCAGAGCGGATCGGCGTCCCTTGCGGGGCCGCGTAGTCCACGCCTTTGTGCGCGCGCATCGTGCCGAGAATCGGGTGCATGCGCGCGACCGAGAAGTACGAGGTGATGCGCGAGAAGTCCAGGGGCGTGCGCAGGAAGGTCTTCTTCAGTGGCCGGCCCTCGGCGGTGTAATAGCTGGTTTCGCCCGCTCCGTTGGTGAAGCGGAATGCGGAATAGCGCTTGCCCTTGTTGACGAAGGTCGCAGCGATGATGTCGCCGTCGCGCAGGCGCTCGCCTTCGCGGTAGACGTCGTCGTAGATCACGGTGAAGCTGTCGCCCTGGCGCAGATCCTGGGCGAAGTCGATGTCGTAGCCGAACGCATTGGCGAGCTTGAGCACCATCGCATCGCTCATGCCTGCTTCTTCGCCGGCACCGAACAGCGAGGAGTCGATGACGCCGTGCGCGACCTGGGTGCGGCGCTCGATGTTGCGATCGAGTTCGGTCTGCTTGATGGCATCGGTGGAGAAGCTCGCGATCACGCGAGTGTGATCGTCACGGTCGAAGCGGACTGCGCGCAAGCCGCCGCCTTCACGGCGCAGAAACGCGAATTCGTCGCCGGGATGAATATTGCGCAGGCAGGACGCGTTGCCGGGTTCGTCGAGCAGGCGTGCCAGATCGGTGGCGTTGAGGCCCTGCTGCTGGAAGATGTCGGCGAGCGTCTGTCCGGATTTGACCGCGACGACTTGCCAGCCGGCGTCGTCCGCCAGCGAATCGCTGTTCGCTGCGTCGATCGCCGCAGACAAGGCCGCGTCTTCTGGCGATAATGTCGGCAGCGGGATATCGAGCGTGGTGCGCGGTGCGTTGCCCGAGTCGCGCATCGCCAACGCCCAGGTAGGTATCGTCGTACCCGCGGCGCTCAGCACTGCGACGATGGCGCCGGCAAGGGCGACATGCCGACGCCGCCACGACAGCGGCGCCTTGACGAGATTTTGTATAAAAGTCCACTTTGTGGAGTCGGTGGAGACGTCGGTATCGCCGTTCGGCGGGGCGATTTGCGTAGCGCAGGAAGATGATGTGCGCTGGGCGCCGTGTGCGGATTTGTTCAGGTTCACGGTCTGTTTCCGACAAAACAGGTCGTACCATATCCAGTCGATTTGTCTGCGTCAATCCTTTGTTTTTTAAGGGGTTGCGGCGATTTTCTCGAATAATGATTTTTTAACCCCGATCTCGCGGAAACTGAACGGACGGGGTGGTTTATACAAGTATACTCACGCACGAAAACGGGTGAAAAAGAGATGTCTGCAGAAAACCAGGCGGCCTTGGATCTGATCGGCCGCGGCGCCGAAGAAATCATCAAACTCGAGGATCTCGCCGCGAGGCTCAAATTGGGGCGGCCCCTGCGGATCAAGGCAGGTTTCGACCCGACGGCGCCGGACCTGCATCTTGGCCATACCGTGCTGCTCAACAAGATGCGCCAGTTCCAGGATCTCGGGCACCAGGTCATCTTCCTTATCGGCGACTTCACCGGCATGATCGGCGATCCGTCCGGCAAGAACGCGACGCGCAAGCCGCTGACGCGCGAGGATGTGCTGGCAAACGCCGAAACCTACGCGGCCCAGGTCTACAAAGTACTCGATCGCCAGAAGACCGAGGTGCGCTTCAATTCCGAATGGTTCGGCAAGATGGACGCGGCCGGCATGATCCGCCTCGCCGCCAAGCACACCGTCGCGCGCATGCTCGAGCGTGACGATTTCGACAAGCGCTACAAAGGCAATCAGCCGATTGCGATCCATGAGTTCCTTTATCCCCTTGTCCAGGGCTACGATTCTGTTGCACTGCAATGCGACGTCGAGCTCGGCGGCACGGACCAGAAGTTCAATCTCCTGGTCGGCCGCCAACTGCAGGAGGAGGCGGGCCAGCTGCCGCAGATCGTGCTTACGATGCCCTTGCTCGAGGGCACGGACGGCGTGCACAAGATGTCGAAATCGCTCGGCAACTATGTCGGCATCAACGAACCGGCGATCGACATCGTCAACAAAACGATGAAGATCGGCGACGATCTGATGTGGCGTTGGTATGAGCTGCTGAGCTTGGAGCGTTCCGCGGCGGATATCGAAACGATGAAGCGCGACGTCGCCGGCGGCCAGCTCCATCCGCGCGACGCCAAGCTTGCGCTGGCGCGAGAGTTGGCCGTGCGCTTTCAGGGTGCGGCCGAAGCGGAACGTGCGATCGAGCAATGGAATGCGCTCGTGCGCGAACAGCGCGTCGACGTCGACCTGCCGCTGCAGGATGTCGCGGTGTCGGCGGAAGGCATCCGCGTGGCGCCGTTGTTTGTGGCGGCCAAGCTCGCCTCGAGCAACTCCGAAGTGGCGCGCAAGCTCAACGAGCGCGCTGTGCGCATCGATGGCGTCGTAGTCGAAGACAGGGAGCGCGTGCTGCCGCCGGGCGGCGAGCATCTGCTGCAGGTCGGCAAGCGTTCGTTCGCGCGGGTGCGCCTGGTCGCCGAGTAAACGCTTCGTTCGCCCCGGCGTAGGCGTAGCGAATATTTTTCCGGGAGGGGCTTGACGGATCGAAGATTGGTTGTAGGATTCGCGGCCCTTCCACGTGTTGCCCGAAACGGCGCGGCACGGCAAAAGGCGGTCTTTCGGGTCGTCGGTAGCGCGAAGCAAAAAAATCGCTCCGCGGGTATTGACGAATCGAAAATCGGATGTACGATTCGCGCCCCTTCGTTGATCGGCTGTCTCGGCGAAAAACGAAAGGGAGACGCCCCTCCGGTGCGTCGGCATCACGAAGCAAAAAAAGTTGCCTCGAGAGTGTTGACGAATCGGAAATCGGGTGTAAGATTCGCCCCCCTTCGATTGCTGCCGCCGCTGGCGAAATCGAAGGGTCGGAATCCCGGCAAAACTTTTCGAAAAAAATTTTCAAAAAGGTGTTGACGGTTTCGAAAATGGTTGTATAGTAGGCGGCTCTCTCGGACGAAATGTTCGGGACGCGAAAGCGGAAACGCTTCGCAAGAATTCGATCTTTGACAGTGTGCGCAGGTGACTTGTGTGGGCGCCTTGGGGTGGACAACACGTCCATCGAATCAAGAGCGTCTTCAAGCCTCGATCGAGCAATCGATCAAATTTGAGTAATCAAAGCAGCTTGGTTTCACTCTCTAAAGTAATTTGTCAGCAGCAATGCTGACTGCAATTTCAACTGAAGAGTTTGATCCTGGCTCAGAGTGAACGCTGGCGGCATGCCTTACACATGCAATTCGAACGGCAGCACGGGGGCAAC
>CBJLOV010000027.1:0-31322 GCA_966424745.1 uncultured bacterium
ACTGGGCTGGCGGCCGAAGACCTCCTTGCAGCGGCTCATCACGATGATGGTGGATACCGATATGCGTCGACTCAAGGTCTGACGCGGTGCCTGGGAGTAGGGAGAACTGAATCCGGCTGGATATGGCAGATGCGCATCAAAGGTTTGCCCAACGACTTCATTTTGCGATAGCAAGTGCTGATCGAACAACCCGTGTATGCAACTCGTCATGAATGGGCACGGATGAGCTCGACAACACTGACTACCGGGCGAATAGAGTTATGGAAACAGCTCTTCTATCAATATTATCTCGATAAGAGCTGTTCCGAACCAGCCGATTGCGTCGAAATCCATCAGTATTACGAAACTCTCTCGATCGATTGAATATTCTGCGACGATTGCATGAAATCCTGAAAGAGCTGGATTCAATTCTCGAATGCAATATCGACCCAACGAAATAGTCCAATTTCGGCAATTTGCTCAGTTTCGCCGGTTGGAGATGTGTCTGCGATATCCTGGGGTGGGAACGTGATTGAAGCTGCAAATCTATTGCAAATCATCGCCACGTACGGCGTGTCCATGTTGCTCGGCATCTTGATATGTCTGATTGCAATCGGATTCCTCGCCATTCTTGGTGGCAGCATAGTAGGCTGTTCGGACATCGGATCTCAAGAAGGTGGGGCGCAATATGCTTGCGTGACAGGTGTTGCGATTTTTGTGGCGACATCCTGGTATGCGTTGCGATGGTCCATTTCGATTCCAACAAACACAGCGGTGCTGTGCGGTGTGTCGCTGGCGCTATGGCTAATTTTCCGAAAGCGCAATATTTTCGTTGCGCCGACGTACATAAAGCGATCGGAAATCACTCGATTTATCGCTGATTTTTCAATTTTCTATGCGGCCGCGTATTGCCTGGCGCCGGAATTGATGTTCGACGACAAAGAACTACCATATCGGTTGATTACCCGGAACGCGGATTATTTTCACTACGTCAACTCGGCCAAGCATTTCATCCACTTTGGGTACGATAATATCGCTGAGGGATACTATTTTCGCGAAGCGTATTGGGTAACCCCCGGAGGCTACTATTTTTTGGCTTTATTGGGTGCGATACTCGATAACAATGTCTTGGCTGCGGGCATGCCACTAATTCACGGAACAGTGGCTTTGATTGGCGTTGCAGTGGCCTCGCTTCTAAGAGAAACGTTCCATGTGACTCGTTTGGTAAGTAGATGCGTGGGCCTTGTCACTGTATCCGGCGTATTCTTTCAGTATGTCTTCGGAAGCGGATTCATTCCGCAATATGTGTCCTCCGTAGTCATGATGTTTGGAGCGTTACAGTTGGCCATATGGATCAATTCAGGCGCATCGACAAACTGGCGCGCCATGTTGCTCCTGATGCTGCCATATTGTTTTCTAGCTTTTTACATTTATCCAGCGATTGCCATTATTTATATATTGGTGGCGACATTGCTTGTGTGCGGGAGCGTGATTCAGGCGACAATGATGCGGTCAGGTCAGTTTCGCATTGGTCGCGTAATTTTATGGTGGGGAAGTATCGTAGCCGTCGTTTTTATCGCTGTTTGCATTTTCGACCCCTCGCATTTTTTTGAAATTACTTTTGGTTACATAGGAAAACTTTCCGATGCGCAAGTGGGGTGGCCTCTATACATGTTGCCGTTTTACTCGCTGCTCGGTATTCCTGGGGACATGCAAGCCTCGGTTGGTTGTCTGAAGGTATGGATCTTGATCGGATTTACGATCATGGCGTTGAATCTCTATTTTTACGTTTTTAAGCCATACGCGTTTGTGCTTGGGGAGCGAACGTCATTGGCGCAACGCATGTTTGTGGCTCTGGGTGCCGCAGCGTGGCTTGCCTACTTTATCTATTATGCGCTTGGATACTCCCACGGAACTACTCGGTCATATCAGCAGTGGAAGATGGCATCCTATTTACCACTGCTTTTCTCATTCATCTTTTTTGCTTCGACTGCACATTTATTGCGCGCGGTTTCAAGTTCACGATGGTTTGGTTCATCCGCGGGCAAGTTCCGTTGGGATGCTCTGTGCTGTGGTCTCGCCGTAATGGCGCTGGTTGGCAATGCCGCTTATCGTCTAACACAGTGGCCGGAGGATCAGAGGCAGAGTGCGGACTTCGAGGCGTTGCGCCGTATTCCAAAGCTGGGCGAGTTCGACGATTTGTATGTCCATATGAGGTATACAAGCGATGTCATGCTCGTCGCCTATTTCGTCGAGAAATTGCATCTTCATTTTCTCAGTCCTAGTTCCCTCCCGATGGAGCAATATGATCCAGAAAGAATCGATGCCAGGCATCCTCTGCTTTGGGGGGGCTCGCAGTGCGAAAACGAGAAAGCGTCGGCGACATATATATATGGCGTGGGTTGTTTGTTGCGTGCCCCCCCGTTAGTGCAGTTTGATCACATTTATCGACTGGCTTTGGATGATCCGCCAGCGATGGATATAACATACGGCAGAGTGGGACGCGCAACTTGGGGCAGTCTGGTTGAAGCGCCGCGCGTACGCATCGTGGCATATGCAGCTGAAGGGGATGTCATGCAGCGGAAATCGCGCACATTTGTGAATCTGCAGATATGCCCCAATTGCGATCCGCGGCCCGACTCGTATCGGGAGGGCGCACGGTTGCGTTTTCATCTGGGGCGAAAGCTATCCCCGATTATCTCCCTTAAAGAGAGCCGTTGGGTAAGCATCCCTTATGATCCCCTTGATTGGATTGACGCGCGGCCGGCTAAACTTTTTTTGGATATGGATATGTTGCCGATAAACGAGTCAAATTCGGACGCTAAAGACAAGAGGCCCGTCGAGCTGATGGTGCTAGCAGCGTCTTTATCGGCCGCGCCGCAAGGCGAGTTGGTTGAAATGACTGCCGAATCTAACGTCGCTAGTTCGCAATTTTGATCCGACAGTCGACGCGGCGATCAGGGCCGACGTGTTCGTGCGTTGCTTTCCAGATTGGCAGACGTGGGAACATCTGTTGATTTAGGTTTTCCCTATTTACAGTCTGCGGGGAATGACAACTTCTTGTGTCCGACGTAGCTCGTGAAAATCGGCGTGACGATGCCGATGGCATGTGCAATTTCGCGTGCATGCCAGGTTACGCCGAGTCGTAGCAGGACGTAGTCGGCGAACAACAAGCTGACGAGCAGCGTTTGCGCGACTCCAAGCAAGTTGACGACGAGGAACCAGAATGCCTGGTGATGCAGGTGATTGGCCGCTCCAGTGAAAACAAAACGGCGGTTGAGCAGGAAAGCGGTAATCAGGCCGCAGCCGTAGGCCGTCACAATGGCGGGCGAGTACGGCATCCACAAGTTCAAGACGATGCGCGAGCTGAAGTTCACCGCGGCGGCAATGCCGCCCACGAGAAGAAAACGCAGGAACTGATTTCTTTTGGTTGCGGATTTTGTCATGGGCGCGTGACTCGCCTCTCCGCCGTGTGGTCGGTCAAGCGAGCACCGCTTTTGCAAGCGTGCGTCCGACCTTCACGCTCTCGCTGATCGAGCGATCTTCGGGGTAGTAGTACGACGTATCGGCCATATACAAACCGGCAATCGGTGTCCGCATGGGCGGCAGTTGTGCGGCGAAACCCGGGGGACAGATCGTCTGTGCGAAGTCATAGCGATGGCAGTGGCTCGCCAGAACCCAGTTCGGTTTGAATTGCGGATTGAGCTTGTGCATGTAGCCGATCGTCTCGTCGATGAAAGCTTGGTCGTCGCGAGCATACTTCGGGTTGGTCTTCGGCATATAGAACGGCGCGTAGACGATCGCCGGGCCGGTGCCAGCATTGAGGTTGGAATACTCGATCACGCCCGGTATGCCGATGCTTTCGTCGCAGATATTCATCCAAAAATTCTCGCTCAGCGGCTGCTTCAGTTTGAGGATGACGCAAGCGACGGGGATGTTTTTGATCGCGCGGATGCGAGCGGTGAATTCCTTCGGCAGGTCGGGCACAAGCGCGGGCACGTACTGGATAGGCGCCGTGCTGACCACGTTTTCGACCGCGTGCTCCACACCGGCCACGACGATGCCGCGCACCTTGTCCGATCCGCTGATCGTGACCCTGTCCACTCCCGAGCGCAAATGGATGCGTCCGCCGAGCGATTCGATGCGGGTACGCAGCGCGTCCAGCAGCGTTGCCGAGCCGCCTTTCAGATAACCGAGCGATTCGTGGAAAAGATTGCGCCGCGACAGCGCCACGCGCTTGATCCGCGTGCCCAGCCATGCCGCGGAGAGCTGGTCGCTGAGTTCGTAGAACTTGAGGTAGAACAGGCGTTCCCAGAGCACCTTGTAGGCCCGCTCGCCGAGCCACGACTTAAGCCAAGGCAGCGCGCCGATCTTGTCGAGTGCGCTCCAGTCGCTGACGCTCTTGGTCTTCATCACTTGCAGCGCGTAGCGGATCTTCTCGGCCAAGCTCAAACCGTCGAAACGCAGCAGCGCCTGTGGCGTACCCCACTTGTACAGACGGCCGTTCCAGTAGAAGCCCATCTTCGTATCGGTCCAGCGCAGCCGGTCGGATAGATTCAACTCGGCGAGCAGGTCGAACAGTGGAGTGTCGGTCTTGCAGATGAAGTGATAGTAGCGCTCGATTGCGAGGCCATCGAAATCGAACGATGCGGACATGCCGCCGATGCGGTCGTCGCGTTCGTAAATGTCGACGTCATGACCGGCTTTGAGCAGGTCGAGCGCGCAGATCAAGCCCATCGGGCCGGCGCCGATGACGGCGGTCTTGACTTGGGGCATCAATAGTTCCCGGCAAAGATCATGATTTCGGCGTCAACGTTTCAACACCACGAGGCCGAAACGCGGATCGCAGTAGCTCTCGCGCACCGCGTCTTCGAACGGGGTCTGCGCGACGCCGAACGTTGCACGCGTATCGACCCCGTGGAATTCGTCGCCGGCGCTGAGCGCCTTGAGCTGATCCGCGGTGAACGGCGGTTTTCCGCTGAATACGGCGTAGATCTTGAGCAATGTGTAGAAGAGCGAATACGGGATATGCACGATCCACGTACGCAGCCCCTTGACGCGCTTGATCGTGCGGATGATGTCGACGTAGTCGATGCGAGTGTCGCCGCAGATGTCGTAGACCGCGCCATCGGGCTGCGTCTCGATGCATTTGACGATGCAGCGACAGAAGTCGCGCTCGTACAGCGGCTGGCGCATGTACTTGCCGTCGCCCGGAATCGGAAAGATCGGCGTTTTCGCCATGAAGCGCGACAGCCAGCCGAGGTGCTTGGGATCGAACCAGCCGAACATCAGGGTCGGGCGTAGCGTGCAGTGTTTGATGCCGGACTCGGCGACGAGCTTTTCCTGCGCTTTCTTCGTGTTCGTATAGTCGTCGTTGGCGACCGAATTGACCACGGACGAAGAGATGTGCACGAGGTAAGGGGCGCCGCACCTCTTCGCGGCGGCGAGCACGACGCGCGTTGCGTCGATATTGTTGCGCACGAATTCCTGCGGATTCTTGCCGGTGATCTGCGCATGCAGCTGGACGATGCAGGCCGCACCTTCGAAGCTCGATTCCCAATCGCCGCGCTCGGCGACGTCGGCAAGGATCGCGCGCACGCCGGGGTGCAGCCGACGCAGGATGTCGAGGTTGTACTCGTGCTTGTCGATGGCGACGAGGTTCGTATAGCCCTGCGCCTCGAGTTCGACGATCAGGTTCTGGCCGACCAGGCCGGCAGCCCCGGTCAGAACGATTTTGGCGTCCTTGGCAAGCACGGCCCGATTCACAGCTTGATTTTCTTGAACGCGAATTCGGGGATGTGCTTGATCACCAGCATGATCGGGCGCCAGAACCACGGCAGGTAGACCACGCTGCGCCGCTTTTCAATCGCGCGCACGATGCCGGCGGCGACCTGGTCGGGCTTGGCCCAGAGCGCGCCTTTGTTGCCGATGGCCGCTGTCATCGGCGTATCGACGAAACCGGGTTTGATCGTCAGCACGTCGACGTTCGACTTCGCCAGGCGCTGGCGCAGACCGGAAAGGAAGGCGCTGACCGCGGCCTTGGCCGAACCGTAGACGTAATTGCTCTGGCGGCCGCGATCGCCGGCGACTGAAGAGATGACAGCAAGGATTCCGTTCCTGCGCGCTTCGAATGTGTTCGCGAGCGTCGTCAGCAACGCCATCGTGGACAAAGCGTTGATGTCGAATTCGCGGCGCAGCGCATCGATGGATTTTTCGCACTCGTCCTGGTCCGACAGCGTGCCGTGGGCGATCAGAACGGTATCGAGGCCGCCGAGTTCCCGCTCGGCCTGGTCGATGATCGGCTGATGCTTGCCGAAATCGGCGACATCGAGCGTCGCGGTGGCGGTGCGCACGGCGCCGCGTACGTCGAGGTCGGTCTTGATCGTTTGCAGGCGGTCGGCGTTGCGTGCGACGAGGAACAACGCGTCGCCGCGTGCGGCGAAGATTCTTGCGACCGCTTCGGCAATTGCCGATGTCGCTCCGATGATCAGTATCTTGCGCATAGGCTCATTCCATTACGCGGCGCCAGAAGCCCGACGAAAATTTGGGGTCGATGTGCGGAAGCATGGACTGCCAGCGCGGGAAATATCCGCGGAAACGCTTGCCGCTCACATGCGCATCCTTGGCCGGATACACCGCGCCACCCGCCGCGGCGACGATGTCGTCGAGCCGGTCGAGCAGGGCCAGCGTCGCCGCGCCGTGGTTCGGAAAATCCAACGCCAGGGTCGTACCCGCGCGCGGAAACGAGAGGATACCTGCAGCGGCCCGATCGGCGAACACCTTGAGTACGGCGAGGAAAGAACCGCTGCCGCTCGCGGCAATGGTATGCAGCAGTTCTGCGATCGCTTTCGCCGACGCATCGGGCGGCACGACGCATTGATATTGCAGGAAGCCGTGCGGCCCGTAGATGCGGTTCCATTCGCCGATCGCGTCGAGCGGGTAGAAATAGGGCTCGTAGTGGGTGACGGCGTGGCCTTCGCGGGCGCGGTGGAAATACAGCGAGTTGAACGCGCGCAGGCTCAAGCCGTTCATCAGGGAGAATGGCGGCGTGAACGGCACGCTCAGCCGGCGCTGTCGCGGCGTACGAACGGAGGCCATGGCAGGTGCATGGTTGGCGCGGAAGAACACGCCACGACCGAAGTTCTTGCCACGTGCGGCGCAATCGACCCAGGCGACCGTATAGGCGTAGTCGGGCTCGGATTCCGCCGACAGGGCGAAGAATTCGGCCAGGTTGCCGAAGCGCCGGGTCTCTTGCGCCATCCAGGGACTTGCGATGCGCAGCAGCTGGAATTCCGCCCAGACGATGATCCCGGTGAGGCCGAGGCCGCCGATCGTGGCGGTGAACAAATCGGCTTGGTTCGCCGCATCGCACTCGATGCGTCGCCCGTCGGATCGCAGCAATTCGAAGCAGCGCAGGTGTTCGCCGAACGTGCCGGCGCCGTGGTGGTTTTTACCGTGCACGTCGTTCGCGATGGCCCCGCCGACGGTGATATAGCGCGTTCCCGGCGTCACCGGCAGGAACCAACCCTGCGGTACGGCAAAGTCCAGAATCTCGGAGAACAGCAGTCCGGCCTCGCAGCGCAGAATGCCGGTGGCGGGATCGAAAGCGATGTAGCGGTCGAGCCCGCGCGTGTGCAGCAGAGTGCCGCCGTCGTTGAGGCAGACGTCGCCGTAGCTGCGGCCGTTGCCGTAAGCAAGCACGCTGCCTTCGACTGGCGGCAGCGCGGCGTCGCGCCAGTGCAGCGGTACGATGTTCTGCCGTGCGCGCGGGTAACGACCCCAGGATGTTCCTACGGTCGGCATGTCAAATCGCAACGACGACGACGACGGCACACAGCGCCAGGACGACGCGGCTGACCTGGTCGGTCAGCGCGAAAACGACGGGGTCGTCGTCCATCAGGCCGCGGTGCGCCTTGAGCCAAACACGGCTGACCCAGTACAACAGCAGCGGGCACAGCAGCCACAGGACTTGCTGATGCCGGTACAGCGCTTCGCTTGCGTTACTGTTGATGTAGAGCGCGAGCACGAGCACGGCGAGATAGCCGCTGGCCCCGCCCAGCGATTGGATAAGCCCCAGGTCGTCGACTTCGTAACCGCGCCCGTCGGTACGACTGCGCCCCTGCTGGGCGAGGCTCTGCAGTTCCGTGTAACGCTTGACCAAGGCCAGGCTCAGGAACAGGAACATCGAGAATGCGAGCAGCCAGAACGAAAGGCCGACGTGGATGGCGACAGTGCCCGCGATGATGCGCACCGTGTATAGCGCGGCGAGGACAACCGTATCGAGCATCGCGATGCGTTTGAGCCTGAAAGAGTAGGCCAGGGTCAGCAGCCAATAGCCGAACAGAACGAGCGCAAACTTCACGTCGACCGCGAGCGCCAAAGCGAATGCGCCCAGAGTCAGCGCCGGCATCGCCACCAGGCCCGAGATCAGCGGCAACGTCCCGGCGGCAAACGGACGCAGCCGTTTGCGCGGATGGTTGCGGTCCGATTCCAGATCGAGCAGATCGTTCAGCAGATACACGCCCGAGGCGCACAGTCCGAAGCTGATGAAGGCGAGGGCAGACAGCAATAAGGCATCGAGCTGAAACAGCTTGTGCGAGGCGAGCAGCGGCAGAAAAACGAGCAAATTCTTCAGCCATTGATGCAGGCGCAGTGCCTTGCCCCAGGTGCGCAAACCGCCGCCGTGGCGGGGCAGCACCTGGTCTACCGAGGTGACCTCCGCGGCGGCGCGCGCCAGACCGTCGGAAGCATTCACCACGATGGCGCGGCGAGCATATCGCCAGACTTTCAGGTCGGGCTTGGCATTGCCGGCGTAGTCGAAGCCGCGCTCGCCGTAACGATCGACGAGAGCCTGTGCTTTGCTCGTCCCGGCGAGATTGCGCTCGCCGTCGCTGGCGATCACTTCGTCGAACACCCTCACGTGCGCCGCGACTGCCTCGGCATATTTTCGGTCGGAGGCGGTACAGAGTACCCGCCGCTGCGAGGTCTGTTCGCGTAACCAGTCGACGACCCGATCATCGTACGGCAGCAGGGAGACGTCGATCTCGCTGCGTGAGGCGATCTCCCGTTTCATCGCCGCCTTGCCGCGCAGCAGCCACGCGCCGAAGCGGAAGATGTTGAGCGGGTTGCGCCGCGCCAGGCCGAGCGCGGATTCGATCAGCAGATCCGAGCGGATCAGCGTGCCGTCGAGGTCGACGCAAAGCGGGATGTCGTCGCGCTGCGGGGCGGCCGTCATGCGCCGTGCTCAAGTGGCGAGTTCTGCGCGCAACGCCTCGAACAGGCGCAGAGCCTGCGGATTGGCGAGCGCGTCGGTGTTCTTTACCGGTCGGCCGTGGATCGTTTCGCGCACGGCGATTTCGGTGATCTTGCCGGAGATCGTGCGCGGGATGTCGGCAACCTGCAGGATCTTCGCCGGCACGTGGCGCGGCGTCGTATTGGTGCGGATCTGCTGCTTGATGCGGTCGCGCAGGGCGTCGTCGAGCGCATAACCCTCGCGCAGGCGTACGAACAGGATCACGCGCACGTCGTTGTCCCATTCCTGGCCGACCGCAATCGATTCGAGTATCTCGGGCAGCTGCTCGACCTGGCGGTAGATCTCGGCCGTGCCGATGCGCACGCCGCCGGGATTGAGCACCGCGTCGGAACGGCCGTAGATGATGATGCCGTCGTGGTCGTTCAGCAGCGCATGGTCGCCGTGGCACCAGACAGTGTCCACCTTGGAAAAATACGCATGTCTATACTTCGAGCCGTCCGGGTCGTTCCAGAACCCGATCGGCATGCACGGAAACGGCGCAGTGCAGGCGAGCTCGCCTTTCTCGCCGCGCACAGGCTTGCCCTCGTCGTCGAGGATTTCGACTTTGAGTCCGAGCCCGCGGCATTGCAGTTCGCCGCGATAGACCGGCAGCAGGGGGCTGCCGAGCGCGAAGCAGGAGATGATGTCGGTGCCGCCCGAGATCGAGGCGAGCAGCAGACGTTCTTTCACGTCGCGGTAGACGTAGTCGAAACTCTCGTCGGCCAGCGGCGAGCCGGTGGACAGGATGGTCTTCAGCGTCGTCAGCTTGTGCGATTCGCGCGGCTTGATGCCGGCCTTCTCGCTCGCCGCGATCCATTTCGCGCTCGTGCCGAAGACGCTGATGCCGACTTCGTCGATCAAGTCCCAAAGGACCTTGGCGTCCGGGTGCGAAGGCGAGCCATCGTAGAGCACGAGGCTGGCGCCGACCGCCAGGCTCGAGACGAGCCAATTCCACATCATCCAGCCGCAGGTCGTGTAGTAGAAGATCTTGTCTTCACGCTTCAGGTCGGTGTGCAGCACGAGTTCCTTCAAGTGCTGGATCAGCGTGCCGCCTGCACCGTGGACGATGCACTTCGGCACACCCGTGGTGCCCGAGGAATACATCACGTACAGCGGGTGGTCGAACGCGGTCGGCGTGAATTCGAGTTCGCGCACTTCGGCGCCGACGAAATCCGGCCAGGCGACCGCACCGGCGATGTCGTCGAGTTTCGGCGCGGCGCCCGAATACGGCACGACGACGAGCTTCTCGATCGACGGGATCTTGCCGAGCACCTCGCGGATCTTGGCGAGACAGTCGAAGGTTTTGCCGCCGTAGGGATAGGCGTCGGCCGTGAACAGCACCTTGGGCCCGATCTGGCCGAAGCGGTCGACGACGCCGTTGATGCCGAAATCGGGCGAGCACGATGACCAGGTCGCGCCGAGCGAAGTCGCCGCCAGCATCGCGATCACCGTCTCCGGAATATTGGGCATAAAGCCGGCGACGCGGTCGCCGGCGACGACGCCGGCTTTGCGCAGCGCATGCGCGAGCTTGCCGACTTCCTCATGCAGTTGCGCGTAGCTGAATTCGCGTTTGTGCCCCCATTCGTTGCGCGCGATCAAGGCGATGCGGTCGTCCTTGAAGCGCAACAGGTTCTGGGCGAAGTTCAGGCGCACGCCCGGGAACCAGCGCGCCCCCGGCATCTTGTCGCCGTCGACGAGGACCTGGTCGAAATCGCCGCTCGAGCGGATGCCGCAGAATTCCCATACGTCGCGCCAGAAGGTCTCCGGCTGGCGGATCGAATATTCGTAGAGGCCGTAGTAGTCCTCGACCTGCGCCTTGTGCTCGGTCTGCACGAAGCGGATGAAACGGGAAAGGTTCGCGCGCTCGATGCGTTCCTTGCTGGGTTCCCAAATGGGGCGTGCGGTGTTCAAGCGGCGGTCCCTTGGCGATGTCGTGGCGAGCGCCGATTATAGAGCAAGAAGTTTTCGGCGCGGATCAGCGCGGACGGCGTTCGCAGAACGCGCTCGATCCACGCCCGTCCGGGTGAATTCGTCTCGGGAAACGCTCGTTTGATCGCGGTCGGCGCGATCGTTTCATCCCAACGCTTGTTCGAGCTCCGGGATGATTTTGAACAGATCGCCGACGAGGCCGATGTCCGCGACTTCGAAGATCGGCGCTTCGCCGTCCTTGTTGATCGCAACGATCGTGCCGGCGTCCTTGATGCCGGTCAGGTGCTGGATCGCGCCCGAAATGCCGATGGCCATGTACAGTTCCGGCGCGATGATCTTGCCGGTCTGGCCGACCTGCAGGTCGCTCGGCACATAGCCCGCGTCGACTGCCGCGCGCGAGGCGCCGACCGCGGCGCCGAGCTTGTCGGCGAGCTTGAAGATGATCGCGAAATTTTCCGCCGAGCCGACGCCGCGGCCGCCGGAGACGACGCGGCCCGCGCTCTGCAGGTCAGGGCGTTCGTTCGAGCCCTGGGCGAGTTCGACGAAGCGCGTGTGGGTCGGCAATTCGACGCTGATGCTCAGCGCGTCGACCGGCGCGTTGCCGCCGCCCGCCGCCGCAGGCCATGAGGCGGTGCGCACGGTTGCGACGAGAGTCTGGTCGGCCGGCGCCTGCACGGTGATGATCGCGTTGCCCGCGTAGATCGGGCGCGTGAACGTGTGGGCGTCGATCACGCTGATGATGTCGCTGATCTGGGCGACGCCGAGCAGGGCGGCGACGCGCGGTGCCACGTCTTTGCCGAAGGTCGTCGACGGCGCGAGCACGTGCGTGTAGCCCGGCGCAGCGGCGACGATTTGCGGCGCGTATACGGCAGCCAGGGCATGCCGGTTCGCTGCGTCGGCGACGGTCAGCACACGGCTGACACCCGCGATCGCTGCGGCTTCGGCTGCGATCGCCTCCGGAGCATCGGCGAGGACGAGCACGTCGATCGCCTCGGCCTTGATCGCCTGCGCGCAGCTCACGCAGCGCGCCGTGCTGGAATTGAGTTTGCCGTTGAGATGTTCGGCGACGATCAGAATCTTGCTCATCAGTCTCTTCCTCGCGTGTCGTTCGTGCCCCGATACCTCAGCACGAACGAAAATCCTTCGGTTCGATCCGTTCGCCCCGAGGTATCGAGGGGCGAACTCGGCGATGCGTCAGAGCAGGCCTTTGGTCTTCAGCGCCGCAACCAGCTCGGCTGCGTCCTTGACCATCACGCCTTTGCTGCGCTTCGCCGGCGGGGCGTAGTTGGTCGTCTTCAGCGTGTCGCCCGAGGCGACGCCGAGATCGGCGAGCTGCAGGGTTTCCAGCGGCTTCGACTTCGCCTTCATGATGTCGGGCAGCTTGATGAAGCGCGGTTCGTTCAGGCGCAGGTCCGTGGTGATGACGGCCGGCAGATCGACTTCGATCGTTTCCAGGCCGGCATCGACTTCGCGCGTGACTTTCGCGACCGTTCCCGCCACTTCGACTTTCGAGGCGAACGTCGCCTGCGGGCGGTTCCACAGCGCGGCGAGCATCTGGCCGGTTTGATTGCAGTCGTCGTCGATCGCTTGCTTGCCGAGGATGACGATCTGCGGCTGTTCTTTCTCGACGAGCTTGAGCAGGGCGCGCGCGGCGGTCAGCGGCTGGATCGCGTCGCCGCTGACGACGTGGATTGCGCGGTTCGCGCCCATCGCGAGTCCGTTGCGCAGATGCGCCTGCGCGTCGGCCGGTCCGATCGTCGCGACGACCACTTCGCTGGCGACGCCTTTTTCGCGCAGACGCAGCGCTTCTTCGAGCGCGATGTCGTCGAACGGGTTGGCGGAAAGCTTGACGCCGGAGGTTTCCACGCCGGAACCGTCGGGCTTGACCTGGATACGCACGTTGTAGTCGACGACGCGCTTATAGCCGACAAGAATTTTCATCGAGTGCTGACTTCCCTGGTTGATTCCGTACGCAGGCGTACCGGAGGGGAAGCCGATTCTACCCGATTGATCCGAGCAAAAGCTCCAGAGCATCGCGGCGGCGGCGGCCGCACAGTCCCGAAAAGAGCGCCATGTCATCGATGTCAATGCGTAGGGCCTGGCAGGTCCTGCGGCACATCGGGATTGCGTCCGTGCGCTGCGGCTGAGGCGCTGCCCCGGCTGGCGGACTCGTATGGTCCGACTTCACTGCGGGCCCGGACGATCGGGGCGCCGTCGGGGCTTCTGGGTTCGTCACCCTTGCGGCGCGCTCGCGCAGTACGGCGGCATCGGCGCACTGCGCGCAACGCAGTGCTTGTAGCCGGGCGGCAGTCCGCTCAGGGTCTTCGACTCGCCCTTGGCCACGACGAAATCGGCGATGTGCCGCGTCGCGCAGACATCCGTGTTGGAATTCTTCTCGTCGGTGCGGCAGTCGCTCGTGAACACGGCGTAGTAGCAATGTCCGCTCGCGCTTTCGTTGCAGACGAATTGGGTGCGGCCCTGTGCTGTCTCACGGATGGCCGAGTCGAGCACGTCGGCGCCGTTGATCGTCGTCGTCGTGATCGACGTACTCGGCGCGTAATTGCAGCCAGTCAGGAACAGTGGCAGGGCGGCGATGAAGAGAATCGGGCGCATGGTCTGATCTCCGCGGTTTTACATGGAACGGAACAGCGTCATGAACGGCTGGCTCACGGTCAGCGTTTCCTGCCGCGTTTTCAGCTTCACCGTGCCGCGGCCGGTCTCGTCGCGCACGATCGAAGCGATCGCTTTCAGGTTGACGATGGTCGAGCGGTGAATCTGCTTGAACACGGTGGGGTCCAGCAGGCCGAGCAATTCGCGGATCGGCGTGCGCAGCAGCGCTTCGCCCTGCGCGGTCATGACGACGGTGTACTTGTTGTCGGCCTGGAAATAGGCGACGTCATCGACCAGGATCAGGCGCGTCTCCTTGCCGGCGCTCGCGGTGATCCAGGCGAGCGGCGGCCTATCGACGATCTGGGGCACGATGCCGAGCTGCCGGATGACGGCGGCAAGCGAGCCGGCGTCGCGCGCGCTGCGCGCCTGCAGGCGCCTGACCGTCGCGGCGAGGCGTTCGCGGGCGATCGGTTTGAGCAGATAGTCGACCGCGCCTTTCTCGAACGCGTCGATCGCGTACTGATTGTAGGCGGTGACGAAGACGATCTGCGTCGCCGGGCTGGCCTCCGCGACGGCGGCGGCCACTTCGAGCCCGGTCAGGCCCGGCATGCGGATGTCGAGGAAGGCGACGTCGGGCTGATGCTCGGTGATCGCCTCGAGCGCCGCGCCGCCGTCTTCGCATTCGGCGACGATTTCGAGCTGCGGCCAGACTTCGCGCAACAATTCCAGCAACGAGGTGCGCAGCAGTTCCTCGTCTTCGGCGACGACACACTTAGGCATGACTGCCTCCCGCCGCGGCTGTCGGCGTCGAGATCGGAACCGTTATCGTGGCGGCGACGCCGTTCGGGAAATTCGCCGCGATGATGAAGGAAGCCGCCGCGCCGTAGGCCAGGCGCAGCCGTTCGCGCAGATTCTTCAAGCCGATGCCGGTGCCGCTCGACTGCGCATTGAAACCCTGGCCGTCGTCGGCGACCGTGACGGTGAGATTGCCGCCGCTTTCGCGGGCGAGGATCCAGATCGTGCCGCCGCCGTACTTCGGTTCGAGGCCGTGCTTGATCGCGTTCTCGACCAGGGTCTGCATCATCATCGTCGGGAACGGCGCGGTCTTGAGCGCCTCGGGTACTTCGATTTGCGTATGCAGCCTCGCGCCCATGCGGATCTTGAGGATGTCCAGATAGGCGCGCGAGCGTTCGAGTTCGGCGCCGAGCGTCGACGGCGCGTCCTCCGTGCGCGGCAGCGAATGGCGCAGGTACGAGATCAGATTGCCGAGCATTTCGTCCGCGCGCGCCGGATCGCTGCGCGTGAGGATTTGCGCGCTCGCCAGCGTGTTGTAGAGAAAATGCGGCTCGACTTGCGCATGCAGCAGGCTCAGCTTGGCGACGGCGAGTTCCTTTTCGGTACTCGTCTGCTGCGCGCTGGCACGCTCGCCGCGCCGGTGTTCGGCGACGCGGCGGCCGATTGCGCGCGTGACGGCTTCCGCATTCTCGAGGTTGCTGCCGTCGTCGAACTGGAACCAGTCGCTGAAGATGCCGCCCGCGGCTTCGCAGATCAAGGTGACGCTGCTGGTGCCGTTCGCCGCGGCGAGCGTGGCGAAAATCTGGTGGCGGCGCACGAGGAGAAAGCTCCAGTCGATACCCCAATACCGGTACCTGTTTGCCTCGAACTCCTTCTGCGAATGCGCGCGTACGGTGAGGCTGCCGTGCGAGCTTTCATCCACGCGCGCGTTGGGCAACTCGCGGACTGCCGCGTCGACGAGGGCGAAGGCTTCGGCCGTTTCCAAAGGAACCTCGATCAGGCGGCGCTGGCGATGCAGGAGCATGTCCGCATCCACCCGTCCCTTGATCAATTGAACGCGGCGCAGATGGGCGATGGCATGGATGATTTTCGCCGCCACGAAGCCAATGACGACGACGGCAAACAGCCAGTCCAGCGGCCGGATGCGCGGAAAACCGAAGGTATGCCACAGCGCCGTGGCGACCAGTGCCGCGGCAAACCAGACCAGGGCCGTGCGCGCGATGAAAAGGAAACCTGCCATTGCCATGAACCCGTCGTTCACCGATTGCCGCGCAGCATAGCCGCGCGCACCGAGGATGTATCGCGGTCTGCGACGAAACCGGGAAATGGGCGACGAAACCGCCCCATCATGGAGCGAGTGCTTTCATCGATCCGCAAAAAGAAAGGGCCGCTCGCGCGGCCCTTGCGGGAAAATGCCTGCGGAAGCAAGCGGCGGTCACTGCGTATCGGCGCCGCCCGGCTTTCGCTGCGCCCCGTGTCCCGCCGGCATTTCATCCGCCGTGATGTAGCCGTCGCCGTTCCGGTCGAGCTTGGCGAAACGCGCTTGCGCGGCGGCGAGGTATTGGTCCTTGGTGATCACGCCGTTGCTGCCGATTTTCTTCACTTCGCGCTCGGCCAGCTTCTGATCACGTTCCTTGGCGGGCTTCGAATTGGCGATCTGTTCGGCGGTGATTTTGCCGGTGCCCTGCGAGTCGATCGCGTTGAAGCGAGCGGCGGCCGCGGCTTGGAACTCGGCCGACGAAATCTTGCCGTCGCCGTCACTGTCCATTTTCTTCAGCATGTGGTCGAACACCGGCGGATGCGCGCCGGCGGCGGTCGCCGCGGGCGCATCGTTGGATTGCGCGAACGTGGTCAGCGGTGCGGAGCAGAGCGCCGCCAGCGTCGCGGCCAGAGTGAGCTTGCGGATGGGTGACATGGGTTTCTCCGTTGTGGGGTAGGGTGGTTGTCGCCACAGCGGATACAACGAACGCGACGAAGCTCCGTTTACCGCGCAGCGTAAACGGACGTAAGCAAGCGCGGGATTTTTTGTGCAGCGGTCAGTTCGCTGCGAAAGCGTCGCGTGTCAGGTTCTCCGGCGCGTTTTCGCCGCAGGCCACGTCGTCCTCGATGCGGACGCCGCCGTACTGGCGGAAGTGATCGATCTTGTCCCAGGCGACGTCCTTCGCTTCGGGTTTCGATTTCAGTTCGGCCAGCAGCAGGTCGATGAAGTACAGCCCGGGCTCGATCGTCACGACCATGCGCGGCTCGAGCGTGCGCGTCATGCGCAGATGCGGGTGGCCTGCCGGTTTGGCGATCGTGCCGCCGGTTTCGTCTTTCTGGAACCCGGCAACGTCGTGTACCTGCAGGCCGATCGGGTGACCGAGTCCGTGCGGGAAGAACACGCTCGACACGCCTGAGGCGACGGCGGCCTCCGGGCTCATGCGAATGAAGCCCTGGTCGCGCAGGATGCCCGCAAGGACGTGGTGCGCATGCAGGTGCAGCACGGCGTAGTCGGCGCCCTTTTCCACTTTGGCGGCGAACCCGCGTTGCGCCGCATCGACCGCGTCGATCAGGTCCTGGAATTCGCCGGCCTGCTTCGACGCATAGGTGCGAGTGATGTCCGAGGCATAGCCGTGGAAACTCGCGCCGGCGTCGATCAGGAACGAATTCGAATGCGCCGGCGGCGCACGGTTCAAGTCGGTGTAGTGCAGCACTGCGCCGTGCTGGTTGAGCGCGATGATGTTGGAATAGGGCAGCTCGTTCTCGGTTTCGTGCACGGCGTTGAGATAGGCCGTGTTGATATCGTATTCGCTCGCGCCGTCGCGGAAGGCCGCTTCTGCCGCGCGATGCGCGCGCACGCCGAGCTTGGAGGCGACGCGCATCATTCCGAGCTCGTAGTCGGTCTTGTAGGCGCGGTGCCAGTGCAGATAGTTGAGCAGGCTCTCGGGATTGTTCGGCACGACCCCTTCTAATGCGGCATTGTCCTCGCCGACGATCGCGCAGCGCGCGATGTTTTTCGGCAGGTGCGCCTTCGCATCGTCGGCGTTGCGGATGACGGCGATGTCGAAATGCTCGACCCAGTAGCCGGCGGGCGCGTCGGGCACGACATGCCAATAGTCGTGCGGCTGCAGGTAGATCAGCTTCGGCTTCGCTCCGGGCGTGTAGACGATCCACGAGCCGGGCGCTTTGGTTACCGGCAGCCAATGCTTGAAATGGGGATTGACCGCGAACGGGTACGGGCGGTCATCGAGAAACTGATAGCGCGGCGTACCGGCCGCGACGACGAGATGATCGCGGCCGGCGCGCGCGAGCGCCGTGTCGCTGCGCCGCTTCAGCGTGGCGAGATGATCGGGGTAGAGTTTGGCGAGCAGATCGGTCATGACGCGCATCCGGAATTCGTATGCGCGTATTGTGCCGCAAGCGCGTAGTCGGCGTTATCCCGACGTCGTGAACCCCTCTCCCGCCTGCAGAGGGGCTTGGCGACGGTTCCGCGATTCCGCCGATGCATCGGCGGAATCCGGAATCTCATTCAGCGCTTTGCACCACCCGCTCCCGGCGGGAGGGGAAAAAACTACTTCCCCGGCGACCAGCTCACGGTCAGATAACCGGAACGTCCCGGCGTGTTGTAGCCGTAGGCGAGCTGATAGTTTTTATCGCCGAGGTTTTCCACGCGCGCGCCGATTCGCCATTGGGCGTTGACGGCGTAGCTTGCGCGCAGGTTGAGCAGCGCATAGGAGCCGAGTTTCACCCCGCCGACGTCGTCCGCGCGCCCGGCGTACACGACTTCCGCCCCCGCGCTGAACGCGTCGCTGAGTTGCGCGTCGAAGACGCTGGAGAACTTCTGCTTGGGCCGGCGCAGCAACTGCGCGTCGGTGTCTTCGTTGCGCGGATCCTGCAGGGTCAATGTATTGGTCCAGGTGTACGCCGAGGCGTGCCAGCTGTGGCTCAGCTCGAGTCCGTCGATTGCGGCGCGCTTGATGTTGATCGCCTGGAACTTGTCGCCGCCGGAGAAATCGATCAGGTCGCGCACGCGCGTGGTGAAGGCGCGCGCTTCCAGGCGATTGGCGGCGTCGGGCTTCCATTCGAGGCCGACTTCGCCGGTGCGCGAACGTTCCGGGTCGAGCAGCGGGTTGCCGGCGTAGTAGCCGCCGTAGCCTGGCGAGTAGAGCTGACTCAGAGTCGGCGCGCTGAACGCGGTGCCGTAGCTCGCGGTGAGCCGCAGCCCGTCGGCGAGCTTGTAGCCGCCGGCGATCGAACCGGAAAACTCGTTGCCGAAGTTGCTGTTGTGGTCGTAACGGCCGGCAACTTCGCCGTCGAACGCGTCGGCCTGGCCGCGCCAGCCCGCGAAGACGCCGGTGTTGTCGCGCGTCTTGTCGTACTGCGTCGCGCCCGCGGACGTGTCGAGACTGCGGCCGCGATCGTGCACATAGTCGAAGCCCGCGATGAGATGCTGGCTGGTCGTCAGCGCATAGTCGTTGGTCCACGAAAGTTGTTCGCGCGTGGAGCGATAGGCCGAACCGAACACCGGCGTGTCGATGTTCTCGCGCGAGGTGCCGGCGGAGAGGCGGTGCTGCCAGTCCGATGTGATTGCGCCCTCGAGGTTCACCCCGATCGCCTGGTCGAGCGTATGCGAAATGCCGGGTCCGTAGGCGCCGTTGTCGAAGCTCTGCGTGCCGATGCTGCGGAAGGCGCTGGCCGACAGCGTCTGCGTGCCGAGCTTGTACCAGGCCTGCGCGACCGCGTTGTGGTTCTGGAACGGGTTGTCGTCCGGATTGTATACATAGGGGCCCGCGAGCGCGTTCGAGGCGGAGAAGCCGTCGACATGGCGGCCGCCGGCCTGTGCCGAGAAGCCCCAGGAGTCGGTCTGCGTGCCGTAGCCGACGCTGCCGTCGGCGCTGCCGTAGCTGCCGTAGCTGGCGGCGATGTGGGCGCCGTCGAGTTTGCGCGTGAAGATCTGGATGACGCCGCCGACCGCGTCCGAACCCCAGTAGCTCGCGCGTGGGCCGCGCACGATCTCGATGCGTTCGACCGCGTCGAGCGGCAGGTTCTCGAAGGCGAAGGCGCCGGTGTTCGACGAGGCGACGCGTACGCCGTCGATCAGCACGAGCACGTGATTGGAATTCGTGCCGCGCAGGAACACGCTGGTCTGCTCACCGGCGCCGCCGGTGCGCGCGATATCGACGCCGGCCTGCAGGCGAAGCACTTCGATCAGGTCCGGCGCGCCTGTCTTCTCGATGTCCGCGCGCGCGATGATCGACACGTCGGCCAGGCTCGCATCGACCGTCTGCGCGACACGCGAGGCGGTCACTTCGATCGTCGGCTGTAATTGAGCGTCCTGCGCTTGTGCGGACTGAAAAAAAGCGCCGGCAAGCGCGGCGCCGACGGCCAGGGACAAGAAGGATTTTTGCGACATTGTATACTCCGGAGCACACCCGCTGAAAAAGGCGCGGCGCGGGAGGTTCGGAAGAGGAGTAGCGGCGTACGGACGACGCGCGATACGCCCGTCCGTTGCCCACCGCAACGCCGCAAGCTGATCGACCGCATCGCGGTCGCGCAGGCCGGTCTCCGGGCTTGCAAGCACCAAGTGAGAAGAGCGGTCATGGACGACCGCCTCTGCTTTTGCGATCAGCGGTGATCGCAAAAGAGAACCACTCGGTCGGCTCGATCGCCTTCCCGTGCCGTGCACAGTGGCTTGAGATCGAACCTCGCCCATTCAAGGGCGGCGTTGCTTACCGTTGCGGGGGCAGCGCCGGAATCGCACCGGCTTCCCGTTTCACCCCGACCGAAATCCTGGTCCGGGGCACCTGCGAGGCGCGCAGTGTAGGGAGGAGGCACCTACGAAGCAAGCATTACAGCCCCCTTCAAGCGTTACAGCCCTCCCCTTCAAGGGGGGGGGTGATCGGCGTCGGTTCAAGGCGGACACCATCCCCCTCCAACCTCCCCCTTGAAGGGCGAGGCTAAGGCGAGGTTACTCGCGGTCGGTTCGGGTCGAGATCCCGAGCAATTCACCCTCGTCGTCGACGCTCAGGGCGATCTCGATCGGTTTGCAACACACCGCGCAGTCCTCGATATAGCTCTGCGAGCCCGCGGACAGGTCGACCTGGGTTTCGAAGCCTTCGCCGCAATAGGGGCAATGGATGGTGACGAATTCGATCATGGCCGTCGCCGGCGCTGGGGTGCACGCCGCATCCTCCGTCTTTATCCCTTGTCGGGCAAGAACAACGTGATCAGGTCGTTGAGGAAGCGCTGACCCGATTCGGTCGGCTGCAGCCGCTGACTTTCGACGGTGAGCCAGCCGCGCCCGACCGCGTCGTCGATCTGCGCGCGGATCGCGGCGTAACCGAGTCCGGTCGTCGCGTGGAAATCCGCGAGCGGGACTCCGCCGGTCAGACGCAGGCCGTTGAGCATGAATTCGAATGGCAACTGCTCCATGGCGACGGCGTCGTCGCCGCCGACCACGCGTTCCGACTTCGCATGCTCGAGATATCCGCGAGGGGCGCGCACCTTCCAGCGCCGCCGCACTTCAAGCATGCCGCCGGCACCGACGGTCGAATACTTTCCGTGCGCACCCGCGCCGATGCCGAGGTAGTCGCCGAACCGCCAATAATTCAGGTTGTGCGCGCTTTCGTGTCCCGGCCTCGCGTAGGCGGATACTTCGTAGTGGCCGAACCCCGCCGCGGCAATGCGCGCCTGACAGGCCTCCTGCATGTCCCAGGCGCTGTCTTCGTCGGGCAGCGGCGGCGGATTCGCGGCGAACTGCGTGTTCGGTTCGAGCGTCAGCTGATAGTGCGACAGATGCGGCGTGCCGAACGAAACGGCTTTGTCGATGTCCGCGACGGCGCCGGCCAGTGTTTGCTGCGGCAGCGCGAACATCAGGTCGAGGTTGAGGTTGGTGATGCCGTCATCCTGCGCGCGCTTGATCGCGCGCTCGGCCTGCTGCGCGTCGTGAATGCGGCCGATGCGCTTCAGTGCCGCGTCGTCGAAGCTCTGCACGCCGAAGCTGATGCGGTTGGCCCCGGCTCTGCGATACGCGGCGAAATCGCCGTGCTCGACCGTCCCCGGGTTGGTCTCCATCGTGATCTCGATGCCCGGCGCGAAGGCGAGCCGCGCATTGGCGCCATCGAGAATGCGCGCGATGTTGTCCGGCGAGAACAGGCTCGGCGTGCCGCCGCCGAAGAAGATGCTTTGCAGCGCCCGGCCCCGGGCCAGGGGCAGGTCGCGGTCGAGATCGGCCAGCAGGGCGTCGACGTACTCGCGCTGCGGCAGCGTGTCCGGGGCATTGTGCGAATTGAAATCGCAGTACGGACATTTGCGCACGCACCACGGGATGTGGATGTAGAGCGAGAGTGGCGGCAGCGTCATGTTTTTTCTTCCTCTCCCGCAAGCGGCAGGGGAACGGCGGTCATCTGCTTTCCAGCAGCTCGCGCAATCGGGCGAGCGCCAGTCCACGGTGGCTGATCCGATTCTTCAGTTCGGCATCGAGCTCGCCCGCAGGTCCGTGCGCGGAGTCGGCGAAGACCGGATCGTAGCCGAAGCCGTTGTTGCCCTGCGGCGCATGCAGGATGCGGCCGCGCCAGAGGCCCTCGGCGATCAGCGGGGCCGGGTCGTCGGCGCTGCGCAGCAGGACCAGGGTGCAGTGGAAATGCGCGCCGCGCTGAGGATCGGCGACGTTGCGGAGCGCGTCGAGCAGTTTGGCGTTGTTGGCGGCGTTGTTGCGATGCTCGCCTGCGTAACGCGCCGAGTAAAGGCCCGGCGCGCCGCCGAGTGCGTCGACGCAGATGCCGGAGTCGTCGCCGAGTGCCGGGAGTCCGGACAGGCGTGCGGCATGCAGCGCTTTGATCAGCGCGTTCTCGACGAAGGTCGCGCCGGTTTCCTCGGCATCGTCGATGCCGAATTCGCTTTGCGCAACCAGTTCGATGCCGGTGTCGGCGAGCACCTCGCGGATCTCGGCGAGCTTGCCGCTGTTGCTGCTCGCCAGGACGATCCTACGCACGCGTCAAGGCCTCGCGCTGGAACTGCAGCAATTCGCCAATGCCCTTCTGCGCCAGGCCGAGCAGTGCGTCGAGTTCGTCGCGACGGAATGCGTGGCCTTCGGCCGTGCCTTGCAGCTCGATGAAACCGCCGCCGTCGTTCATGACGACGTTGAGGTCCGTATCGCAGGCGGAATCTTCGGGATAGTCGAGGTCGAGCACCGGCATGCCGCGGTAGACGCCGACCGACACCGCGGCGATGGCGCCCAGGATCGGATTCTTCTTCAACGCGCCGCGCTTGGTCAGCGCGTCGACGGCGTCGACCAGGGCGACGTAGGCGCCGGTGATCGCCGCGGTGCGCGTACCGCCGTCCGCCTGGAGCACGTCGCAATCGAGCGTGATCGTACGCTCGCCGAGGGCGGCGCGGTCGACGCAGGCGCGCAGGCTGCGTCCGATCAGGCGCTGGATTTCCATCGTGCGTCCGCCCTGGCCTCCGCGCGCGGCTTCGCGCTGCGTGCGCTCCTTGGTCGCGCGCGGCAGCATGCCGTACTCGGCGGTCACCCAGCCTTCTGCCTTGCCGCGCAGGAACGGCGGCACCTTTTCCTCGACGCTTGCCGTGCACAGCACGCGCGTGTCGCCGAACGCGATCAGGACTGAGCCTTCGGCATGGCGGGTATAGCGGCGTTCGATGGTGATCGCGCGCAATTCATCGGCGGCGCGGCCGCTTGGGCGGGGGGATGAAGACATTCAGAAAGCTCCGTACGAAACCACAAAAGTTTAGCAGGCGAGTGTTAAGAGGCGGGAGCCGGCTGCTGCGTAGGGACGGCAAATCCTTGTCCGAAGTGCTCGGCGGCCCGCCGCGGTTCCCGGTTTGTCTCGTTCCGGTGGCATACTTCGCGCCCCCTATTGCGACGAAGCCCAGCCATGATTCGCAGCATGACCGCCTTCGCCAGCGCCGACGTCGACACGCCATGGGGCGCGTTGAGTTTCGAGTTGCGCTCGGTGAACCATCGCTATCTCGAACTCAACCCGCGCCTGCCGGACGAATTGCGGCCAATCGAACCCGCCCTGCGCGAAAGGGTTGCCGCCAAGCTCACGCGCGGCAAGGTCGACGTGAGCCTGCGCTTCCGCGCCAGCGACACCGCATCGAGCGAGATTCGCCTGAACGACGGCGTGCTCGACAAGCTCGAAGCGACTGCGGCGCTGTTCTCCGAACGCTTCCCCAAGCTCAGCGTCGATTTCGCCAGTCTGCTCGGCTGGCCCGGCGTACTCAAGCGCGAGGAAGTCGACCAGGAAGGCCTGCGCCAGGCCGCGCTCGACCTGCTCGAACGCGCACTCGCGGACATGGTCGCCACGCGCGCTCGTGAGGGTGAGCGTCTCGGCGGGTTTCTGCGCGAGCGCCTGGACGGCATCGCCCGCATCGTCGGCGACGTGCGCAGCTGGCTGCCCGAAATCCGCAAGGCGTTGCGCGCGCGCCTCGAAGCGAAGCTCGCGGAGATCACCCAGTCGACCGATTCGCAGCGCACCGACAACGGGCGGCTCGAGCAGGAACTGGTGCTGCAGTTGTCGCGCATCGACGTCGACGAGGAGCTCGACCGCCTGACCGCGCACGTTGCCGAGGCACGCCGCATTTTGGCCCTGCCCGATCCGGCCGGACGCCGCCTCGATTTCCTCATGCAGGAATTCAACCGCGAGGCGAATACGCTGGGTTCCAAATCGGTCGACCAGCGCACCACCCAGGCCGCCGTCGAGCTCAAAGTGCTGATCGAGCAGATGCGCGAGCAGGTGCAGAATATAGAATAGGCCGATGTCGGGTACCCTCTACATCATCGCCGCGCCCTCTGGGGGCGGCAAAACCAGCCTTACCCGCGCGCTGCTCGAGCGCGAGCCGAACATCGTCCTGTCGGTGTCCTACACATCGCGCCTGCCGCGGCCGGGCGAAGTCGACGGCGTCCATTATCATTTCGTCTCACGCGGCGTGTTCGAGGAGATGATCAAGCGCGGCGAGTTCTTCGAGCACGCAGTCGTGCACGGCGACCTGAAGGGCACCGCGCGCACCGCGGTCGAGCGCACGCTTGCGCAGGGCAAGGACGTACTGCTCGAGATCGACTGGCAGGGCGCGCGCCAAGTGCGCGCGCAGATGCGCGATACGGTGAGCGTCTTCATCCTGCCGCCGTCGCGCGCCGAGCTCGAACGCCGGCTGCGTTCGCGCGCGCAGGATTCGGACGCGACCATCCGCCGGCGCCTGGCGGACTCGCGCGAGGACATCGCGCATGCGGTCGAATTCGATTACATCGTCGTCAACGACGACTTCGCCGCCGCCTTGTCCGATCTCCGCTCCATCGTGACGACGCGCCAGCTGCGCGCGGCCGATCAGCGCGAACGTTACGCCGCCTTGCTCGCGGACCTGCTCAAGGACTGAAAAAGCCCGTGAATCCCGATATCGACATCGTCAGTACCGAAATCCTTTCCGACAATTGGTACGTTCTGCGCAAGATTTCCTACCGGATGCGCAGGAGCGATGGAACCTGGGTCGAGCGGACCCGCGAGGCCTACGATCGGGGCAACGGTGCGACGATTCTTCTCTACGATCTGAAGCGCAGGACGGTTCTGCTGACCCGGCAGTTCCGTCTGCCGACCTACGTCAACGGCAACGACTCGGGCATGCTCCTGGAAACCTGCGCGGGACTGCTCGATGCCGACAATCCCGAAGACTGCATCCGCCGCGAGACGCGCGAGGAAACGGGCTACGAGATCCGCGACGTACGCAAGGTGTTCGAGGCCTACATGTCGCCGGGATCCGTCACAGAGATCCTGTATTTCTTCGTCGCCGAATATTCCGCCGCGGAGCGCATCGGCGAGGGCGGCGGAATCGACGATGAGGATATCGAAGTCGTCGAAATGGGTTTCGATGCGGCGCTCGAGGCGGTTCGCACCGGGACCATCCGCGATGCGAAGACGATCATGCTGCTGCAATACGCCGCACTGCATCTGTTCGGCCGTTGAATCCCGGGCTTGCCGCCGCCGCTGGCGGGCGGGACAACTGACGTAGCCCTTAACCGCTTTTTCACATAGCTTCCGTTGCTTGCGGCCTTCGGGTAAGGTGCTCGCATCCGGGCGCTCAATGTGCCGTTTTCCTGTACGCAATGAACACTGAAGCGCCAGCGTCCCCAGCCGACGACGTATTGATCCGCGTGCGCGGGCTGTCGACCGTGCTCAACGGCAAGACGATTTTCGACAAGGTCGATCTCGACATTCCGCGCGGCAGGATCACCGCGGTAATGGGCCCGAGCGGCACCGGCAAGACGACCCTGATGCGCCATATCACCGGCCAGCTCGCGCCCGACGCGGGCGATATCGTCGTCGATGGACAAAACGTCGTGCGCCTCGACCGCGGGCAATTGTTCGCCTTGCGCGAAAAGATCGGTTATCTGTTCCAGAACTCGGCCCTGCTCACCGACTACTCGGTGTTCGAGAACGTGGCTTTTCCGCTGCGCCAGCATCTCAAGCTCCCCGAGGTTGTCGTACGCAATCTCGTGCTGACCAAGCTGCAGGCAGTCGGCCTGCGCGGCGCGGCCGACCTGATGCCGCACGAGCTGTCGGGCGGCATGATGCGGCGCGTGGCCCTGGCCCGTGCGATCGTGCGCGATCCGATGTTGATCATCTACGACGAGCCCTTCGTCGGCCTCGACCCGATCGCGCTCAACCAGATTCTCAAATTGATCCGTACCCTGAACGAAACGCTCGGCATCACGAGCATTCTCGTGGCGCACGAGCTGGCGGCGATTCGCCAGGTCGCCGATCATATTTTCCTCATCGCGGGCGGCAAGATCGCCGCGCACGGCACGCCCGACGAACTGGCGCGCGGCGAAACGGCGTGGACCAAGCAGTTCTTCACCGGCACCATCGACGGGCCGGTGCCGTTCCAGTATCCGGCGCCGGACTATGCGACCCAGCTCGGACTTGCCGGAGCGCCGGCATGAGCGCGGTACGCAAGCCTTCGCGTCTGGCCGACGGCCTTGCCCAGATCGGCGCCTGCGGCGTCTTCCTGTTCCAGATTCTCCGCGCGGTGCCGCGCAGCCTGCGCTACGTCAAGGAAACGGTTCGGCAGATATGGTTCGTCGGCGCGATGAGCCTGACCATCATCATGACCTGCGGCCTGTTCGTCGGCGCGGTGCTCGGCCTGCAGCTTTACGACGTGCTGTCGCGATTCGGCAGCGCGGCGATGAGCGGCACGGTCGTCGCGCTCGCGCTCTATCGCGAACTGGGTCCGGTGGTGACCGCGCTGCTTTTTGCGGGCCGTGCCGGTACTTCGATTACCGCGGAGATCGGCCTGATGCGCGCGACCGACCAGATCTCGGCGATGGAAATGATGGCGGTCGACCCGCTCGCCTACGTCGTCGCGCCTCGCTTTCTCGCCGGCATCGTCGC
Organism: uncultured bacterium; assembly: GCA_966424745.1. Lineage (GTDB taxonomy): Bacteria > Pseudomonadota > Gammaproteobacteria > Xanthomonadales > Rhodanobacteraceae > Rudaea. The sequence goes on from CBJLOV010000027.1 coordinate 26,986, forward strand.
ATTGCCGTTGCTGGCGTGCATATTCAACGCGCTGGCCATCCTCGGCGCTCACGTCGTGTGCGTGACCTGGCTCGGCCTCGACAACGGCACGTTCTGGTCGAATATGACCGCCAGCGTCGACGTATGGACCGATGTGATCAACGGCGTGTGGAAGAGCGTCGCATTCGGCGCAGTCTGCACACTGATCGCGGCGTTCCAGGGTTACACCACGGCGCCGACGAGCGAAGGCGTTGCCTATGCGACGACGCGCACCGTGGTGTTCTCGTCGATTGCAACGCTCGCGATCGACTTCGTGATGACGGCGTTTTTGATGTGAAATCAAAAAATTAGTCTTCTATCCTTCAGATAGCGGAAGTTTTAAGGACCGCAGTAATGGCACAACGACAATCCTTCCAGATCGGCACCGGGCTGTTCATCCTGCTCGGATTCGTCGCGCTCGCGTACCTGGCGACACAGACCACCTCGGTGGCGAACTTCAGCCAGGGTGAGAGTTACGAGCTCAAGGCGCGCTTCACCAACGTCGGCCAGCTCAAGTTGCGCGCACCGGTCAAGATTGCGGGTGTGCGCGTCGGCTCGGTCGCCAACGTCGTGCTCGAACCCGACAAGCTCGATGCGCTCGTCACGCTCTCGATCGACAAGCACTACAACAAGATTCCCGACGATTCGGCGGCGGCGGTGTTCACCAGCGGTTTATTGGGCGACCAGTATGTTGCCCTTCAGCCTGGCGGTTCGCCGGATGTGTTCAAGAACGGCGACGAAGTGATCCTGACGCAGAGCTCGATGCAACTCGAGGAACTGATCGGCAAGTACCTGGTCGGCAGCGGCGACGCGGCCAAGAGCGGCGGCGACAAGCCGCCGGCGAAACCGTAAGGGCGAAGATGGAAGAGCGGGTGCATGGGCACCCGCCGGCGATTTCAAAAAGGTGACGTATGCGCATTCTGTATTCCCTGTTCTGTGTCCTCGCGTTGGCGACGGCCGCCCCCGCGTTTGCGGACACGCCCAATCCGAATCAAGTCGTGCAGAATCTCGTCGACGACCTGGGCAAGACCATGGAAACGCGCCGTGGCGAACTCGCGAAGGATCGTGAAGGGCTGATCAAGGTCATCGACGACATCCTGCTGCCGCACTTCGACATCGACTATGCCTCGATTCTCGTGCTCGGCCAGAACGCGCGCACGGCGAGCCCGGCGCAGCGCGCTCGTTTCGCCAAGGCGATGTACAACTCGATCACGCATCGCTATGCCGAAGGCCTGCTCAAGTACACCGAAGGCCGCGTGCGCGTGCTGCCGCAGCAGGGCGAGCTCAACGACAAGCGCACGCTGGTGCGTACCCAGGTCGTGCTCGACGACGGCAAGCTGGTGCCGGTCGACTATGCGTTCCGCAAGACCGCGCAGGGCGACTGGAAGGCCTACGACGTGATCATCGAAGGCATTTCCTACGTGACCAACTATCGCAACCAGGTCGCCGAGGAAATCCAGAAGTCGAGCCTCGATGCGCTGATCACGCGCTTGGAAAGCCAGGGCGCCAAGGCGCTCGAATCGATGGATTCCGAGGGCATCAAGAAGTGATCGGCGCCGTCGGCATGGAGCGCGCGCGATGAACGCCGCCAGCGGCGTCCTGCGTGTGGCGACGAACGGGCAGGGCGTGGTCGCGGTCAGCGGCTCGATCACGTTCGACAACGCCTCCGAGGCCCTGCGTGCCGCGCCGCGTGCGCCGCGCGACCGTGCACTCGAAGTCGACCTGTCCGCGCTCACCGAAGCCGACAGCGTCAGCCTCGCGGTGCTGATCGCCTGGGCCGCGCAGGCGCGCGCGTCCGGCGCCGGCTTGCGCTATCTCAACGCGCCGCAGACGCTGCGCAATCTGGCCCACTTGTCCGAGGTGGACGGCCTGCTCGGCCTGCGGGACTGAGCGCGCGGAAACCGGCGACGTTGCGCCGGCGCTGCGTTCAATTCTTCTGCGGCTGATCCTTTTCGGGGCGATTCTTTTTCTCGTACTGCTGCTGCTCTTCGAGCAGCTTGTCGACGTCGATGTTGTCGTCGCCTTGCAGGGCGTGGATCGCTTCCATTGGCGGATTGCCGTCGTAAATCTTGTACAGGCGGCGTTGGCGATAGGCGTCGCGATAGAAGACATACGGATCGTAGGCGCCTTCGAGCAGGCCTTCGGCGTCGATCGCGGTCGAGCGCAGCGTGACGAGATAGGCCACGGTCGGCAGGTACTCGGCGTGCCACTTGAAACTGTGCTCGCGGGCATACCAGGAGAGAGGATCGAGCGCGTACGAGTCGACCGGGAAGGCGACGAGATCGCGTCCGCTGGAGGGGCCGATCAACGGCAGCACGAGATAAGGACCCTCGGGCACGCCCCATTTGGCGAGCGTTACGCCGAAATCGGTGGTGTGCGCATCGATGCCCATTTCGCTGGCCGGATCGAACAGGCCGAGCACGCCGACGGTGGTGTTGATCACCAGGCGGCCGGTCGCGGTGAAGGCGTACTTCACCTTGCCTTGCAGTACGTCGTTGACGATCGTGATCGGCGACTCGACGTTGGCGAAGAAGTTGCTCGCCAGACGGCGCGAGGTCTCGTTGGTGACCTTGCGGTAGCCCACGGCGACGGGGCGGATCGCGACCCGGTCGGCGAAGCTGTTGAACGCGTACATCTTGCGGTTGAATTTCTCGTACGGATCGTCCCTGCGCGGCATCGGAGTCGCGCATCCGGCCAAGGCGGCGGCGCATGCGGCAAGGCAGGCAAGACGGGTGTAGGGTGTCGAATTCTTCGGCATCGGTAGGCAATCCATCGGCGGTCCGCAGCGCAGGTATCCGCACAAGGCGGAGGGCGGTGCATTCCCCTGTCTGATGCGGAACTGTACGCAATTGAGGCCTTTCTGCCCACTTTCAAGCCGGCGGGAATACAGGCGCAGTTCAGGCGGCGGGTCCGCGGGTTTGCGCCGGACCTGGCGCGGGGGCTACAATTGAAATTGTGTAACTTTCCAAGTCTGCGCGTGTTTCGTGCGAGCCGTCACGGAAACGCTGCAATTTCGCCGCTCGGCCTCGCGCCGCACTGCCGAATCGGCGCTATCGAGATGATTTGAAATTCCCCGCGAGGGCGCCATATCGGGCCGCGCGCGATTTGGAGTCCGCAGTTTGTTTTTCGAGGTTTTTATGGCACGCATTACCGTAGAAGATTGTTTGGAAGTGGTCGACAACCGCTTTGAACTCGTGCTTATGGCGACCAAGCGCGCGCGTCAGCTCGCCAACGGCGCCGAGGCGACGATCGACGCCGCCAACGACAAGCCGACCGTGCTCGCCCTGCGCGAAATCGCCGGCCGCAAGATCGACCAGAACCTGATCGACGAGGTCGACAAGGCCGCGCGCGAGAAGGCCGAGCGCGAGGCGCTCGAATGGGCCGCGGCCGAAGTCGACGACGACCTCAAGGGCGGCGACGACCTCTGAATGTCTGCGTCGCTGGCGTGTCCTTCAGCAGTTGAGGTGGCGTAGCGATGCACAGGGCCGATGGCCAAGGGCTGAGGGCTGAAGGTCGACGGCGGCGGAGCCGTTCGTTTACGACTGCCTGCGTTCCGTTGCGGCGAGAAAACGCAAGGCCGTTCAGCGCTCGGCATCCGGTCCCCGGTCCTCGCCGCGGCGGTCGCCAATGAGCGCCGCCCTGTCCGACGCGGTTCCCGCCGACGTATTGGCGCTCGAGCAGCGCCTCTCGGCCTATCTCGCGGCCGAGCAGGTCGCGCGCGTGCGCGAAGCCTACTTCATGGGCGCGCGCGCCCATGAAGGGCAGACGCGCAAGAGCGGCGAGCCCTATATCACCCATCCGGTCGCGGTCGCGACGATCCTTGCCGATCTCGGCATGGACACCGAGACGATCATCGCCGCGATTCTGCACGACACCCTCGAAGACACTCAGCTCTCGCGCACCGAACTCGAGGAAAAATTCGGTTCGACCGTCACCGAACTCGTCGATGGCGTCACCAAGCTCGACAAGGTCAAGTTTCGCAACCAGCAGGACGCGGCCGCGGAAAGCTTCCGCAAGATGCTGCTTGCAATGGCGCGCGACCTGCGCGTCATCCTGATCAAGCTCGGCGACCGCCTGCACAACATGCGTACGCTCGGCGCGATGGCGCCCGCCTCGCGTCGGCGCATCGCCCGCGAGACGCTCGACATCTATGCGCCGATCGCCCAGCGCCTGGGCATGAACAAGGTCCGCTCCGAGCTGCAGGACCTGGGTTTCCGCGCGCTCTATCCCGATCGCTACCGCATCATCTCCGAACGCATCAAGAGCGTCATCGGCAATCGCCGCGAGGCAATGGGCAAGATCGAGGCCGCGCTCGCCGC
>CBJLOV010000028.1:0-31132 GCA_966424745.1 uncultured bacterium
GGCTTCATCGAGCACAAGCTGCTCGTCGGCCTCGGCGGCGGCAGCAACCGCACCGATTTCAACCGCCTGCAGTTCTACAACGGCGCCACCTCGGGCCCGCTGGCCAAGCCCGGCCCGAAGTCGCTCAATATCAACCTCTACGATCCGATCTTCGGCGTCTCGCCGCCGCTGTCGGCGTTCCCGATCGGCACGGTCAACGACCGCGTGACGACGGAGTCCAATGCGGGCGCCTACCTCTCCGACGTGATGACCTTGTCCGAGCATTGGAAGGCCAGCGTCGGCCTGCGCTACACGCGCGACGAACAGAACGGCAAGGAGATCAAGACGCCGCCGCTGACGAGCAGCAGCAAGGCCGACTCCGACGTGCTGCCGACCGCCGGCGTGATCTATCAACCGAGCGAGCACTGGACCTACTACTACAGCTACGCGACCTCGTTCGTCGCCGCCTCGCCGACCGCACAGGACGCCTACGGCAACAATCCGTTCAAGCCGACCACGGCGAAGCAGAACGAGGTCGGCGTCAAGGCCGACATGCTCGACAACCGCGTGAGCACGACGCTCGCCCTGTTCGACATCCAGAAGACGAATACGCTGGCGGTCGCCGCTTGCAACGCCGACGTGCCCGGCACCTGTTCGCAGCAGGTCGGCGGCGAGCGCTCGAAGGGCTACGAGTGGGAAGTCGATGCGCACCCGACCGACAACTGGCAGGTGCTGCTCGGCTTCGCCCACGCCAATGCGAAAGTCTCGCGGTCGAACAACGCGAAAACCTCGCCGCTCGTCGATTCGCGCCTGACCAACGCGCCGCTCAACAGCGCGCACATCTGGTCGCGCTACGACTTCGCCGAGGGTCCGCTGAAGAACTTCGGCGTCGGCGTCGGCGTCACCTATGTCAGCGACATCGCCGGCAGCCAGCCGAGCCGGGCCGACGGACGCGTGCTGACCCTGCCGAGCCACGTCGTCGCCGACGTCGTGATCTATTACCAGCTGCTGCAGAAGTACACGGTGACGCTCAAGGTGGGCAACGTGTTCGACAAGACCTACTACGAAGGCGTCAACTCGACGACGAACGAGATCGGCGTGGTGCCGGGTTCGCCGCGCAACGTCCAGCTGGCCGTGCGGGTGCCGTTCCTATGAGGCGCACGAACGCTCCTCTGTCGAACCGTCTCGCGCGCGATATGCTGGCGATCGCGTTCGCCGCCGGCATCGCGAATGCGGCCGCGGCGGAACCGCAAGCCGCGCCGGCCGCGGCCGCGGCGACGCCGTCGTCCTTCGTCGAATGGGTCGACCAGCCGCGCGCGACGGCCAAGCCGCAGACCGAAGAGGAAGCCGAGGCCGGCAAGAAGAACGGCCGCGCGCTGCCCGAACTCGAACTGCTGCAGCCGATGCTCGACCCGGCCCTGCCCGCCTACAAGCCGCGCAAGGACCTGAAGCTCGCCGGCACGTTCAAGGGCGCCGCGTCGGACGTATTGCCCGGACTCGCCAACGCCTGGTTCGCCGCGTTCAAGAAGATCCATCCGAACGTGCATCTGAGCGTTGCGCCGCCGTATGCGGGCAGCCTCGGCGCCAAAGAGCTGGTCAAGCAGAACATCGATTTCGTCTTCGTCTCGCGCGAACTCAAGCCCGACGACATCGTCGACTTCAAGGCGAAGTTCGGCTACGCGCCGACCAGCGTGCCGATCAGCGGCGGCAGCTACCGCCACTTCGGCTTTCTCGACGCGGTCGGTTTCTTCGTCAGCCGCGACAATCCGCTCGAAAAGATCAGCTACGCGCAGCTCGACGCGATCTTCTCGAGCACGCATCATCGCGGCGGCGCGCCGATCACGACCTGGGGCCAGCTCGGCCTGACCGGCGAGTGGGCGGACAAACCCGTGCATGCCTATGCGATCAAGCCGTGGAACGGCTTCGAGGAGTTCGTCCGCCAGCGCGTGCTCGGCATCGACGGCAAGCGCGGTGAATGGCGCGGGGACATCCACTACGACAAGCTCGTGTTTCCGATGGCCAGGCACGCGGTCGAGGACCGCTACGCGATCGGCTACACCGGCATCGCCTACGTCGACGCGCCGGTGAAGATGCTCGCGCTCGGCGAGGCCGATGCCGGCCCGTTCCTCGCGCCGAGTTACGAGAACGTCGCGCGTGCAGCCTATCCGCTGTCGCGCCTGATCTATTTCAACGTCAACAAGGCGCCCGGCAAGGCGCTCGATCCGGCGCTCGCGGAATTCCTGCGCTTCGTGCTGAGCCGCGAAGGCCAGCAGATCGTGCGCGACCAGGGCGTGTACGTGCCGCTGCGCGCCAACCAGGCGGACAGCGCACGTGCGCTGCTTGAGCCTCCGCAACATTCAACAAGATGACGAGAAAAAAATCATTCGCTCGTCATTCCCACGAAAGCGGGAATCCAGCGTCTTTGGAGAGCAAAGTCACTGGATTCCCGCCAAGAGCACGCGGGAATGACGAGCATTCGTTACAGACCAAAGCGCCTCGATCAACACCCAATCTCAATCAACACCCGGAGGTAACGCCATGAACAAGCTGTCGACCCTGCTTTCCACGAGCCTCATCGCCACCGCCGTGCTGCTGGCGGTGCCGGCGACCTCCACCGCCCAGGCGCCCGCGCCCACGGCCGAGAAGAAGCCGAAGAACTGGACGCCGCCCGCGCACAAGATCTACGCGCAGGCGCTGTCCGACGAGATCGTGGCCGCGCACCCCGAACTGCTCAGCGTCACCTTCCACGGCGTGCCGCCCGGCATGAAGGAGGTGTACACGATGTTCGCCGGTTCCTATCCGGACCGCATCGGCAATCCGGACGACCCGGACGACATCGACGTGATCACCAAGGGCATCACCATCGTCGATCCGCGCTGGCACCGCACCAAGGACACGGTGAAGAAGTTCGTCATGCAGCTGCCGCTGCGCGACGCCGCGAACGAGAACGTCGGTCTGCTCGTGCTCGCCTACAAGCTGGAAGCGAATCCGGGCAAGGGCGAAAGGGACTTCTTCAGCGCGGCGAGCGATCTGCGCGACGGCCTGCGCAGCAAGATCCCGAGCTACGCCAAGTTGTTCGAGGCGGCGAAATAGTCCGGCCGTCCTCCTGGTGCGCGTATCGCCGCCGAACCGGGACCGCCGTCCGCCCCGGGATACCTCGTGGCGAGCGGAATCCGGGCCCGGTTCCGCCGCACGCTCAATGGCCGGTCTGCCCGCAAAAACCGAAACCGCGGCATCCGCTTCCCTTCGCCGCTGATCCCATTCTTCGAGGTCTTATGAAACCGCAAACCCTCACCCACCGCAGCAAAGCGCTCACCTTCGCCGGCGTCGTCTGCGCCGCCGCCCTCGCCGCGGCATTCGCACCGCCTGCGTTCGCGCTCAAGTTCGCCGCGGTCGAGCACCATCTCAAGGTCGATCCGGCGATACCGGTGTGGAAGCCCGGCGAGGTGAAGAGCGAGCCCGAGGAAGAACTCGGCCTCGTCGGCGCCGACGTGATGGACGAAATCTGCCTTGGCTGGGCGAAGATCTTCCGCGAAGCCTATCCGCACTTGTCCGTCACCCTCGACCTGCGCGCCTCGGGGGCGGGCGCGCCGGGCCTGATCGCCGGAGCGAAGGCGCCGAATTCGGTGATCGCGCCGATCGGCCGCGAGATGCTGCCGGCCGAAGAGAAGGCCTTCGTCGACAAGTTCGGCTACGAGCCGTTCCGCATCCGCGTCGCCACCGGCAGCGTCGGCTCGCTCGGCAAGACCGCGACCTCGATCATGATGGTCGACAAGGACAACCCGATCAAAGGCCTTTCGCTGCCCGAGCTCGACGCGATGTATTCGACCACGCGCAAGCGCGGCCACGCCGACGTGAAAACCTGGGGCGACCTCGGCCTCACCGGCGACTGGGCATCGCGACCGATCCACAAGTACGGCCTCAAGGCGCCGAACGGCATCGAGTGGTTCTTCAAGATCAACGTGATGGAAATGGGCGACTACAAGGACGACATCCAGTTCGTCAAAGGCAAGGGCTTCACCCACGCCTTCAACGTCGCCGCGCAGGACATGGCCCGGCATCCGGGCGGCATCACCTATGCCCTGCTCGCCAACGTCGAGCCGAACGTCAAGGTCGTGCCGCTCTCGCTCAAGGACGGCGGGCCCTACATCGCGCCGACGCTCGACAACGTCTACACGCACAAGTATCCGCTGAGCCGCTACGTCTACATCTACGTCGACCGCAAGCCGGGCACACCGCTGGAACCGAAGATCAAGGAGTTCCTCAAGATGGTGTTGAGCAGGCAGGGCCAGGACGTGGTCGCGAAGGAAGGCGTCTACATTCCGCTCACGCCCGAGGTCGTGAAGGAAGAACTGGCCAAGCTCGAGTGAATCGCTTCGGGCGGCGCGGGACGTACGCAACGACATGCAAGACACAGTCCACGTCCTGCGCCGTCTTTTTCTTTTCGCCTGCGCGGGCGCAGCCGTCTCCTTACGTGCCCGCGCGGGCACCCCCGTTCCCGCAATGCCGCTCTACGCGCCGAAAACCAAGGTCGCCGGCAAGCTTCGTTGCAGCGGCGCCGAGACGATGCGCGATCTCGTCGCCGCCTGGGCCCGCGGATTCGCCGCATTCCAGCCGCAGGTCGCCGTCGACAACGCCGCGACGAAGCTTTCCGCCGACGGTTTCGACGCGCTGCTCGACGGCCGCGCCGACATCGTCACCTTCGTGCGCGAGCCGTTCCCCGCCGAGCTCGGGGCGTTCGCGCACAAGTTCGGCTACGCACCGACCCTGATCGACGTCGCCGGCGGCAGCTACGCGACCAAGAGCGGCACGCACGCGCTCGCCGTCTACGTCAACGCGGCCAACCCGCTCGCGCGCATCAGCCTCGACCAACTCGATGCGATCTACTCGAAGGAGCGGCGCCGCGGCGGTAGCTCGATCGAAACCTGGAGGCAGCTCGGCGTCGGCGACGACCGGGAGCCGCGCCGCATCCACGCCTACGGCATGCTGCATCGGCGCGAGACCGGCAATCCGCCCGGCGTCGTCAACTTCTTCCAGCAGCGCGTGCTGCGCGGCGGCGAATTCCGCGACGACATCCGCGAACAGATCGACCGTGCCGGCGAGTCCGCGCTCGACGCGATCGTGCATCACGTCGCCGAGGATCCGCTCGGCATCGGCTACAGCGGATTCGCCTACGCCGTCCCCGGGGTGAAGACGCTGGCCGTCGCCGAAACGAACCGCGGACCGTACTACGCCGGCACGCCCGAACAGGTTGCACGCCGCGACTATCCGCTGTCCCGCCGGATCTATCTCGGCTTCCGCGTCGCGCCCGGCGAAACTCCGGCGCCGGCGCTGCGCGAGTTCCTCCTGTTCGTCCTGAGCCGACAAGGGCAGCAGGCGGTGGCCCTCGACCGCATGCGCTTCCTCCCGCTGACGCCCGCGCAGGCCGAGGCCTCGCGCCGCGCGCTCGCGGACGCGGCGCCATGACGGCGGCGCGGCATCGGCCTCTGCGGCATGGCATTGCGGCAGCGCTGTTGCCGTTCGCGTGCGCCGGCGCGCACGCCGGCGGCGTCGATCCTGCTCTGCCGCCTTACGTTCCTGCCGCTGCGGCCGTTGCCCACGAAGAATCCTGGCTGACGGCGGACGGCGCGATCCGCATCGTCGGCTACAACGACATGCGCACGATGTTCGACGCCTTCACCGCGCTCTACGCCGCCACGCATCCCGGCACGCGCTTCCGACTCGAACTGACCGGCACGCGCGCGGCGCCGCCCGCGCTCGCCGCGGGCACGAGCGCGCTGGCGCCGATGGGCGCCGAGTTCACGCCGGACCAGCTCGCCGACTATCGCCGCCTTTCGCACGCCGCGGAACCGATCGAATTCCGCATCGCCCACGCTTCGCTCGATCCGCGTGCGCTGAGCGGACCGCTCGCGGTCTTCGTCCACTCCGACAACCCGCTGCGCACGCTGACGCTGGCCCGGCTCGCCCTCGCCTTCGCCGGCAAGGCGACGCGCTGGAGCGACCTCGGCGCGCGCGGCGACTGGGCCGATCGGCCGATCCATCTTTACGCGCTCGAACCCGACACACCGCTCGCCCTGTTCTTCGATGCACGCGTGCTCGGCACGATGCCGCCGGCCAGGCCGACCGCGCAATTCCACCAATCGCGCGAGGTCGTCGAACGCGTCGGTGCCGATCCGCTCGGCATCGGCTTCGCCGCCGTGATGCGCGCCACCGAGAAGGTGCGCCCGCTCGCACTCGCGGCCGCGCCGGATAGAACCGCGACGGCCCCGACCGAAGCCGATATCCGCGCCGGCCGCTATCCGCTCGACCGCTACCTGCTGATCTATGCGCGCGCTCCGCTGACTCCGTTCGCGCGCGAGTTCCTGCGCCTCGTGCTGTCGCGCGAAGGCCAACAGATCATCGCCGATACCCCGCAGCGCTATCTGCCGTTGTCGGCCGAAGAAGCCGTGCGCGAACGCGCGAAACTGCAGCGCGCAAGGTAAGCGATGCACAAACCGGCGCACGAGGGCGGCGCCGGTTTACTCCGGCTTCGGCCGACCGACGAAGGCCACCGTGCGATAGGGCACGTCGACCCTGCCGTCGCGGGCATGCGTCTCGAACAACTGCGCAAGGCGCAGCACGGCGCGTTCCCCTTCGGCCGTGTCGCGGTCGGGCATTGCGGAGCGCGACAGGGCGAGGCTGATGAAACCTTCGCGGTCGAGCTGCTGGGTGTGCGCGAGCTCGAAGCGGTCGAACGCTTTCGCGGCGAAGAACGCGGGCACTTTCGACAAATCCTGGCGTCGGTCGAGCACGGCCTGTCTGCCGCTGCCGAATTCGCCGAGCAGATCGTCGAGAGCCTTCTGCAGCGGATCGGTCAGCGGCCGCGTATTCCAGACCAGGACGACACGGCCCTGCGGACTGAGCACGCGCAACCACTCGCGGCGCACCGCCTCGACGTCGAACCAATGGAATGCCTGGGCGGCGGTGATCAGATCGACCGAGGCGTCGGCGAGCGTCGTCGCTTCGGCGCTCGCCGCGAGGCTGCGGTATTTGCGGTACTGGGCGAGCGTTGCGTCGGCGACCGCGAGCATGGCCGCATTGGGCTCGACCGCGACGACGCTGTAGCCGCGGTAGAGCAGCTGCCCGGTAAACAGCCCTGTGCCGGCCGCGATGTCGGCGATCCGCGCCGACGGAAACAGGGCGCCGGTCGCGCGCAGCCTCTCGAACAGCGCGGCCGGATAGCGCGGCCGCGCGGCGGCGTAGTCGGCGGCTTTGGTGGAAAAGGCGCCGATCGCGCCGCCCTGGCGCGTGAACTGCGCGGCCAGCGCCGCGGAATCGGGCTCGGGCGGTTCGCTCATGCCGGTTGCCGGGCCTGCCGGCGCGCTCGCGCAGACATCGCTACGAACCGAACTTGGCCAGCGCGATCAGCGCCAGCGTGACCGTGATCGCGCCGCCGATGCGCGTGGCGATCTGCGCGAACGGCATCAGCACCATGCGGTTCGCCGCGGTCAGGATGGCGACGTCGCCGGTGCCGCCCTGGCCGCTGTGGCAGGCGTTCACGATCGCCGTCTCGATCGGATGCATGTTGATCCGGCGGCCGACGTAGAAGCCGGTGGCCATCAGCGCGGCGACCGTGGCGACGATGGTGATCAGGTTGGCCAGGGTGAAGGCGGCGATCAGCTTGTCCCACGGCGTCATCGATACGCCGATCGCGAACAGCAGCGGATAGGTGACGCCGACGGAGAAGAACTTGTAGACGACGAAGGCGCCCTGCTGCAGCTGCGGCGACACCATGTGGGCGATCTTGAAGATCACGGCGACGAACAGCATCGCCACCGGCGCCGGAAAGCCGAACAGCTTGTAGCTCAACAGGCCGACGACGTAGAGCGAGATCGCGGTCAGGCCCGCGGCGGCGATGTGGCTGACGTCGATGTGCGCGCCGACTTCCTCCTGCGCCGGCTCCATGTCGTCGCGCTCGCCGGGCTGCAGGCGGCCCTCGCCGGTCAGGTGCGGATACTTCTTGCCGATCGTGTTGAGCGCGCCCGAGAACAGGATCGCGGTCAGGCTGCCGAGCATCACCATCGGCAGGATCTGCGCGAACAGATCGCCCTGCTTCTGGTGCAGGATGTCGGCATAGCCGGTCGACAGCGGGATCGCGCCCTCGCCGACGCCGCCGGCCATGATCGGCACGACGATGAAGAAGAAGGTGTGCGAGGCGCCGAGGCCGAGCAAGGTGCCGACCAGGGTGCCGACGACGGCCGCCGCCACCGAGCCCGCGGCCAACGGCACGAAGATCTTGAGGAAGCCCTTCACGAGCACGTTGCGGTCCATGCTCATGATGCTGCCGACGATGATGCAGGCGATGAACAGGTAGAGGAAGTTCGTCGACTTGGTGAAGTCGGTGACGTTCTTCACCACGACGTCGGGCAGCACCTTGTAGTACGCCAGCGCCGAGGGAATGAAGGTGGCGAAGATCGCCGCGGCGCCGACGTGCCTGATCAGCGGCAGGCGTTTGCCGATTTCGCTGCAGGTGAAGCCGCCGATCGCGAGCACGGCGATCATCACGTTGACTTCGTTCGGCAGCGCGTTGAGGTAGACCAGCGCGGCGAGCAACACCGCGAGCAGCAGATAGATCGGCAGCGGCACCACGCCGATGCGAAGTTCCATGAGCTTCCACCAGCCGTTCGGCCAGAACGGCTCGGCGGCGGCGGTCGGCGGTTTGGCGATGGGCGATACGTGGGTCGTCGGCATGGTGGAAGCCCTTGATGGATGGATCCGGCGTCAACGCGAATAGGTGAGCACGGTGAACGTGTCGTCGTAGTACGTGTTCGGATAGAACGCCGTCACCGCGGTGTTGATCTTCTTCGACGGATCGGCCACCCCCTCGGCCGTCACCACGTAGACCTTCTTGGTCTTCGCATCGAGCGCCATCGTGCGCGCGTAGGGCCGCGTGGTCGCCGCTTCGACGAGTTTGTAATGGTCGGCATCGGCCTGGGCGTAGACGACGAGATTGGCGTCGACGCCGTTCGAGGTGTAGATCTGGCGCGTCGCCGCGTCGAAGACGACGCCGTCGACGCCGTGGCCGATCGGCAGCGTCGTCGCCACCTTGCCGCTGTCCGCGTCGAGCACGGCGAGCACGGGCTTGTCGCCGCGGCAGCCGACGAAGATGCGCTTGCTCGCGGGGTCGTAGTCGAGGCCGGTCGGCTGGACGCAGCCCTCCGTCGGCCACTCGGCGAGCAGCTTGCGTTGAGCGACGTCGATCTTGGCGACGCGGTTCTTGTCGCGCTCGGCGACGAACATGTTGCCCTGCCCGTCGGGCGCCGAACCGTCGAGCTTGTGGCTGTCCATCTTCAACGTGCCGCCGACGCTGCCGGTTTTCGCGTCCATGAACGCCAGCGCTTCGCTGTCGCCCATCGTGAACACGAGCTGCTTGGACTTCGGATCGTAGAACACCGAATCGCAGTCCTTGCCGAACGCCACGCGCTTGAGCGTCTTCAGGGTCGACAGCTTGAACATCGTCGAGGTGCCGTCTTCGTTCGCGGTGTAGCCGAGATCGAACTCGGGCACGAGACGGATCGCGCCGGCGCCCTCCGATTGGTCGAGCGTCTTCAGCACCTTCTTCGCGGCGAGATCGAACACCGCCGCACCGTCGCCGCGGCGGCCGATGAACAGGTACGGACGCGTCGCGTCGAGCGCCACGTAGTCCCAATCGGGCGACTTGCCCTTGAGCGTCGTCGCCGATTCGAGACGGTAGAACGGTGCCGCCGAGGCGGCCGTGGCAAGCAGGAACAGCGGCACCGACAGCGCGGCCAGACTCGAACGACGCAAGGCGCGGGCGGCGGGGGAGGATTTCATCTTCACGTTACTCCAGGTCATGAACGGCGAAAGTGGTGATCAGAATTCCATCTGGACCGAGGCATAGGTCAGGCGTCCGATCGGCGAAAACGCGGCGACGTCGGCGCTGTTGTCGACGAAGGCGCGAGGCGCGAGCGGCGGCATGCGGTTGGCGATGTTGTTCATGCCGACGGCGATCTTGATGTCTTTGATCGCCTTGCCGTCGGCGGGATGGATGTCGTAGCCGACGCGGATGTCCCAGGCGAGGTAGCTGGCGACGTGGATCGGGGGGGTCGAAGTGCCGTTCACGCCGGTGTCGCTGGCTGCGGAGGCGTAGGTGTTGCCGAGAGTGACCTCCCACTCGCGGTCGGTCCAGTCGAGAGTCGAGTAGAAACGGTATTTCGGCAAGGTTCCCCCGAATCCGCCGCTCGCCCCGGCATTGTTGGTGTGGCCTGCGTATTCGATGAAGGCGGAACCGGGCAGCGGCTGGAACTTGAATTTGTTGAACACCGCGCCGTTCGTGGACAAGCGGAACGTGCCGAAACGTTCGGTCGGTATCGCATAGTCGGCGGCGACGGTGAACGAGTGCTCGGTCAGCGAGGCAAGATTGCGGAACTGGTCGACGACGTAGAGGCGCTGCGCCTGATTCGGGTCGCCCTTGCCGGTCGCCGCGCTGGTCAGGAAGGCGAGCAGATCGCCCGCGTGGGTGAACGGCTGCGCCGCCCCCGCCGTTCCCGGGAAGGCATCGACTGCAAGATTGGCGAAGTACGGCGACGCCGCGCCGAGCGTGTTGATGCTCGTCAGAATCGTATTGAAACCGATGCCTCCCGCAAAGCCCTTGAGCGAGATATCCGAATAATCCACCGCGAGCGACAATCCGGGCACCGCATTCGGGCGCAGGGTAAAGCCGAGCAGACGCGAGGTCGACTTCGCCGGCTTCAGATTCGGATTGTTGCCGTCCTCGCCGTTGAACGGCATCGCGGTGTAGTTGCTGCCGAACACGCCCTGGATCACGCCTGCGCCGACCTGGCGCGTGTCGGTGGGGCCGTACTCCGCGTACAGCGAGGGCGCGGCGAACGACTTCGAATAGTTGGTGCGCACGATGAACTGCTTGTCGAACGGCTCCCAGCGGAAGCCGATCTTCGGCACGAAGGACGAGCCGGCGTCGCTGTACCGCTCTTCGCGGCCGGCAAGGGTCATGTCGAGTGCGTTCGCGCCGGGGAAATTCCAATCCTTGCCCGCGATCGGGACGCGCAGTTCGACGAACGCACCGCGAATGTTGCGGCTCCTGGAGAACGGATCGGCATAGGTGCCGCCGAGCCATTGCTGGTCGTTGCCGGCCGTGCTGCCGGTGGCGGGATCGGTCACGCGTCCGTTCGGGTCGGCGTGGCCGGACAGGCTTTCGCGCCGCGCACTGACGCCGAAGGCGACCTCCACCTCGTCGGCCGGCAAATGGAACAGCTTGCCGGTGACGCTCGCGTCGACCGAGGCGAGCGAACTGCGGGCATTGATCAGCTCGCTGCCGTACAGGTTGGCGAGCGAGGCCGGATCGACGCCTGCGGCGCGCGCGAACGGGTTGAGCGCGGGCTGCAGAACCAGCGGGCCGCTCAGGGAATAATTGGCGTACACCTTGCTGTAGGCGCCGCCCGCCACCGCGTTTCCGTTCGCGTCGAAGCCGCCGGCGATGGCCTTCGCCAGGTTCGGCTTGTAGATGAGGTTGCCCTGGGTCTGCTCGAGGTCGCTGCGGCTGTAGACGGCGGCGGTTTCCCAAGACCAGTCTTCGCTGAAATGTCCGCGCAGACCGGCGGTCACGCGGTAGGCCGTGACGTCGTTGTAGAAATTGTGCGTGTCCGGAAGATAGGTAAAGGCCACGCCGCTGAATGCCGTCTTCAACGGGTTGTAGGGCGCACCGGCGGGCACCGCGATGCCGGTGGCGGCGACCGGCAGCCAGCGCGTGAAACTGCGCCCGTGCGAAACCTCCACGTCGCCGAACGCTTCCAGCTTGTCTTCGATCAGCGTCTTGGAAAGATTCGCGACGAAGGCGAGTTGATTCTGGCGCAACAGCAGAGTCTGGTACGGCGACACATCGAAACCCGCCGCGATCGCCGCCGGGCTCGTCTTCAGGTAGGTACCGTTGTTGACCAGATCGTTGATCGAACCGGCGGTGGCGTTCGCCCCGACCGGATTTTTCTGGCTCGGCGAATTCAGGCCGCCGGCGAGCAGGTAATTTCCGCCGCCGACTGCGCCGGGAATCGACGAGGTCTTGCCGTAGAGCGGGCTGGTGAAGGATCGCGTGTTCTGGTACAGCGGATCGGACAGATTGGCGCTCAGCGTCGCGACCACCTTGATGCCGGCAAACGTGCCGCCGCCGCTGAGCCAGGCCGATCGCTCGCCGTAGTTGCCGTCGGCGTCGCCCATGCGCGCGCCTGCGGTCACGCCTTCGTAGTCGGATTTCAGGATGAAATTGACCACGCCGCCGATCGCGTCGGAGCCGTACAGCGAAGAAGCGCCGTCGGCGAGCACCTCGATGCGATCGACCGCCTGCGCGGGGATCTGGCTGACGTCGACGAAGTTCTTGCCGTTGATCCCGCCGACGCCGCTGTTGGCGACGCGGCGCCCGTTGACCAGGATCAGGGTCGGCAGGTTGCGCAATTGCAGCTGCGATCCGCCGGCCGTGTTCTGGTTGTTGTTGTTCGCGTTGCTGTTGCCGGCGTTGCTGCGTCCGGCGAACGCCGGGACCGTCTTGCGCAGGATTTCGAGGGCGTTGGTCGCGACGCCCGACTGCGCGATCTGCGCTGCGTCGATCGTCACCACCGGCACGACGACCTCGTCCGGGGCCGACCGGATCGCACTGCCGGTGACGGTCACTTCGCCGAGGTTTTGAGTCTCCTCCTTCTCGCCGGCCTGCTTGTCCTGCGTTTTTGTGGTCTGGCCCGTCGACGCGGCGGTTTGCGCATAGGCATCGGGGGCCAGCGCGGTGCCGATGCACAGCGCCAGGGTCGACGCCGCTCCGAACGAAATCAGATTGTGGCTACGCATATCTCCCTCCCAAGGGTGCCTCGGGGATACGTGCCCCCGCGGCTTGTGTGCTGTGAGATGTGTAACTCGTTTGTGCCGCGTTGCTCCCTGTTGAATTCATCTATTGCGGCAGCCGTCCCCACGGCAGCCGCCGATTTAGCGATTGTCCGAACCGGTTGTCCGCCCGCCCCGGGCTTGTCGAAGGACGCCCTCGAAAAACTCCCGCAGCCGGAAGTTCCTCAGTTGACGTTATAGACCAGTACCGCCGCCATCGCCTTGGTCTCCCCCGGCGAAGCCGCGACGAACAGCTTGTTCAATTCGGGCACGAGGATGCCCGTCTTCGCGCCGGGCGCCGAGGTGATGCGCGGCAGTTCCTCGTAGTGGTCGGCGTCCTTTTCGGCGAACACGCCGATATAGCCTTCGCCGCCGAGCACGTAGATGCGCTTGCGGGCTTTGTCGAACAGGACCTGGTCGCAGCGCTCGGGGGCCTTGAACTGCGCGATCGTCGCGCCGGTATCGGCATTGACGACGAGCAGCTTGCCCGGGCCGCGCGTCACCACGAACAGCCGCCGTGCCGCCTCGTCGAAGGCGAGCGGCGCATTCTTGCCTTCCGTTTTGATCGGCCAGGTGGCGACGACGCTGCGCGTCTTCTTGTCGACCACGGCCATCTCGTTCTTGCCGGTGACGTTGATGTAGATCTTGTCGCCGTGTTCCTCGATCGCCATCGCCTCGACTTTGTCGGTATCGAACTTGAGCTCGCCGTAGTTCTTGCCGGTATACGGGTCGATCTCGACGAGCCAGGAGCTGGTCTGCTTCATGTCGCGCCCGCCGGCGACCGCGTAGAGGCGCTTGCGCGGGGCGTCGTAGGCGATCGAGTCCGCCCCCTTGGTATGCGCGAACGAGCCGACGATCTTGTAGCTCGCGCCGTCGACGGCCTTGGTCGCGCCGTCGGAGCCGGTCTGGGTGACGATGAGCTTGTTCACCTCGGGCAGATACAGCAGACCGTGCGGGGTCTCCAGGCCTGCGATCGTCTTCAGATGCTGGAGCGACTTCAGGTCGAACACCTCGAGCGTATTGTGATCCTCGGCGGCGAGGAACAGGCGATTGCCCTTGAGGTCGACTTCGAAATGGTCGAAATCGCCCTCGTAGCCCGGCAGTTCCGCTTTGCCGGCGGCGACGAGGGCGGGAGCCTGCGCGGCGGCCGGCGCCACCGGCTTGTCCTGCGCCGTCGCGCAGGACGCCTGCCACAGCGCGGCGGCGACGAGGCCGGCGATCAACGTACGAACGAGCGGTTTGTGCATCGGCATGTCGGTTCTCCTGGGTCTGTTCGTCGCGTGCCTGTCAGTGCGCCGGCTGCAGCAGCTTGTCGGCGCCGGAAATCTGCGCGGCCATGGCGCCGCGCAGGCTCTCGGCACGCCTGTGCAGCGCCTGCTGGTCGTCGCCTTTCTTGTACGGGAAGACGATGCCGACCGCGCCGATGACCTTGCCGCCGGCATCGTGGAGAACGCCTTCGGATTCGAAGCGGTCGCCCGATTCGTTGACTTCCAGACGCGGCGTGCCGGTCTTGATCACGCCCAGATCGTCCTCGTCGGCGTGCTTGCCGATGCGGCCGATGTTCGAGGCGACGATCGGATATTCCGGATTGCTCGGCGCGGCGGCGTGGATCGCGATGATGACGACGTCCTTGTTCGCGTCGAGCGCGTCGTCGACGAGCTTCTGCGCCAGCGTGTGCGTCGGCACGGCCGGATCGACCGGCGTCTTCTCCATCAGGTTGGCGACGTGGGAAATCCGCCGCGCCAGGCGATCGCGGATTTCCGCGGCTTTCCTGTCCAGGGCCGCCTTGTCGTCGCCGGCCTTGTACTTGAACGCGATGCCGATGCCGCCGACGGTGCGGCGCGAAGCGTCGAGCAGCGGCAGGTTGACCTCGTAGCGGTCGCCGGCCTTGTTGACGCCGGCGCTCGGCTTGCCGGTCTTGATCACCTCGAGGTCCTCCGCGTCGGCCTTCTCGCCGAGATGGCCGTTGTAGGCGGCGACGACGACGTTGTCGGCCGCCTTCGGCGGCGTCACGTGCATTTCCACCTGCGCGATTTCCGGATGCGCGGCGACGGCCAGATCGACCAGTTCCTGCGCGTAGATCTTGTCCGGAGCGCCGGCCGCATGGACCGAGGCTGCGGCGGCGGCGAAGGCCGCGAACAGCGTTGCAATGCGAAGCATGTATTCCTCCCGGTGTCGGCTTTGGCCGGTTCTGTTGAGTTTCTTGGCCTGGCCGCCGCAATGATCCCCGATGATCGAAAGCGCATCCCGCGGCGTAGCGCGGAACACACCTTAGTCCCGCAACCTTTCGCCGCCCTGAAGCGATTCTTAAAGAGAATTCAGACTGGTGTTGCAGCGCAGATGGCGTTTGCGAATACTGTCTGATTATTGTGTGCGCTCGCACCGGCCACGATGTGTTCCGCCTTATGAAGATCCTGATCGTCGAAGATCAGCAACGCCTCGGCGAGTTCCTCAGGCAGGGGCTGGCCGAACGCGCCTACACGGTGCAGTGGGTGCGCAACTGCAGGGACGCGCGCAATGCGCTGTGCGAAACCAACTACGACGTCATCGTGCTCGATCTGGGCCTGCCCGACGGCGACGGCCTCGCCCTGCTGCGCGAATGGCGCCAGAGCGGCTTCGTCGAACCGGTGCTCATCCTCAGCGCGCGCGACACCGTCGACGACCGCATCGCCGGCCTCGACCACGGCGCCGACGATTATCTGCAGAAGCCCTTCAGTTTCGAGGAACTGCTCGCGCGCGTGCGCGCGCTGATCCGCCGCCAGGGCGCGGTCAAGCAGACCACGCTCGAACACCGCGGCATCCAGGTCGACCTGCTCAGCCACACCGTGCGCGTCAACGCCGCGACGATCGACCTGACCAGCCGCGAGTTCGCCCTGCTCGAGATCTTCATGCACAACCCCGGGCGCACGCTGACGCGCACGCTGATCTCGGAGAAGATCTGGGCCTCGCACTACGACATCGACACCAACCTGCTCGACGTCTACATGAGCCGGCTGCGCGCCAAGCTCGAGCCGGGCTTCGACAAGCCGCTGTTCAAGACCGTGCGCGGCGTCGGCTACCAATTGATCTGAGCGCGACGAAGCGGCGCCGTGCCCATGTTCCACTCCATGCCTCTGCGATCAGTCGACAAAGCCGAGAGCAAAAGATTGAACCGCGAAGACACGAAGAGCGCGAAGATGGAGCCACGAAGGAAAACCGGAGCTGTTGACGCGTCCGGGTCTCCTCGTGTTTTTTCGTGCTCTTCGTGTCTTCGTGATGTTCTTTCGATTTGGATTTTGATTTTGCCTTTGCTGTTTCAGCAAAGCGGATAAGCATGTTTCATTCGATCGGCATGCGGCTCGCCGGGTGGTATGCCCTCGCGGCCACCGTCGCCCTGGCCTGCCTGTTCGTGGTCGGCTACGAGCTGCTGCAAACGCGCCTCGTGCACGGCCTCGATCTGCTCAACGAGACCGAGGCGCAGCAGATCAAGGCCCATCTCGGCCCGGACTACGCGTCGCTCGACCTGGACCAGATCGACCGGCGCATCCGCGAAACCACCGAGTCGGCGTCGGCGCTGTTCTACGTCAACGTGCACAACCCGACGACGCATACCCTGTTCTATTCGCACAATCTCAACGGCGTTGCCATTCCCGACGTGGTCGGCGAGCATCTCTACGACGCGGTCATTCCCGGCACGGGGCCGGTGCGCGTCGGCGAGTTCGTGCTCGACGGCCTCGACATCGTCATCGCCACGCCGTCGTCGCAGACCGATGCGGTCCTGCGCGGCTACGTCGAGGTCTGCGCCGCCCTGCTCGTCGGCATGCTGCTCACGAGCGTGGCGATCGGCTACGGCCTGAGCCGGCTCGCCCTGCGCCCGGTGCGTTCGATCGCGGAAACGGCGCGCCACATCGGCTCGGACAATCTCAGCGAACGCATGCCGGTCGCCGACGAGCGCGATGAAATCTCCGATCTCGCGCGCCTGCTCAACGAGATGTTCGACCGTCTCGAAATCTCGTTCGCCCAGATCCGCCGCTTTACCGCCGAGGCCTCGCACGAACTGAAGACGCCGCTGTCGCTCGTGCGCCTGCACGCGGAAAAGCTGCTCGTCGAGGGCAAGTTCGTCCCTTCGCAGGAGGAGACGCTGCACATCCTGCTCGAAGAGATCGCCCATCTCGACCACATCATCGACCAGCTGCTGTTCCTCTCGCGCGTCGACGCCAAGGTGACGCGGCTCGATCTGGTCGCCCAGGATCCCGGCCCCTTCCTGCGCGGCTTCAGCCCCGACGCCAGCGCGCTGGTCGAGCACCGCGGCCTGCGTTTCCGCTTCGCCCACGAAGGCGCGGGCGCGATCCGTTTCGACGCGAAATGGATCCGCCAGGTTCTGCTCAACCTGATCAGCAACGCGATCAAAGCCGCGCCGGCGCGAAGCGAAATCCGCCTCGATTCGAAAGTGGACGGGCAAGGATGGCGCGTCGCCGTCGAAGACCAGGGCCGCGGCCTGCCGGCGGGAGAACTCGAACGCATCTTCGAACGCTTCGTGCGCGTGCCGGACCCCGCCTACGACGACGGCAAGGGCAGCGGCCTGGGCCTGAGCATCTGCCGCAGCATCCTCGATATGCACGGCGGCCGCATCCGCGCGGAGAACGCCGCCGGCGCCGGGCTCAGGGTGGTCTTCGAGATCCCCGAGTAAGCGCGGTTTCGCCGAGGCGAAACGAAGAAGCCCGCGGCGTGCGCGGGCTTCTGTGCGACGGCCTCATGATCCATCGGGCCTTTTGTTGGTGGCTAGAGGCGGGATCGAACCGCCGACCTCAGCATTATGAGTGCCGCGCTCTAACCATCTGAGCTACCTAGCCGAAATCCTTCCGCCGAGACGGCGCGATGCAGCGTGGTTGGGTTCGCTGCCGCGAGGCGCAATGGCCCCATGCCGCACGGAGGGGGCGTGATTGTTAGGGCTTGCGCCCGATATGTCAAGCGGGCGGCGGTGAATGCCGCATGGCGTGGGCCGATTGCGCTGGCTTCCCTCGAAGCCGAAAATGTCCGCATGCTCTTCCGCCATCCTTCCCTTTCCGACCGCATCCTGATCGAGGTCGAACGCGCCATCGGCACGGCGTTCGGCACGACTCCGGAAGCGTCCCGCCCTTCGCCCGCCGCGGGCACCGTCGAAGCCGACCTGAACGAGGACGAGCGGCGCCATGCCGCCGGCCTGATGCGGGTGAACCACACCGGCGAAGTTTGCGCGCAGGCGCTGTATTCCGGCCAGGCCGCGGTCGCGCGCCATGCCGGTACGCGCGACCAGTTGTTGCAGGCGGCCGCGGAGGAGACCGACCATCTCGCCTGGTGTGCGCAGCGTCTCGACGCGCTGCACAGCCGCCCGAGCCTGCTCAACCCGCTCTGGTACGCGGGCAGCTTCGCCCTCGGCGCGGTCGCCGCGCTGATCAGCGACGAGGTGAGCCTGGGCTTCGTCGTCGAAACCGAGCGCCAGGTCGAGGCGCATCTCGGCGAGCACCTGGAAACGCTGCCCGCCGGCGACGCCGCGAGCCGCGCCGTGGTGGTGCAGATGCAGGAAGACGAGGCACGCCATGGCCGCCATGCGCGGCAGGCCGGCGGCATCGACCTGCCCGCGCCGATCCCGATGCTGATGCGCTTCGCCAGCAACGTGATGAAGACCGTGGCCTACCGCCTGTAGGCGCTCGCGGATCGAACGCATGACCTCCCGCCCCGCGCATTGGGCGCAACCGCTGCCCGAATTCGGCGTGGACAACCTGCACCGCTTGAGCGACACGCTCTATCGCAGTGCGCAGCCGCGCAGCCGCCACGTGCCGGCGTTGGCCGGGCTCGGCATCCGTACCGTGGTTTCGCTGCGCGCGTTCAACGGCGACGAGCGCCGCTTTGCGGACAGCGGCATCGCGCTCGTGCGCTTCCGCATCAACACCTGGGACATCGACGACGACGAAGTCGCGCGCGCGCTCGCGACGATCGAAAAATCGCGGCGCCACGGCCCGGTCCTGATCCACTGCTGGCACGGCGCCGACCGCACCGGCACCGTCTGCGCCGCGTACCGCATGGCCGTCGAAGGCTGGGACAAGGCCGATGCGCGCGCCGAGATGTTCGACGGCGGCTTCGGCTACCACACCGTCTGGCGCAACATCCCCGCCTACATCGACCGCTTCGACATCGATGCGATGCGGCAGCGACTCAAGGCAATCTGAGCGCAACCGATCTCCGCTTCCGCAACCGTCGCCGCGAACGCGGCCAAACGCAGATCGATCCCGCCGCGCTGTCTGCGGCGAGGATTTCGGGCAAGCTACGCGCACCAGGAAACGGGAAAACGCAATGCCTACGCCATCCGGTTCGAAACGCGCGTTGTCCGCGTCGGCGCGCGCCGCTGCCGCTGCGCTCTTCCTGTCGACCGGCATCGCCCGTGCCGACGCCGACGTCGACTTCGCCCTGCACCGGCCGGCGACGGGTTCGCCCGCGTGCAAAGCCAGCGAACCCGCGGGCAACGCGGTGGACGGCACCTTGTCGAGCATCCTCGACAAGTTCTGCTCGCTGGCGCGGCCGGCGTGGCTGCAGGTCGATCTCGGCGCGGCGCGTCGAATCCGCGAGTTCACGATCCGGCACGCAGGTGCCGGCGGCGAGGCGCGGGCCTGGAATACGCGCGCATTTGAAATTCTCGTCTCGGCCGACGGCGCGCATTGGCGACGCGTCGTCGAGGTGGGCGACAACACCGCCGACGTCAGCCGTCACCCGATCGCTCCGATCGAGGCGCGCTACGTCAAGCTCGTCGTCCGCGTGCCCGCGCAAAACGGCGATCCCGCCACGCGCATATTCGAACTCGAGGTGCGTTGAGGGCTCAGCTCCGGGCGGCGCCCTGCAGGTATTCGCGCCGGGCCACCGCCGCGGTCTTGTGTTTGCCGTCGTGGCTCCAGCCCGGCGGCATGACCAGATAAAGCAGCTTGTTGCGCAGACCGGGGGCCGCGCGGAAATCGCCCCAGAGCGCGGCGAACTCGCCGAAGTACACGTCCATGAAACTGTTCGGATTCATCCGGCGGGTGATGCCGTATTCGATCGCGATATCCCCGTGCGCATTCTGGTAGGTGCCGAACAACCGGTCCCAGACATTGAGCAGGTTGCAGAAGTTGGTGTCCATGTAGAGCGGATTGCTCGCATGGTGCACACGATGATGCATGGGAGCGAGCAGGATTGCCTCGAGTGCGCGGATGCGCCCGTGTCGGAACAATCCCTCGCCGACGTGGATGAACCCGCCCCACACGCCGTCGATGAACATGATCGCGAACAGCAGAAGCGGATCGAGCCCGGCGAGCATGCAGATACTGGTGCGCACCACGTCGGCATACGGCCCTTCCAGAAAGAAATGCGCGTTGCCGACCATCAGGTTCATCGAGCGCGGCGTGTGATGGGTGGAATGCAGGCACCAGAGCAGGCGCACTTTGTGCGCGAGAAAGTGATAGACGAAATGGGCGAACTCCCAGACGAGATAGCCGTAGATCCATCCGTACCAGGTGAATCCGACGTGGAACGGCGCCAGCGGCTGCAGCAAGCCTATGCAGAAGCCCACGGCGGCGATCGAAATCATCCGGCCGACCACGCTGTTGAACAGATAGATCAGGAAGGTCATGCCGTAGCCATCGTCGAGGAAACGGCGCCGGAACATCGCCGTCGCCACTTCGATCAACAACAGCAGCGGCACGAGCGGCGCAACGACCGAGGTGAATCCTTTCCAGGTCGCCAGCGCGGCATAGTCGCCGGAGCGGATCAGCTCGATCAGGCCGCCGATGCCCAGGAATCCGATCGCTTCGTCTCGCAGAAAATCCGGAACGACCATTGCAACCCCGCCGTCAGAATAGCCAGTGAACGATTCTTGCGGTGACGCATCGCGCCGGCGACTGTATTGCGCTTTCGATATCCAGGCAATCGGAAACGTACCGGCCGGATTTCCCCAACGCCCGATCGAATCCGCGGCATGGAGCCCGTCGCCGCCGAATGCGCGCCGGGGAATGCCTCACGCCGGCCGCTTGCGTGTCGGGTCGATGCGGCTCCGCTGCGGAGAAGCCGCTATCTCGGCGCGCCGTCCCTGAGCCACGCCAGCACCGTTTCGCGCTCGGCATCGGTCATCTGCGTGATGTTGCCGATCGGCATCACCCGCGTGGCGAGCTGGGTCTGCATGGCGACCGTGTGCGCGAGGATATGATCGGGAGTGTCGAGCAGCACGCCCTTGGGCGGAGCGGCAAAACCGGCGAAGCTCGGATTCGGCGCGTGGCAGGTCACGCAACGCTGGTCGATGATCGCCCGCACCGCGGCGAAGCGCCGTGCCGCCGCGGCGGGGTCGCGCGAGGCTCCTTGCGTGGACGTACCCGTGCGCGGCGCGAGCGCGGCGGCGACGCCGGCAAGCACGATCAGGCCCAGCGCCAGCGGCACGGGCGATGTCTTGCCGCCGCGCTCGTGCGCCTTGTGCCGCATCACGAACCAGGCGCGGATCGCGGCGCCGGCGAAGCTCATCGCGATCAGCACGAGCCAGTTCCACTTCGCGCCGTAGGTCAGCGCATAGTGATTGGAGATCATCACGAACAGCACGGGCAGGGTGAAATAGGTGTTGTGCACCGAGCGCTGCTTGCCGCGCAGGCCGTAGACCGGATCGAGCGGCCGCCCTTCCTTCTTGGCGCGCACCATTTCGCGCTGGCCCGGGATGATGACGAAGAACACGTTCGCGACCATGATCGTGCCGATCGTCGCGCCGAACAGGATGTAGGCGCCGCGGCCGCCGTAGAGGTGGCACAACGCCCAGGCCGCGATGCTCAGCACGACTGCGACGATCAAGCCAAGCACGCGCTCGCTGCGCTGGAAGAAGAAGCGGCACAGCACGTCGTAGATCAGCCAGCCGCCGGCGAGAAAAGCGACCGCGATGCCGATCGCGACAGGCTTCGACAGCGCCATCACGGCAGGATCGATCAGATAGATCTCGGCCTGGCCGAAGTAGAGCAGGCAGAGCAGGAAGAAACCCGACAGCCAGGTCGTGTAGGCCTCCCAGTAGAACCAATGCAGCGGCTCGGGCAGCTCCGCCGGCGCGGTTTTATACTTTTGCGCATTGTAGAAACCGCCGCCGTGCACGGCCCAGACCTCGCCGCCGACGCCGGCGTCGATCAGCTCCTTGCGTTTGGGCGGCAGCAGGGAATTGTCGAGCCAGACGAAATAGAACGACGCGCCGATCCAGGCGATGCCGGTGATCAGATGCAGCCAGCGGCCCAACAGACTGGCCCAGTCGTAGAGATAGTCGATCATGCGACTCGAGTGAAAGTGGACAAATCTTTTCGACGCGGATTAACGCGGATAGAGCAATTACGGCAATGGCTCTTTGCTCGAGCTGCGTCCATCCGCGTCAATCCGCGTCAAAAGTTCTTATCTGGTCGATCGCACGCAGCACGGACTCCGGAGTCGCCGGCGCGGCGAGGTCGGGCAAAGCGCACGGCGCGCCGCAGGACGCGACCGCGTCGCGGATCCCATGCAAGGTCGATATCGCGAGCATGAGCGGCGGCTCGCCGACGGCCTTGGAGCGATGGATCGTGTCTTCGGGGTTCGGCGCACGCTCGAGGATGCGCACGTCGGCGCGCAGCGGCCAGTCGCGCACCGAGGGAATCTTGTAGGTCGACGGCGCATGCGTCTTCAGCTCGCCCTTGTCGTTCCACCACAGCTCTTCGCTCGTCAGCCAGCCGACGCCCTGCAGAAAACCGCCCTCGATCTGGCCGCGGTCGATCGCGGGGTTCAGCGACGCGCCGACGTCGTGCAGGATGTCGACCCGGGTGAGTTGGGTCTCGCCGCTCAGCGTATCGACGGCGACTTCGGACACGGCCACGCCGTAGGCGAAATAGAAGAACGGGCGGCCGTTGAGGCGGCTGCGGTCCCAATGGATCTTCGGCGTTGCGTAGAAGCCGGTCGCCGACAACGACACGCGCGCGGCGTAGGCCGATTGCACCAGCTCGGCGAAGGTCTTGTGCTCGTTGCCGATCCGCACGCGGCCGTCGGCGAAACGCACCTCGTGCGGCTCGACGCCGTGCGTCTTGCATGCGTGCTCGACCAGACGCGTGCGCAAGGTCGCGCACGCCGCCTGCGCGGCCTTGCCGTTGAGGTCGGCCCCGCTCGACGCGGCTGTCGCCGAGGTGTTCGGCACCTTGCTCGTATCGGTCGCCGACGTCCGCACGGCCGCGAGCGGCAGGCCGAACTCGTGGGCGACGACCTGGGCGACCTTCGTGTACAGGCCCTGCCCCATCTCGGTGCCGCCGTGATTGAGCAGCACGCTGCCGTCGGTATAGATGTGCACGAGCGCGCCGGCCTGGTTGAAGATCGTCGCGTTGAACGAGATGCCGAACTTCACCGGAGTGAATGCGATGCCGCGCTTGATCGTCGCGTTCGCCGCGTTCCAGCGCGCGATCTCGGCGCGGCGTTCGCGATAGCGGCTGGTCGCTTCGAGCTCGTCGGTGAGGCGTTCGAGGATGTTGTCCTCGACGTACTGCCCGTACGGCGTCACGTCGCGCGGCGAGGCGCCGTAGTAGTTGCGCCGGCGCACGTCGAGCGGGTCGAGCCCGAGCGTGCGCGCGATATCGTCGATCGCCTGCTCGATCGCGAGCATCCCCTGCGGGCCGCCGAAGCCGCGGAATGCCGTGTTCGACACCGTATTCGTCTTGCAGCGGTGCGAGAGGATTTCGATGTTCTCGATGTAGTAGGCATTGTCGACGTGGCAGATCGCACGATCGTTGACCGGCCCGGACAGGTCGGCCGAGTAGCCGCAGTTCGAGGCGAGCATGAGCGCGAGCGCCGTGATGCGGCCGGTATCGTCGAAGCCGACGTCGTAATCGGCGATGAAACCGTGGCGCTTGCCGGTGACCAGCATGTCGGCATCGCGCTCGAGGCGCAGCTTTATCGGGCGCCCGGTCTTGCGCGCGAGCACGCACGCGGCCGCGGCGATCAGCGCCGGCTGCGATTCCTTGCCGCCGAATCCGCCGCCCATGCGCCGGCACTGCACGACGACCGCATGCGCCGACAAGCCCAGCGCGTGCGCGATCACGTTCTGCACTTCGCTCGGATGCTGGGTCGAGGAATGCACGTGCAGCGTGCCGTCCTCGCCCGGGATCGCGATCGCGATCTGGCCTTCGAGATAGAAGGGTTCCTGGCCGCCGACCGTCATCGTGCCCTGCATGCGGCGCGGCGCTTTCGCCAGCTCGTCGCGCGCGCGACCGCGCGCTAGGACCTGGCTCGGCATGACAAAGCTGTGCGTGGCGATCGCGCCGCGGATGTCGAGGATCGCCGGCAACTCTTCGTACTCGATCCTGGCCTTGAGCGCCGCCTTGCGCGCGATCGTCATCGAGGTCGCGGCGACGGCAAACAGCGGTTGGCCGGCGTACTGGACGAGACCGTCGGTGAAAATCGGATCGTCGTGAATGATGCTGCCGTAATTGTTCTCCCCGGGAACGTCCCGCGCCGTGGCCACGGCAACGACGCCGGGCATCGCCAGCACGGCGGACAAGTCCATCGACTTGATTCGCGCATGCGCGACGCAGCTGATGCCGAACGCCGCGTGCAGGGTCGACGGCGGCAGCTCGAGATCGTCGATATAGACCGCGCGGCCGGATACGTGCAGGTGCGCGCTCTCGTGGCGTACGGGCTCGCCGATCACCGCGCCGACTGTGTGTCTGGCCGACAAGTCGTTCATGTCGACATCCCGGCCGCCGTTCCCGCCAACGCGTAGCGCGTAGGGGCGCGATTCATCGCGCCCGTTTTGTTTTCGTCCGTTCGGTCTTCCGCGTGCATCCTGCGCGCGAGCCTGCGGGTGCTTCCGCCATGCCTTCGCCGCGGCAGACGGGGACCCGGAAAATCAAAAAAGGAGAGCGAAGCCCGAGGCCGTTTCATGCCGACACCTCGGCTTCGTGCGTGCGCAGTGCGCGCTTCGCCGCATGCTCGAAATAGAAACGCCGCAACAGGTTCTGTGCACCCTGCAGGCGATAGGCAGCGCTCGCGCGCATGTCGGTCAGCGGTTTGAAATCCTCGGCCAGTGCCGCCGCCGCGGCGGCGAATGCCGACTCGCCGAAAGGCTTGCCGATCAACGCGGCTTCGGCCTGCTTCGCGCGCGCGGGAATCGCGGCCATGCCGCCGTAGGCGATGCGCGCGGCCGCGATGCGTTCGCCCTGGACTTCAACGGCGAAGGCCGCGCAGACGGCGGAGATGTCCTGATCGATGCGCTTGGACAGTTTGTAGCTCGCCACGCGCGTCGCCGCATTCGGCACCGGCACGTCCACGGCGACGACGAATTCGCCGCGGGCGAGGTCCTTTTTCATGTAGTCGAGGTACAGGGCCTCGAGCGGCAGCGCGCGCGTCGTGGCGCCGCGGCGCAGTTCGACCGTCGCGCCGAGCGCGATCAGCGCCGGCATCGCGTCGCCGATCGGCGAGCCGTTGGCGATATTGCCGACGAGCGTGCCCGAATTGCGCACCGGCGGCGAGGCGAAGCGTTCGGCGAGTTCGGCCAATGCGGGAATGCGCGCGACGATCGCATCCCAGCCGTCGGTCAGCGATACGGCGGCGCCGATGCGCAGACCGCCGTCCGGCTTTTCCTCGACGTTGCGGAGTTCGCTTACTTCGCCGAGGTGGATCAGGTTCGGCAGCTCGCGCAGATGCTTGGTCACCCAGAGGCCGACGTCGGTGCCGCCGGCGAGCAGAAGCGCGTCCGGATCGTCCTCCAGCGCCTGCGCCAATTCGTCGACGCTGCGCGGCGCGACGAACCCGGCAAGACGCAACGGCGCCTCGCGCCGCAAGGCCTGCAGCAGCTGCGAGCGGGTCGGGCTCTGCGCATCGGCGCGCGACCAGCGTGCGGGAGCCGGATAGTCCGCCATCGCGCAGCCGGCGTCGATGATCGGCCGATAGCCCGTACAGCGGCAGAGATTGCCGGCCAGCGCTTCGACGACGTCCTCGCGGTTCGCCGTGTCCTGGCGCTGGTAGAGCGCGAACAGGCTCATCACGAAACCCGGCGTGCAGAATCCGCATTGGGAGGCATGCAGATCGACCATCGCCTGCTGCACCGGATGCAGTTTTTCGCCGTCGGCCAGGCTTTCGACGGTGACGAGTTCCTTGCCGTCGATCGTCGGCAGAAAACGGATGCACGAATTGATCGCGCGATAACGCACGCGATCGTCCGCGCCCAGTTCTCCGAGCACCACGGTGCAGGCGCCGCAATCGCCCTCCGCGCAGCCTTCCTTCGTGCCGGTGCGGTGGCGATGCTCGCGCAGCCATTCGAGCACGGTCGTGGTCGGCGCGGCGTCCTCGACTTCGACCACCTCGCCGTCGAGCACGAAACGGATGGCGTTGGCCCCTGGTTCGCTCATGCTGGACCTAACTGCCGCGATAGGTGGAATAGCTCCACGGCGAGACGAGGAGGGGCACGTGGTAGTGCTGATCGGCAGCGGCGATGCCGAAGTCGATGCGCACCACGTCGAGAAACGGCGGCTCCGGCAAGGCCACGCCGGCCGCGCGGAAATACTCGGCCGCGAAGAACGTCAGCGTGTAGCGGCCGGTGCGCAGCGAGGCGCCTTCGAGCAGGGGCCCGTCCGCGCGTCCGTCGTCGTTGGTGTGCAGACTGGCAAGCCGTTCGCCCGAATCCGCGGCGTGCAGTTCAATGCGCATGCCGCGTGCCGGAATGCCGTGCGCCGTGTCGAGCACATGTGTGGTCAGTCTGCCCATATCGTTCTCCGAACCCGTGTTCAAAGCTGCCGCGCTTGGAAAAACGGGTTCTCGCCGGCGGCCGTCCGCCGGATCGTCGCGTCTGCTGTGTTGTCTGCATGTGTACCGAACTATTAAAGTCCTTGCAAGCACTTCATGGGGACGAACGATCATGACCGACGACGCGATCGCGGAATTCATCCGCAAACTGCCCAAGGCCGAGCTGCACCTGCACATCGAAGGTTCTCTCGAACCGGAACTCACGTTCGAACTGGCGAAGAAACACGGCGTCGCGCCGAAGTATCCCAGCGTCGAGGCGCTGCGCGCCGCCTACGATTTCAGCGACCTGCAGTCCTTCCTCGACCTCTACTATGCCGGCGCCGACGTGCTGCGCGACGAGGACGATTTCCACGCGCTGACGATCGCCTATCTGCGCCGCGCGCACGCGGACGGCGTCGTGCACGCGGAAATCTTCTTCGATCCGCAGACGCACACCTCGCGCGGAGTCGCGCTCGAAACCGTGCTCAACGGCATCCTCCGCGCGCTGCAGCAAGGCGAGCGCGAATTCGGCATCAGCTATCGGCTGATTCCCTGCTTCCTGCGCCATCTCAGCGCGGAAGATGCGATGCGCACGCTCGAGGAACTGCTGCCGCACAAACGGCATTTCGCCGCGGTCGGCCTCGATTCTTCCGAGCGCGGCCATCCGCCGTCGAAGTTCGCGGCGGTGTTCGACCGCGCACGCAGGGAAGGACTGCTGACGGTCGCGCACGCGGGCGAAGAAGGGCCGCCGGAATACATCGTCGAAGCACTCGACCTGTTGAAAGTGTCGCGCATCGACCACGGCGTGCGCTGCGAAGAAGACCCGGCGCTCGTCGAACGCCTGGCGCGGGAAAGGATTCCGCTCACCGTCTGCCCGCTGTCGAACGTGAAACTGTGCGTCTACAAGCGCATCGAGGACCACGACCTCAAGCGCCTGCTCGACCGCGGCCTCAAAGTGACGGTCAACTCGGACGATCCGTCCTACTTCGGCGGCTACGTGCTCGACAACTATCTCGCCGTGCAGCGCGGGCTGAATCTGTCGAAGGCCGACATCGCGCAACTCGCGCGCAATTCGATCGAGGCCTCGTTCCTCGACGCCCCGGCGAAAAGCCGCTGGCTCGCCCAGATCGACGCGCTCGCCGCGTAGAGGTTCGGATCATAGGTCCGATTTTTTAACGCGGATTTACGCGGATAAAAAGCGATCGACGCGGATAGAGCAAAAAGCAAATTTGAATTTCTTTATCCGCGTAAATCGTTCTTTAATCCGCGTAAATCCGCGTTAAATATTTTCATAAACGGAACGCGGCGAATCACTCTCAAGAGCAGCCGAGATTGGCGACATTGCCGAGCCGCCGCCAGGTGCGCATGCCGCTGCCGCTCGGCATATTCGCCGGCGTAAAACCCGCCGACGCATAGGTGAACGTCATCGTGTCGAAGTCGGGGAAGGCGAAGCCCATCGTGCCACATGGCGCGCGTGCTACCGCGGTGAAATTGCCGGCGAAGCCGCCGCCGCTCGCGGTCTGCACGGCCACGTTGTCGATGCGCGTCGCGCCGATCTGCGCGCTGCCCTGGGCGACAAGCCAATACGGCGCACCGAGCGCATCGTAAGTGAACCAGGTGGCGAACAACGTCTGCGTCGTGCCGTTGCCGTCGTCGAACACCTGGACCAACATGCCTTCGCCGCCGTGCGCGGGATCGTACCAGGAGCCGGTCAGATATCCGGAGATCGGCAGCGGCGACACGCCGGGATAAACGCTCGGATCGTAGAAATCGAGATCGAACTGCACGGCGCGTCCGGTGTTGTTGTCGACCGTGAGCGTGAACGCCTGGTTGTAGTCGAACGGCGCGGCGCCGATCGGATTCTCCAGGACGTAGACGCTGTCCTTGTACACCGGCGAATTGACGAAGACCTGGCTCGCCGTCGTGTTCGCATCCTGCGCGAGCCGGACCCAGTCGATATGCAGGCCCTGCTGCACCCATACGCCCGGAAAGGTCGGATAGAGATCGGTGTTTCCCGACATGCCGGAGGAACGATCGATCTCGAGCAGCGTCGCCGACTTGCCGCCGCTGCAGGGCACGCGCGAAATCGTGATGCCCGCCGTTTCGGAATATTTGCATTCCTGCTGCGCCGTCGCGTAGCTCGGTGCGGAGGGGTTGACGAAGCAGGCGTTGAAGTCGCCGTGCAGGGTCAGCGGCAGGCTCATCGCCTTGGGGTCCTTCGCCGCCTGCCCCAACGGCAAACCTGCGGAAAAGCAACTCGGGGGATATGCGCGCGCGGGCGGCGCGACCTGCGCGGCACCCGCGTATGCCGAGAAACCGAGAAGTACGACGGCGAACCGAAGCCTCATCCCGCCTTCCCTGAAACGCCATCCCGTCGTACGCGGCAGGATGGCGTTCCGCCAAAGTGAAATTACTGACAGTTCAAACTGTTGATCGCGCCGAGCCGGCTCCAGTTGCGCTGGCCAGAGCCGCCCGGGCCACCGTTGATGGTGCTCGTCGCCCCGTTGTAGCTGAATTGGATGTGCTGGCAATCGGGGAACGAAATGTTCATCGTGCCCCAGCTGGTGCGCGTGATCGGCGGGGTGAAATTGCCGGCGAAGCCGCCGCCGGTACCATAGAACACGGGCACGTTCTGCAGCTGGGTCGTGCCGATCGGGAAGTCCGCCTGGGCAACCAGCCAGAACGGTATGCCGGCGTTGTCGAACGTATACCACGTTACGAACAGCGTGCGCGTCTGCGAGTCCTTGTCGAGGACCTGGGTCAGGATGCCCTCGCCGCCATGCGCCGTGTCATACCAGGAACCGGTCAGATAGCCGTTGACGGGCATCGGCGCGAACGCGGCGGGATAAGTCTGCTGGGTCGGGCTGTAGTCGGGGATGCTGCCGACGAACTGGCGGGTGATACCGCTCTGGTTGACGAAGTTGTCGAAGCGGATCTTGAAGGCGTTGTTGAAGTAGAAGAAGCCCGTGGTCGAATAAGGGTAGTTCTCGAGCACGAAGGTTGCGCTGTAGACGATCGGGAAGTCGAAGCCGTGGCTGGCATTGACGTCGGCGACCACCGTGTTCGGTTCAGGCGCGACGCGCGGCAGGTCCAGCCCCTTCGGGTCATCGAAACCCACGTTGCCCTGTGCGACGGCCACGGCGGGGAAGGTCGGATAGAACACGTTGTCGCCCTCGTACTGCGACTGGCGCTGGATGCGCATCAGCGTCGCCGAAACGGGCCCCTTGTCCGGGTTGTAGGTGAGCGCATCGCCGCTGCTGCTGCACGGCACGCGCCAGATCGTGATCGTCACGTCTTCGGTATACACGGTGCCGCTCTGTCCCTGGGTATTGACGGCGTACAAGGTGACGGTGCCGCTGTACAGCAGCGGGCCGCTCGGCGTCGACGGCAGGCCGGTGCCGTCCGTCGGCGCGGGAACGATGTCCGAAAAGCAGCTCGCCGGGTAAGCGCGCGAGACGTTGCTGACCAGCTCCTTGGCCTGTACGCCGGCGGCCTGCGCCGACGAAAGATTCGTGCCCGGCCGAGTCGCCGCGGCCTGCCCGACCACCGGCCTCGGAACACGGGTCGCATCGGGATAAGCGCCGCGGCCGGCGGCGAAAGCCTGCGACGAGAGTGCGCAGGCGAACATCGCCGCGCCGATCAAAACGCGTTTCGGGAAAAACCACATAACATGCTCCTGCGGGTACGGGTGGCGGGATTGTAGGCACATCGCCGGCGCAGCGCGGTTAACGCGCGGTGAATGTCGCACCGGCTCTGCGATAATGCGGATCGTTTTACACAAAATCCGTTAACG
Source organism: uncultured bacterium (assembly GCA_966424745.1). Taxonomy (GTDB): domain Bacteria; phylum Pseudomonadota; class Gammaproteobacteria; order Xanthomonadales; family Rhodanobacteraceae; genus Rudaea. The sequence continues at coordinate 30,398 of CBJLOV010000028.1, forward strand.
CAGATCCATGCAACTCGTCGACATCGGCGCCAACCTCACCCACGAATCCTTCCGCCACGACCTCGACGCCGTCCTCGCGCGCGCCCGGGCGCATGGCGTCGCCCAGCTCGTCGTCACCGGCGCCAGCACCCAGGGTACGCGCGATGCGCATGCCCTCGCCCTCGCCCATCCCGGCCTCCTCTATGCGACCGCCGGCGTGCATCCGCACCATGCGAGCGAGTTCGACGCGGAGACGGAATCGCTGCTGCGCGAATATCTGGCGAAATCCGAAGTCGTCGCCGTCGGCGAAACCGGGCTCGACTACCACCGCAACTTCTCGCCGCGCGCGGCGCAGTTGTTCGCGTTCGAGCGCCAACTGCAGCTCGCCGTCGAATGCGGCAAGCCGCTGTTCCTGCACCAGCGTGACGCACACCTCGATTTCCTCGCCTGCATGGACAACGTGCGCAGCCGCATCGGTCCCGCCGTCGTCCACTGCTTCACCGGCGAGAAGAACGAACTGTTCGACTATCTCGACCGCGGCTTTTACATCGGCATCACCGGCTGGATCTGCGACGAACGCCGCGGCGCGCACCTGCGCGAATTCGTGAAGAGCATTCCCGCCGACCGCCTGATGCTCGAAACCGATGCGCCGTACCTATTGCCGCGCACGGTGCGGCCGATGCCCTCGCACCGGCGCAACGAGCCGATGTATTTGGCCCACATCTGCGAGGAAGTCGCGCGCGACCGCGGCGAGGA
>CBJLOV010000029.1:0-31021 GCA_966424745.1 uncultured bacterium
CTACAGCGCCGGCAGCAGTGCCTCCGTGGCGATCCCAATCACGGCTGGCGGCAATCTGGTGCTGTTCGCCTCGCCCTCGGCACTCGGCGGCTCGGGTGGCCAAGTCACGCTGACCCTGCGCTCCAGCAATGGATTGGCAGTGCCGGGTGCGCAGCTGACGGCGACTTGCACGGGCGATACGGTAAGCTTGGGTTCCGATATTGCCCCGACTGACGGCGACGGCAAGACGACAGTGACCATCAATGCCTCACTCGACGCTTACGGTAGTCCCGGCTCCGGCAGTTGTACCTTCGCAACTGCAGCGGGCTCGCCGACAACGACGGTGACTCTCAAGGGCGTTAACCAGTGTCTGGCCGATCCGACCAACAAGGCCTGCACCACGAGCGGTGGCACAAGCGGTACAGGCAACAAACTGACGATTATCGTCGATGCGACCGCTGCGACCCCGTCGACTGCTACGACGGCCTACGACACCGTGGTTGCAAGTTTGAGCGGTGGTAGCCTGTTTTCTCCAGGCACAAGCGCCACCTTCACGTGCAAAGCCAACTTCGGTGTGTCCAACACCTGTACCACCACCGTTCCTACGGGGATCGTTAGTGTCAGCGTGACGGCTACAGCCGGAACCGGTGGCACGTCTGGAACCCCCATCCCCGGGACGTTTGTTTCTTGGTCGAGTACTTGCACGGCTGCCGATTCCAGTGCGAGTTCGACGACGATCCCCATCGCAGGGGCGACTACTTGCACCGCCACGTTCAAATAACGGCTTCAAGGACTTTTGTAGAAAGGGCTGCAGCGATGCAGCCCTTTTTTTATGGAGTCGATGGTCTGAGCAACCGGGAAACCTTTGGCACACTCGCGCTGTCCGAAGACGCGTTATATTCGCGCCTTCATTTACCCCAATCATGGATATGCCTGACAATTCTTCGGCCCCGAGCTTGATCGCGGCATTTCACGCGCTGCGCGATGAACTCTCGGCGTGCATCATCGGCCAGAGCGCACTCGTCGATCGCCTGTTGATCGCGTTGCTCGCCGACGGCCACCTGCTCGTCGAGGGTGCACCGGGTCTGGCCAAGACCTTGGCGGTCAAGGAATTGGCCGCGCGCATCGAGGGCGATTTCCATCGCATCCAGTTCACGCCCGATTTGCTGCCCGCCGATTTGACCGGCACGGAGATCTATCGTCCGCAGACGGCGAATTTCGAATTCCAGAAGGGGCCGATCTTCCACAACCTGCTCCTCGCCGACGAGGTCAATCGTGCTCCGGCCAAGGTGCAGTCGGCCCTGCTCGAGGCAATGGGCGAGCGTCAGGTCACGATCGGCCGCACCACGTATCGGTTGCCCGAGCTGTTTCTGGTCATGGCGACGCAGAACCCGATCGAGCAGGAAGGCACCTATCCGCTGCCCGAGGCGCAGCTCGATCGCTTCCTCATGCACGTGCGCATCGACTATCCCGATGGCGTTTCCGAGGCGGCCATCCTGAAGCTCGCCCGTGACCGTGCGCGCGAGACGCTGACCAGGACAGCCGTGCCGCAGCGCCTGCTTTCCCAGGCGCAGATCTTCTCCGCGCGCTTCGAAGTGTTGAATCTGCACCTGGCGCCGGCGCTCGAGGAATATGTCGTCCAACTCGTGCTGGCCACGCGCACGCCGAAGGCCTACGGCAGCGATCTTTCGCGTTGGATCGCCTATGGCGCAAGCCCGCGCGGTACGATTGCGCTCGATCGTTGCGCGCGCGCGCATGCATGGCTGGCCGGCCGCGATTTCGTCGCGCCCGAGGACGTGCATGCCGTCGCCACCGACGTGCTGCGCCACCGCGTGCTGCTCTCCTACGAAGCGGAAGCCGAAGGCGTGACGCCCGAGCGCGTCGTTTCGGCGCTGCTCGACCGGGTTCCGCTGCCCTGAAGTTCGTGCGCCGCGATTCGGGATCGGATTTACGATAAAGCCGGTTCCAGCACACCGCGAATCTCCAAACCTTTCATCGTGCCGTGAACGCCATCCAAGTCACCCTCGACGACCTTCTCGAGATGCGCCTGCGCGCTGCGCGCCTGGCGCGGCTCGCGCAGCGCGTTGCGGGCAGCCATGCGGCGGTACACGCCTCGCGCTTTCGCGGGCGCGGCGTCGACTATGCGGAATCGCGCGCCTACCAGGCGGGCGACGACATCCGCCAGATGGACTGGCGCGTCACCGCGCGCACCGGCCGGCCGCATACCAAGCTGTTCACCGAAGAGCGCGAGCGCAGCGTGCTCGTCGTGCTCAGCTGCAATCCGAGCCTGCGCTTCGGCACACGCGTGCGCTTCAAATCCGTACAGGCTGCGCGCACGGCGGCGCTGATCGCCTGGGCGACCGCGCTTTCGGGCGACCGTATCGGCGCGATCGGCTACGGCCCTGGCCTCAACGCCGAAGTGAAGCCCGGCGGCGGCATGCGCGGTGCACTGCGCTGCCTGCGCGCCTTCGTCGAATGGGATGCGATCACCCGCGACGGGAAGGATTCGGTGCCGTTGTCGCAGGCCCTGCAGCGCGCGCAGCGGCTGGCTCGACCAGGCACGCAGGTGATTCTGCTGACCGACGGTTTCGATTGCGATGCCGCCGCGGAATCGGCCTTGTCGCTGCTCGCGGGGCATTGCGACGTCGCTGCGGTGATACTCAGCGACCCGCTCGAACACCAGGCGCCGCCGCCTGCGCGCTATGCGCTGCAGGGCGAAGGCGGACCGGTGTTGCTCGATTTCACCGCGCAGCGCACGCGCGCGCGCTGGCCGGCTTGGTTCGAGGAGCAACGCGCGGCGTTCCGCGCCATGCTCAAGCGTCGCGCGCTCGACTCGATCGTGCTCGATACTTCGGCCGAGCCGGAAGCGGCGCTGCGCACCCTACTCGGCTTCGACGCGCGCAAGAAGAAGGCGGGCTGAGATGCTGCAGACGGCCGCCACTCAGGCTCCGCAATTGCGCGACATTCATCTGCCGCCGCCGCCGTCGTGGTGGCCGCCGGCGCCCGGATGGTGGCTGCTCGCGGCGATCGCTGTCGCGCTTTGCATTTTTCTCTTTGTATATTTCCGTAAAAAGTGGAAACGGCAGGCGCGCCGGCGTGCGCTGATGGCCGAATTCGAACGCACCGTCGCCGCCGCACGCGCGGACGCTCCCGCTCTTGCGGCGGCGTTGTCGACGTTTCTGCGTCGTCTCGCGATACCTGCATCGCCCGCCGCGGCGACGCTTTCCGGCGAAGCCTGGCTGAACCATCTCGACGCACGGCTTGCCGGCGAAGAGTTCTCGAAAGGCGTCGGCCGTGCCCTGATCGAGGCGCCGTACCGCGCTCAGGCCGAATTCGACGCGCCGGCGCTGATCGCCCTGGCGCGTCGCGCCGTGCAGAAGCTCGGCGAAAGCGAGGTCGCGCGTGTTTGAGTTTGCCTGGCCATGGCTGTTCGTGTTGCTGCCGTTGCCGTGGCTGGTTGCGCGCGTGCTGAGGCCGGCGACGTCCGAAGCCGGCGCGGCCCTGCGCTTGCCGATCGTCCTGAGCGGTTTCGACCTGGCCGGCGGCGCGGCTCCGGTCGCGCGCTGGAAGCGCTGGCTTGCGCTGCTGGCCTGGGCCTTGCTCATCGCGGCAGCGGCACGGCCGCAATGGATCGGCCAGCCGATCGACCTTGCCCGCAGCGGCCGCGATCTGATGTTGCTCGTTGACGCCTCGGGCAGCATGGACACGCCCGACATGCGCATCGGCGGACAGGACGTCACGCGCTACGGCGCGGTCAAGGCGATCGCGGGGGACTTTATCCGCCGCCGCGTGGGCGACCGCCTCGGCCTGATCGTGTTCGGCAGTCAGGCGTATTTGCTCACGCCGCTGACCTTCGACCGCGACACCGTCGGCAAACAGTTGACCGAGTCGGCTGTCGGCCTGCCCGGGCGCGAGACGGCGATCGGCGATGCGGTCGGCCTTGCGGTCAAGCGTCTGCGCGAGCGCCCCGAGGATCAGCGCGTCGTCATTCTTTTGACCGACGGCGTCAACGACGCCGGCGAACTCGATCCGGCCAAGGCGATCGAGCTCGCGGTCGCAGAAAAAGTGAAGGTCTACACCATCGGCATCGGCGCCGAGGCAATGCGCATCAACGACGGCTTCTTCGGCAGCCGCGTCGTCAATCCCTCGGCCGAGATCGACGAGAAAATGCTCGCCGAGATGGCGCAGAAGACCGGCGGGCGCTACTTCCGTGCGCGCGACACGGCCGAACTGGCCCAGATCTACCGCGACATCGATCGACTCGAGCCGGGCGTCGACAAGGGCCAGCAGTTCCGTCCGATCGACGAGTTGTTCTTCTGGCCGCTGGCCGCCGCCGTGTTGCTTGCCCTGACCGGCATGCTCGCACCGCTCGCGTCCGCGGCGCGTGCCTCTCGCCCCGGACGCACCGGCGAGGCAGCGCCATGAACGAACTGCTGCACGACTTCCATTTCCTGCGCCCGGCATGGCTGTTGCTCTTGCTCGCCCTGCCGCTGCTGTGGCGCGCGCTGCGTTCAGCGGGCGGCGACGCGCAAGCCTGGCGCGGCGCAGTCGATGCGCATCTGCTTGAACATCTGATCGTGCGCAATGCGAATGCTGCGCCGGTGCGCAGTCCGGCCTGGCTCGCGGTCGCGGCGCTCGTTCTCGCCGGCATAGCCCTGGCCGGTCCGGCTTGGGAGCGCCTGCCGCAGCCGCTGTACAAGAACCAGGCCGCGCGCATCATCGCCCTGGAATTGTCGAGCACGATGCTTGCGCAGGACGTGAAGCCGAGCCGCTACGAGCGGGCGCGCTACAAGATCGCCGACATCCTCAAGCGCTCGGGCGACGCGCAGGTGGCGCTGGTCGCCTACGCCGGCGACGCCTTCGTCGTCGCGCCGCTGACCGACGATGCGAACACCGTCGCCAACCTCGTCGATTCTTTGGATCCATCGGTGATGCCGGCGCCGGGCAACGACACCGGTCGTGCGATCGACCTCGCGGTGAAACTGATCCGCCAGGCCGGTGCGCGCGAGGGCGAAGTTGTCCTGCTTGCCGACGGTGCAAGTGCGAATGCCGACGCCGCCGCCGCGCGCGCGCGCAGCGCCGGCGTGCGGGTATCCGCGCTCGGCGTCGGCAGCGCGCAGGGCGCGCCGATCGCGCTCGGTGAAGGCGGTTTTCTCAAGGATAAATCGGGCAACATCGTGCTGCCAAAACTCGACGGCGCGGCACTCGCCGGGCTGGCGAACGCAGGTGGCGGGCGCTATGCCGAGTACCGCAGCGACGCGGGCGATCTCGATGCCGTGCTCGGCACCCTCGAGGAGGCCGGTAAGAAGGCCAAGGACGCGGTCGGAGGCGAAATGCAGAGCGAGCGCTTCATCGATCGCGGGCCGTGGCTGCTGCTCGTGCTGCTGCCGCTGGCCGCGCTCGGTTTCCGCCGCGGCTGGCTGATGCTGCTGCCGCTGGCCCTGCTCGCGCATGCCAACCGCGCCGAGGCGAGCCTATGGACCGACCTGTGGCAGCGGTCCGATCAACAGGCTCAGGCCCAACTCGACGCCGGCAGGCCGAAGGAGGCCCAGGCCCTGGCGAACGATCCCGAACTGCGCGGCACGGCGGCCTATCGCGCGGGCGACTACGCGGCGGCGGCGGACGATTTCGCCGCGGCGGACACCGGGAAGGACTCCGCCGACGCGCAGTACAACCGCGGCAACGCGCTGGCGCGGCAAGGCAAGTTCCAGGAAGCGATCGCGGCCTACGACGAAGCGCTCAAGCGCGCGCCGGCAATGGACGATGCGCAGGCGAACAAGAAGACGATCGAGGATTACCTCAAGCGGCAACAGGAAAAGCAGAACCAGCAGCAGGGCGACTCCAAGGACCATCAAGGCAACCAGCAACAGCAGCCCGGCAACGACCAGCCGCAGGATTCCAAAGACGGCAAGGACGGCAAAGGCGACCGGCAGGGCCAGGACGGCAGCGAGAAGAAGGAATCGCAGGACCAGGGCAAGGACGACAAGGGCGGCAGCGAGCAAGACGGCAAGCAGCAGGATTCGCAGAAGCAGGACGAGTCCTCGAAGGGCCGGAACAAGCCGGGCGAGGAGAAGAACGCCGCGCAGCAGCCGAAACAGGGCAGCGAAGCCGGCAAGGAGTCGCAGGACAAATTCCAGCAAAGCATCGACCAGGCGCTGACCAAGGATGCGAAGGGCGCGCAGAATCCGCAGCCCGTGCGCCTCGGTGCGCGCGAGACCAATCAGCGCAGCGAGCAGGACCAGGCCGTCGAGCAGTGGCTGCAGCGTGTGCCCGACGATCCGGGCGGGCTGCTGCGCCGCAAGTTCCAGCTCGAACATCAGCGTCGCCAGCAAGGGGCGGCGCAGGAGGATTCGCAGTGAAATCGCTTTCGTCATTCTCGCGCCGTCTAACGGCTGGAGGGCCGGCCCGGCGGGAACCCGCTGCCCTGATCTCTCTTGCATGCACGCAAAAACACTGTTTCCGGACGAGCCGCCGATCGCCGGTTGAAAGCGCCGCTTCCGCGGGGATGACGGACAAGGTTTTCTCGATGATCCGCTGCGTCGCCGCGCTGGCGATTTTGCTCGCCGGCATCGACGCGCAGGCCGCGCAGGTGCGTGCCTGGCTCGATCGCAGCAGCATGCAGCTCGGCGAGACGGTGACCTTGAACGTCGAGGTCGGCGACAACACCAGTGCGGCGCAGCCTGACTTCAGCGTGCTGCAGCAGGATTTCAACCTGCTCGGCACGCAGAGTTCCACGTCGATGAATATCGTCAACGGGGCGGCCAGTTCGAAGCTGCTCTGGGCCGTCGGCCTCGAACCCAAGCATACGGGTGCGCTGACTATCCCGGCGCTCAGCGTCGCCGGTGCGCAGACGCAGCCGCTCACCCTGACCGTCACGCCGGCAGGCACGACCTCGGGCAAGGCCGGCGACGATGTGTTTCTCGACGTCGAGGTGGATCCGAAATCGCCCTACGTGCAGCAGCAGGTTCGCGCCACCGTGAAGCTTTACTACGCGCTCAATCTCACCGACGGCAATCTCGAGGACCCGCACGGCGACGGCCTGAATGCGCGCAAGCTCGGCCAGGATGCGAGCTATACGGCCGACGTCGAGGGCCGGCGTTATCGCGTGCTCGAACGCCACTATGCGTTGACCGCGGAGAAGAGCGGCACGGCGACGATGGCGCCGATCGTGTTCCGCGGTCATGCGGTCAATCCGAACGACATCAACAGCTTCTTCACCCGCGGGCGCGCCGTCACCGCGCAGGCGCCCGGCGCGACGTTCGAGGTGCGTCCGCGCCCGCCGAGCTCGGGAACGGACGCCTGGCTGCCCGCGCAAACCCTGACGTTGAGCGCGGAGGGCATCGATGCGAATGCGCAGGCCCGCGTCGGCGAGCCGCTGACCCTGACCTTGCGCCTGAAGGCGCAAGGTCTCGCTTTCGAACAGCTGCCCGAGCTGAAACTGCCGAAGATCGACGGCGCCGACGTCTATCCCGACAAGGAAACCACGATCAACCGCGACGACGGCGCCTGGCAGTACGGCGAGCGCACGCGCAAGTTTGCGATCGTGCCGAACCGCATCGGCAGGTTGACGCTGCCGGCGTTGAGCATGAGTTGGTGGGATACCGCGCACGATCGCGCGGCGAGCGCCGATCTTCCGGCCTTGAGCGTCGACGTCGCCGCCGCCGGTGCGGGCGCGACGGTCGCAGCGGCGCCGAATGCGGCGAACTCCGCAAATATGCAAAGCGGCGGGACGGGCACGGCCGTTGCCTTGCCGGAGCCGATCCGCGCCATCGGTACGTCGCCGCCGTGGCGCACCGTTGCGGTCGCTGCACTGGGTCTATGGCTGCTGACCGTGCTCGCCTGGATCGGCTGGGCGTTGGCGCGACGCAGGGCCGCGGCTCCGGCCGCGCCGGCGCGATCCGCCGACATGACGGGGGGCGCGGCACGCAAGGCATTCACCGACGCATGTAAACGCAACGACGCAGCGGCGATCGCGCGCGCACTGCTGACCTGGGCGCGCGCCGAAAGCGCCGCGGTGCGCACGCTCGGCGAACTCGCGCCCCTGCTCGCCGAGGAAACCCAGCGCGCGGCATTGCGCGAACTCGAGCGCAGTCTCTATGCCGCCGATGCACATACCTTCGACGGTGGACGTGTCGCGTCGGCGTTCCGCAGCGGCTTTGCATTTGCGCCGAAAGCGGGCGTGGAATCGGTTTCGCCCCTGCCGCCGTTGTATCCGTTTTCGATCCGCGAAGAACGCTCGCCGCCATCGCTCCACTGAGCGTGCGATCGCGCCTCAACGCCGACGCGGCTGCCAAAGCTGCATTGCGGCCGGCAGCGCAAGGCAGGCGGCGAAGGCGAGCAGCCAGGAATTCCTGGCATAGGCGCGGAGCTGCGCAGCGCCGTCGCCCAAGGCGCGCAGCACATCCGCACCGCCGTACACCGCGGCGCAGATGCCGATCGCGACCCCGAACAAGGCGATCAGCGCCTGCAGCAGGCGCCGTTCGAAGGGCGCCGCGAACGGCTCGGGATCGAGCGAGCCACGATATCGTCGCTGTGCTTGTACGCGCCGCACAACGGTGGCGGCGAAGTCCGGCGGCAACCCGGCAGCCGGCGTTTCGCCCAGCGCACGCGCGATAAGACGGTACTGCCGTGTGCGCGCATCGCCGTCCCGCGCCGGCCGGCCCGCGCGTTCGGCTTGCAGCGCGCACTCCTGCGCCTGCCATTCGCGCTCACTCTGCGGGTTTTCCAATGGCCGCTCGTCGGCGGGGTTCGATGGTTTGTTCATGCGATGGCTCCCAAGCGGGATTCGAGCACCCGGCGCAGCTGCAGACGCGTGCGGAAAAGATGGCTCTTGATGGTGCCGTTGGCCAGGCCGGTGATCGCGCCGATCTCGGCCAGAGACAGTTCGTCGAGATGGTACAGCGTGACCAGGGTGCGCGGCAGCGGCGGCAGGGCTTCGATCGCTTCGCGCAGATGCCGGGCGAGTTCGGCGTCGGCGCTCGCCGTCTCGAGGTCGAAGCCGTCGTCGACGCGGTCGAACGGACTCGGTTCTCCGTCGCCGCTCGCATCGGCTTCGGCGATCTCCATGCGGTGTTTTTCCAGATGACGCAGTGCGATCGAATACGCCACGCGTCCGATCCACGACTTCAGCGCCGCGTCGTGGCGATACTGATGCAGGGTGCGGTGCACGCGCAGGAAGGTCTCCTGGCAAAGCTCGCGCGCGTCCTCGGCGTGGCGCACCATGCGATGGACGATATGCCAGACCAGGCCCTGATGCTCGCGCACGAGCCGTTCGAACGCGCCGGCACGGTTGGCCAGCACGGCATCGACCAGCTCGCGATCGGCGTTCATCGGCGCGCATCATCCATGAGCGGCGAAGATACGCAAAGTGCCGGAACGGTTGCATCCGGCGGCGCACGGAAAACTTGCAACCGTCGCCGCCGATGCCGTATCCATGTTCCGCGCCACCGATAGACGGAGTCCGCAATGAATATCCAATGGGTGCCGATCGTCCTGTTCGTCTGTATCACTTACGCCTTTACCTTCGCGGTCCGGACGATCGTCGAAGCGCGCATGCGCAACCTGCTGGCGAAGGACGGCATGTCCGAAGAATGGTTGCGTTCGATCATGGCCGGCGAACAACGGCAACGGCGTCTTTCCTCGCTGCGCTGGGGCATCGCACTCGTGGCGGTCGGCATCGGCTTCGGCCTGATCCAGGCCTACGGATGGACGGAAATCACGCCGGGCGTGGTCGCCGTGCTGGCCGGTTCCGTCGGCCTCGGCCAACTCGCGTTCTTCGCCGTGTCGACGAAGTTCACGGATAGCAACTAAATCCGTCCGAGCTGCATCTCATCTAGCGGCAGTCACCCATGGCAGGAAAACAACGGCATCGTCCGATGCCGACGGGTTCGGCTTGCCGCGATTTCCTCTCGAACAGGAGCCGTCGATGCGCAGTATTTCTTTGGCTGTCACCCTGCTGGTAGCGACGAACGTATTCGGCACCGAAAACGTCCGTCAATTCGAAGTCGTCAATGCGGGCGCGAACGACATCGCCTCCGTCGCCGTTGCGCAGGCCGGCAGCGGCGTTTTCCGGACCGCGCTGGACGATCATCACCATCCGATACTCGTGAAGAGCGGCGAGTCGATAACGATACCCGTGCGACCCGCCGAGGGCGGCTGCCTGCGGGATCTGCGCGTCAAGTTCGCCGACGGCGAGATTCTGGTCGAGCACCAATTCGACGTTTGCAAGAACGAACGCTTCCGTGCGGCATCCCCGCGATGAACCCGCAACGGGATCGATCCGCCGCCGTGCCGGCGACCACGGCGCACGGCGGTTTGGCCCAGCTTCTTCCAACCCAGTCGGGAGAGATCCAATGCGCAAGATTCTGCTTTTCGCGTTTCTCGCCGCCGCATCGGGCGCGGCAATCGCAGACCCGGTCTACTACGTGGACCTGAGCTATCCGGTAGGCCGGATCACCTCGTTCGAGGCCGCCGCGCGCGGCAGCGAGCGCTTCCGCTCTGTACCGATGGACAGTCGGCCCGGTGAAGGCTCGGGTGGCGCCGTCACCGTTGCGCTGCGCAAGGGCGACGGGGACTGTCTGCGCGATTTGCGCATCGGCTTTGCCGATGGGCGCAGGATCGTGCGCCGCGATTTCGACGTCTGCAAACTCGCGAAGGTACAGATCGGCGAAAACCTGCTGCTGGCCGCGCAGCCCTAGCGGCCGGTTTCCGGCTCGGGCGTCAGCGGCGGCGCCGATCCGGCATGCAATTCGGCCGGCATCGGCGTGCGCGTGGCTTGGGCGCTGTTCTTTTCGACATCGGGGGTGCGCCAGCCGCATTTGAGACCCCAGAAGTAGAACACGGCGCCCACGATCGCAACGACGACGAGGTCCCAGCCGTACGCCAGGAAGCCCCGGCCGCCGAAGCGCGTGCTGCCGCCCCACGAGATCAGTGCAATCGCCGGCAGGTAGCAGATCAACCACCACGCGCCGTCGAGCTGGCGGCGGAAATCATGCCAGCCGTTTTTGGCCTGGTAGTAGAGATACAGCGGCAGCGCGAACACGATCAGGAGGATGATCTCGCCGGTCAGCGGCCACTTCGCCCAGTACAGCAGCTCCGTTGCGAATACGAACGCGAGCAGGGCGATGACCGGCAGGCCGGGCATGTGCAGCGGTCTGCGCAGCTCGGGGGCGGTGCGGCGCAGCGTCATCGCGCTGACGGGCCCGGTCAGGTACGAGATGATCGTCGCGACGGAGATCACCGCCGCCAGCGTGCCCCAGCCGCGGAAGAAGAACAGGAACAGGTACGACACGCCGAGGTTGAACCACATCGCCGTGCGCGGCACGCCCCAGATCGGATGCACCTTGCCGAACGCTTCCGGCATCGTGCCGTTCTTCTGCATGCCATAGATCATGCGCGCCGTGGTGGCGGTGTAGGTGATGCCGGTGCCGCTCGGGCTGATGAAGGCGTCGGCGTAGAGCAGCATCGCCAGCCAGTTCAGATTGACCAGCAGGGCAAGTTCGGCGAACGGCGAGCGGAAGTCGATGCCCTTCCAGCCGGCCTTGGCGAGCAGGTCGGGCGGCACCGCGCCGAGGTAGGCGACCTGCAGGATCAGGTAGACGACCGTGGCCAGCGCGATCGCGCCGAAGATCGCGAACGGAATGCTGCGTTCCGGATCGCGCGCCTCGCCGGCGAGATTGACCGGGCTCTGGAAGCCGTTGAAGCTGAATACGATGCCGGCGGTCGCCACTGCGGTCAGCACCGCGGCGAAATCGATCGTGTGCGCGCTGCCGGCGATGCCGACCTGGAAATTCTCCGTATGAAAGCCGCTGGCGATCAGCGCAACGCCGGTCAACGCGGGCACGACGAGCTTGAACAGCGTGATCGCGCTGTTCGAGCGGGCGAACAGCTTCACGCTCCAGTAGTTCAGGAGAAAGTACACAATTACCAGGACGGCGGCTATCGCGATGCCGGGCGGCGTCAGCTCGCCGTGGCCGTCAGGCAGATGCATGTACAGATCCTGTGCCCATTGCCACGGCCACGAAGCCATGTATTGCACCGAAGCCTCGGCTTCGACCGGGATGACGGAAACGATGGCAATCCAATTCGCCCAGGCGCCGATGAAGCCGACCAGCGAACCGTGCGAGTACTGGCTCATGCGCACCATGCCTCCGGACTCGGGAAACATCGCGCCGAGTTCGGCGTAGGTCAGGGCGATCGTCGTGATCACGACCGCGCCGATCACCCAGGCCCAGATCGCGCCCGGGCCGGCCAACCCCGCCGCGCGCCACGCACCGAACAGCCAGCCCGAGCCAATGATCGAGCCCAGGCCGGTCAACACCAGCACAAACGCGCCCACGTCGCGGCGAATCGCCGTGTTTTGTTGCAGAGGAGTCCCGGTAGGGGCGCGCCGGCGCGCGCCAAGACAATTGGATTTTCGGCGATTCTGGCCGAAGTCGGCGCGAGGGGCAAACGCGATGGAGCGCAAATCCGCGACAAGTCGGCACAAGTGCGAGACAATATGCCCCGAATTTCGCGGTCGTCTCCGATCGCGAAGGCAGCCGTTCGAGGCTGCGCTTTCAACCCGTCGTTCGTTTCCCCAAGGTGCACAGAATGCCAAGTCGTAAAGAGCTGGCCAACGCCATTCGCGCGTTGAGTATGGATGCGGTCGAAGCCGCCAAGTCCGGACATCCGGGCATGCCGATGGGCATGGCCGATATCGCGCAGGTGCTCTGGGGCGATTTTCTCAAGCACAATCCGGCGAATCCGAAATGGCCGGGGCGCGACCGCTTCGTGCTGTCGAACGGGCACGGTTCGATGCTGCTGTACTCGCTGCTGCACCTGACCGGCTACGGCCTGCCGATCGACCAGCTCAAGAAGTTCCGCCAGTTGCATTCGAAGACGGCGGGACATCCGGAGGCCAGCGAATTCCCCGGCATCGAGACGACGACCGGACCGCTCGGCCAGGGCCTGGCGAACGCGGTCGGCTTTGCCCTCGCCGAGAAGGTGCTCGCGGCGCGCTTCAATCAGGCCGACTGCAGCATTGTGGACAATTATACTTACGTCTTCCTCGGCGACGGCTGCCTGATGGAAGGCATCTCGCACGAGGTCTGTTCGCTCGCGGGCACGTGGAAGCTCGGCAAGCTGATCGCGGTCTACGACGACAACGGCATCTCGATCGACGGCGAAGTGCACGGTTGGTTCACCGACGACACGCATAAGCGCTTCGAGGCCTACGGCTGGGACGTGATCGGGCCGATCGACGGCCACGATCCGGCGGCGGTCGCGGCGGCGCTCGAACAGGCGCGCAAGGACACCGACAGGCCGAGCCTGATCATCGCCAAGACGATCATCGGCTGGGGCGCACCGAACAAGCAGGGCACCGAGGCGACGCACGGCGCGGCGCTGGGCAAGGACGAGGTCGCGGCGACGCGCGCGCACATCGGCTGGAACTACCCGCCGTTCGTCGTGCCGGACGAAATCTACGCCGGCTGGGACGCGAAGGCGAAGGGCGCTGCGGCAGAGGCCGCGTGGAACGAGAACTTCGCCAAGTACAAGAAACTGCACCCGGAACTCGCCGCCGAGTTCGAACGCCGCAGCAAGGGTGAATTGCCGACCGATTTCGCTGCGCAGGCCGATGCGTTCGTGCGCAAGCTGCAGAAGGATGGTCCGGTCGTCGCTTCGCGCAAGGCCTCGCAAATGGCGCTCGACGCGTACGGCCCGCTGTTGCCCGAACTGATCGGCGGTTCGGCCGATTTGGCGCCCTCGAACCTGACGATCTGGAAGGGCTCCAAGGATGTGCAGTCGAACGATGCCAAGGCGAACTATGTGCACTACGGCGTGCGCGAGTTCGGCATGACCGCGATCAGCAATGGTCTGGCGCTGTACGGGGGCTTCATCCCGTACGATGCGACCTTCCTCGTGTTCTCCGACTACGCGCGCAACGCCGTGCGCATGTCGGCATTGATCCCGACGCGCGCGATCCATGTCTACACGCACGATTCGATCGGCCTCGGCGAGGACGGGCCGACGCATCAGCCGGTCGAGCATCTGGCCAGCCTGCGCCTGATTCCGAACAATCACGTATGGCGTCCCTGCGACGCGGTCGAAAGCGCGGTCGCGTGGAAGGCGGCGATCGAGCGCAGGGAAGGTCCGGAATGCCTGGTCTTTTCGCGCCAGAACCTGCCGCATCAATTGCGCAGCGACGAGCAGATCGGCCTGATCGAGTTCGGCGGCTACGTGCTCAGCGATCCGTCCAGCGCGAAGTTCGACGCGATCCTCATCGCAACGGGTTCGGAGGTCGGCGTGGCGATGGATGCCATGCGCATCCTCGAGCAGCAGGGCATGGCCGTGCGCGTGGTCTCGATGCCGTGCGCCGAAGTGTTCGACCGTCAGCCGCTCGCCTATCGCGAAAGCGTGCTGCCGTCGTGGTGCCGCAAGCGCGTGGCCGTCGAAGCGGGCGTCACCTCGTACTGGCGCAAGTATGTCGGGTTGGACGGAGCCGTGGTCGGCCTCGACCGCTTCGGTGCTTCGGCGCCGGCGGAAGCCCTGTACACATATTTCGACATCACCGCGACGGCGGTAGTGGATGCGGTGAAGAATCTGAAGTGAGAACGTGCTGGGTTGTTGCGATCTTGCCGAGTAGAAGCGCTTGACGCGGACAAGAGCGGATTCAACAAAAATGAATCCGCTCCTCTCCATCTCGACCCCGTTGATCCGCGTCGAAAATCGTTCCGGAATGTGGAAAGCGGGCTACGAGCGGCCGACTGCCTGGCTGACCACCTCCTGTTGCGATAGGGTGTACCGCTCCTGCGCACTCGCGGATGGCCGTCCCTGCTCAACTCCGTGGATGCCGAAGTGGGATAGGTCGGCATGAATCGAAAGGGAACAACATCGTCCTGTTTGCGGTCTCGGTCCCGACACAATTGCACGGAGTCGTCCGGCTTGTTCCCTACGAAATTGCTTGCGGCGGCAGCGCTGCTTTCCCTGGTGCCGGCGGCGCGGGCCGCGGCCGATCCGGTGCTCGATGCGATGCAGGCCGAGCTGGCGCGTTCGCGCAGCGCCTATTTCAAGGCCAAGTCGCCGGCCTACTTCATCGCCTACCGGATCAACGACGACGAACGAGTCGACGTCAACGCCGAGTTCGGCACATTGACCAATTCCTCGAATTTCCACGTGCGCTCGCTCAACGTCGAATTGCGCACCGGGGACTACCATTTCGACAACACCCACCCCTCGCAAGGGCAGGGAGCCACGCCGAGCTATACGCGCGGCAGCAGCACCCAGCGCATCGGCATCGACAACGACCCGCGTTCGCTGCGCGCCGAGATCTGGAGCGCAACCGACGGCGCCTACTGGCAGGCGGTCGAGGAGCTGGCGAAGGCCAAGGCCGACGCGGCCGTGCGCACCGCGGCGGAGGACAAGTCCGACGACTTCACGCGCGAGGGCAAGGTCGAGCTGATCGAGCCCGAGCTCGACTTCAAGATCGACGCGGACCTGTGGCGCGAGAAGGTGAAGAAATACAGCGCACCGTTCCACGCCGATGCGAAGATCTACTACGCCCGAGCGGGCCTCAGCGTAGCCCGCACCACGCGCTGGCTGGTGAACAGCGAGGGCACGCGCGTGCGCCACGCCGAACTGACGTATCTGCTCGATGTGCGCGCCGCGACCAAGGCCGACGACGGCATGGACCTTCCCGGCATGGTCCGCTTCGTGGCAAGCAAGCCCGACGCGCTGCCAGACGACGCCACCGTGCTGAAAGCCGTCGACGGTCTCATGGCGGACTTGAGGGCGCTGCGCGACGCGCCGGTCGTGGACGCCTACGTGGGCCCGGCCATTCTCGACAACCGGGCCGCCGGCGTGTTCTTCCACGAGGTCGTCGGCCACCGCCTCGAAGCGCATCGGATGCGCGACGAGAACGACGCGCAGACGCTGAAGAAGAAGCTCGGCGAGCGTATCCTGCCCGAGTCGATCTCGGTGACCTTCGATCCGACCCGCACCGACTACGACGGCCGCGCCCTGATGGGCGGCTACGCGGCGGACGACGACGGCGTGCGCGCGCGTCCGGTGCCGGTGATCGCGCACGGCGTGCTCAAGAACTTTCTCATCGGACGCACACCGGTCGAGGGATTTCCGAAATCGAACGGGCACGGCCGCTCGCAGCCCGGCTACCGGCCGGTCGCGCGACAGTCGAACATGCTCGTCGCGGTCGATGCGCCGATCGGCTACGACGAGTTGAAGAAACGGCTGCTCGCGGAAATCGCGCAGCAGGGCAAGCCCTGGGGCTTGATCATCCGCGACCTTGACGGCGGCTTCACCGAAACCGCGCGACAGAGCACCGGCGGCGCCAAGCTGTTGCCGACGATGGTCTATCGGCTCTATCCCGACGGGCGCGAGGAACTGGTGCGCGGCGTCGACCTCGTCGGCACGCCGCTGACCATGCTCGCCGAGCTCGAAGCCGCCGACGGCCGTTACGGCGTCTTTCACGGCTGGTGCGGGGCGGAATCGGGTTTCGTGCCCGTATCCACCGTGGCACCTGATTTGCTGATCCGGCGCATCGAGGTACAGCGCAAGCCGAAGTCGCAGGACCGCCCGCCGCTGCTGCCGGCGCCATCGATCGAGGCCGTGAAATGAGCGCGCGCGTCCGCAATTTTCTAGCCCTTGCCCTTCTTGCCCATGTCGGACTCGCGGTCGCCGCCGACGACGCGGTCGAGCGCGCAATGCACGACGAGATGCAGCGCTCGCTTGCGCAGCTGCGCGTCGACGGCGGCTCGAAGCCGTATTTCATCGCCTACAGCGTCGAGGAAATCGATCAGCTCGAAGTGCAGGCCTCGCTCGGCGCGGTCGGGTTCGCCGGCGGGCGCGGCTATCGCTACGGCGTCGTCGATCTGCGCGTCGGCGACGCCCAGTTCGACTCGAGCCGCATGGCCGGGCGCCAGCCGGTCGCGATGGAGCTGGCGGTCGAGAACGACTACAGTGCGATCCGCCGCAGCTTCTGGCTCGCCACCGACCAGGCCTACAAGCGCGCGGTCGAGGACCTCGCCGCCAAGCGCGGCGTGCTCGCCTCGCGCGACGAGCAGGATCGCCAGCCCGATCAGACGCCCGCGCCGGTGCTGCACGAGACCGAAGGCGCGGCGGTGTCCGCGCATTTCGATCGCGAGCGCGCGCAAACGCTGGTGCGCGATCTCTCGCGCGTGTTCTCGGATTATCGCGAGCTCGAGCAGTCGCAAGTATGGCTGTCGCTGCGTTCGCGCCATCGCTATTTTCTCAACAGCGAGGGCACGAAGGTCGAACGGCGCACGCCCGAACTCGTGTTCGGCGCGGTCGTGCGTGCGCGTGCGGACGACGGTCTGTCGGTCTGGGACTACGAAACGATCAGCCTGCACGATCTCGACGAACTGCCGACGCCGGACAAACTCGCCGCGCGCCTGCGCGCTCTGGCTCAGCGCGTGATCGCGCAACGCAAGGCGGTGCGCCTCGATCAGGACTACACCGGGCCGATCCTGTTCAGCGGCGATGCCGCGGCGAACCTGTTCGGCGGCCATTTCGCCCCGCAGCTCTGGCCGGCGCCGCGCACGTACTCGAACCAGGGGGCGAGCGCGTCGACCGGTTCGTTCGAGCGGCGCACGGGCTCGCCGGTTCTGCCGCAGGGCGTCGAGGTGATCGACGATCCCACCCGCGATCGTTTCGCCGACGCGGCGCTGTTGTCGGCGTTCAAGGTCGACGATGAAGGCGTGACTGCGAGGCGCAAGGAGCTGATCGTCAACGGGCGCTTGAAACAGGTGCTGTGCACGCGCGCCCCGGTCGGCAAACATTGCAGCGCGGGCAACAACCGCGGCGGTACGCCGGCCGGTTCGACGATGGAGTTGCGCGCGGCGCAGGGCAAATCGGAAGCCGCGCTCGAAGGCGATTTGCAGCGCATGGCCGGTGAAGCGGAACAGCCCTACGCGCTCGAGATCGAACGCCTTCTGAGCAACGACGCGCTGCAGCGATTGCTGACCGGCAGCAACAACAACTGGCTCGGCGGCGGCAGCAACGGCGAGGTCGTGCTGCGCGCGACCCTGCACTATCGCGACGGCCGCAAGGTACCCGTGCGCAACGTGCGCCTGGGGTCGGTGGATCTGCGCGACTTTCGCACGATCGTCGGTTTCGGCGATGCGCCATCGCTCTACGCGCGCTCGCAGGGCGACCGCCAGATCTCGTTCCTCGCCCCCGCTTTGCTGTTCGAAGAACTGACCGCCGGCGACGACCGCAGCAGTACCGTGAAACCGCCGCTGCTCCAGAGCCCGCTCGTCGCACCGTAGAGGTCGGGTTCGTCATGGAGAATTTTTGACGCGAATTGACGCGGATAGAGTGAAAAATGCCAATTCGATCTTTAGCTCTATCCGCTCTCCTCTCTTTTTTATCCGCGTAAATCCGCGTCAAAAATCTCCGCTGCAAGGGCGTGACTACACGCGACTGTAGGCCCAGCTCTGCATGCGCCCGTCGCGGTACGGCATCACCCCGTGGAACGCGCGCGGATCGGCGTCGAAGACGAGGGGCAGGAAATGCCGGTCGCCTTCCCATAGCGGGAGGTCGAGGATCTTTTCCGTCTCGACCCATTCGAGCGTCCCTTCTGGATTGCGTTCCAGCGGCGTGCCGGCATAGCGCGTCACCACGAAGACGAAACCGAACCAGTCTTCGCCGTGCTTGCCGAATCCGGGCCAGCTGATCGTGCCGCGCAGATGCATGTCCGGACACTCGATGCCGGCTTCCTCCATGATTTCGCGGCGCATGCCCGCGACGACGTCCTCGTTCGCTTCGAGCTTGCCGCCGAGCCCGTTGTACTTGCCGAGGTGGTGATCGCCCTCGCGCGCGTTGCGGTGGATCATCAGCACGCGTTTGCGATCGGGCGACAGCACATAGCCCAGCGTGGCGAGAATGGGGGTGTAAGGCATGGAGGTTTCCCGTTGCGAACGGCGGATTGTAACGGGTCGTGCGTTTTTCCTTCGTCGAAGACACGACGGCCGCCGGAAGCGCTCCGTTCTCTCGCCGACGGTTCGCGTGGGGCCAAGCCGCTGCGTCTCCGCTTGACATTTCCAATTACATGCGTAATCTACGAATCAATTACATGCGTAATTGGAGTCCGCGATGGCGATCAGCGATGCCGAAAGCGTGGTGATGGAGGTGCTCTGGCGCGCCGCGGCGCCGATGAGCGCGGAGGACGTCGTCGCCGCGCTCGCCGCGACGACCGACTGGCAAGAGCCGACGATCAAGACCCTGCTCAACCGCCTGCTGAAAAAGCACGCCGTCGTCGCCGAGCGCGACGGCAAGCGCTATCTCTACAGCGCGAAGCTCAAGCGCGCCGACTACGTCCACGGCGAGAGCAAGAGCCTGCTCGACCGGCTGTTCGGCGGCCGCGTCGCGCCCCTGGTGGCGCATTTCTCAGAGGCCGGCAAGCTGAGCAAAAAGGACCTCGCCGAATTGAAGCGCCTGATCGAGGAGCTCGACGATGGCGCATGAATTCCAGCTTCTGCTTGTCCGCGCGACGCTGGCCCTCAGCGTCGCCCTGCTGCTCGTTCTGTTGCTGCGCCCCCTCGTGCGCCGCGTGCTGGGAACGCAGGCGGCCTATCTGCTCTGGGCGCTCGCGCCGGCGATGCTGCTCGCTGCATGCATGCCGACGGCGACGCTGCCGATCGCGATGCTGCCGCCGATGACGGCGTCGGCACGCATCGCGGTGAGCGATTGGCTCACGCCGGCCGCGGCCGCGAAGGCCGGCACGCAGAACTGGATTTTTATTCTGTGGTTGTGCGGCGTCGCGTTTTCGGCCGTCGTACTGGTGCTGCAGCAGCGCCGTTTCGTGCGCAGTCTCGGCGCGCTGCGCCGCTCCGCGAGCGGCTGGCATTGCGAGATCGGCGCCGGGCCGGCACTGGTCGGCGCCCTGCGCCCGCGCATAGTGCTGCCGGTGGATTTCGACGAGCGCTACGACGAGCGCGAGCGCGAATTGATCCTGGCCCACGAACGCGTACATCTCGGCCGCGGCGATGCGCAGATCAATGCGCTGGCGGCGCTGCTGCGCTGCCTGAACTGGTTCAATCCGCTCGTCCATTTCGCCGCGCGGCGGTTTCGCTTCGACCAGGAAACCGCCTGCGACGCGCAAGTGATTGCCCGTTTTCCGGAAGCGCGCCGGCGTTATGCCGACGCGATGTTGAAGACACAACTGGCCGGACAGGCGCGGCAGGAGCTGCGCCTGCCGGTCGGCTGTTGTTGGCAATCCGACCATCCCTTGAAGGAGAGAATCATGTTGCTGAAGAAACCGATTCCGGCGCCTGCGCGGCGGGCGCTGGCGACGGCATGCATCGTCGCGCTGATCGCAACGGGCTCGTTGGCCAGTTGGGCGGCACAGCCCGGCGCAGGACAGACGGCGGCCGACGCCGCCAAAACCTCGATCCAGCTCGGCGAACTGGAAAACATCGCCCCATCGGAGAACATCGGTTATCGCCGAATGTCGCCGCCGAAGTATCCGAGCGAGGCGGTCAAGGCCCATGTCGGGGCGAAGGTGAAGCTCAAGGTTCTGGTCGGCGCAGACGGTCTGCCACAGTCGGTCGAGGTGGAAGAAGTGAGCCTGGTCTACCCGAAGACGTTGCAGGCGGGCGTGGATCCGTCCGAGATGAGCAAGGCGTTTGCCCAGGCGTCCATCGATGCGGCCAATGCTTGGACGTACGACCGGGGGTTGGAGCAAGGCAACCCGCACGCAGGCTATGTCATCGTTCCGATCGACTACACCTTGACCGACGACGAGTGCGGCGACGGTGCGGCGTGCAAAGGGGCGGCCTCGGGAAGAGGCTGACGCATGCGATTCGGCAACGATGAAATCCCGACGGTAGCGTGGCGCTGGCTGGCGTGCGCACTGGTCCTGAGCGGGTGCGCGAGTCAAACCAGGCCGGAGTTCGCATCTGCCCCGCGAACGAACGTGAAATATAGCGCCCATATCGCGCCGGGCACGCCGCGCTACGAGGAGCGGGAAGACGAGGTGTCGAATCGCCCTGCGCCGATCGAAAATCCGCCGCCGGAATACCCTCCGGCGGCGATTGCGCTGAGCCTGCGCCGCGTGGTCGTCAGCGCCAAGCTGATCGTCGACAGCGAGGGCAGGGTGAGCGAAGTGCGCATCCCGCCCGCCGCCGATCCGGCGGTGCATTCCGCCTTGTTCGACGACGCGGTGCGCACCGCTGTACTGCGCTGGCGGTACATTCCGCTGACGTTCCGGCGCTTCGCGGACGTGAAAGACGCCGAAGGCAACGTCATCGACGCGCGCGAGATCAGTTCGGAGTGCAGGCCTTTCAGCCTCGACTACGATTTCCTGTTCGAATTGCGCGACGGCAAGCCCGTTGTGGGCAATACGATCCGGCGCGAATAGCGCGAGCCTGAGCCGCGGCGGCCGGGTTGCAGCCCGCAGCGGTGCGGTCGAACGGCTTCGATGCGAGAATCGCGAAGAAACACCCTGCCTGTACGGGCGCGTGACAAAGAGCAAAAGATGAGCCACGAAGGCACGAAGAAAAACAAATCAATTCCCGCTTTTCTTCGTGGATCTTCTTCGTGATCTTCGTGCTTTCGTGTCGACTCCTTTGATCTTGGCCTGCGCGGCGCAGGCACGTTTCCGCCCGGGACATCCGGCGGAGCGATTCAGTGTCGCGTCGAAGGCGTAGGCTGCCGATCACGCACCGCGCGCCGCCTGTCGTCGCGATACGGGTTGTCCCTGAGATAGCCGTCGGTGAGCGTGGACAGGAAAGCGACGATATCGTCGACTTCGGTTTTGCCCAGGCGCGGCGCGGCGCCGGGACGCTGGCCGGCGAATGGCGGGTCTCGATTGATATTGGCGTGGTACCTCTCGGGCAGATCGTCGTAGACGATAGTCCGGCCGTCGGCGCCTTTCGCATACCAGCGTTCGGGCGTGATATCGCGGGCGACGTAGAACTCCACGACCTCGCGCAGATCGTGGACTTTGCCGTTGTGGAAGAACGCGCCGCGCAGGGCGACGTTGCGCAGGGTCGGTGTGCGGAACAGGCCGCAGTAGCCGTCCTGGCCGGTCTTGTCCTTGCGCTCGGGCCCGCAGGCGCCGAGGTCGAAGAACCCGGCGTCGCGATTGCGCGCGATGTTCGGGTTGCGCGGCACGGCGAGCGCGATCAGGCCGTAGTCGGAAAACGCCGGCGGCGTCCCGTCGAGGCCGCGTCTGGACAGGTGGCATTGCGCGCAATTGCCCTTGCGCTCGTCTTCGAACAGGGCGAGGCCGCGTTTTTCCCGTTTGCTGAGCTGCGCGCGGCCGGTCAGCCAGGCGTCGTACTTGCTCGTGTACGGACTGAATTCGGCGTAGTCCTCCTCGAACGCGCCGAGCGCGCGCGCGACCGCGGCGAAGGCCCGGTCGTCGTCGTCGAGCGCGTCGCCGCCGAGCGCGGCGCGCAGCTTCGCGGCATAGGGGGCGTTGCGCGCGGCGGCGGCGACGCCGGTCTTGGTATTGGCCATTTCGAACGGCGCGGTCAACGGAATCGCCGCCTGCTGCGCAGCAGTATCGACGCGGCCGTCCCAGGTCAGTCCGCCGGTGGGGCCGTTGTCGATCGAACCGTCGGCTTCCTCGTCCGAGTCGTAGTGGTGGTTGTCGTAGGGCGGCACGCGATTGAGGTAGGTCAAGGTCGGCGGCGCGCGCAGACCCTGGTCGCGCAACGCCGGCCCTCCCATCTGCACGTCGTGTGCGTTCGCCGGGTTATAGCGTCGCGCCGGGTCGTGGCAGCTTGCGCAGGACTGTTTGCCCGACGCGGAAAAGGCCGGATCGGAGAATATCGCGCGGCCGACTTCGCGCAGCAACGCGACGCGTTCGCGCGCTTGTGTATACGAGGAGGAGCTCGTCTCCGCGCCGTGCAGTCCGGAGAACAGACTGGCGGTCGTCACAAAAAGTACACAAACGAAGCGGCGCATGCGACCATTTTGCCCCAATGCCCCGCTTCGAGTGGATATCCGCATGCTCCGACTCAGACCGATCGCCGTGGCTGCCGCTGCCGTTTTGCTCTCCGCTTGTCAGACTTCGCCAAACGTCTCGAAGGCGGTTGCCGCGGAGAAGCAGCCGAAGCTCGATGCGATCCAGAACATCGTCGTGATCTTCGCCGAGAACCGGGCCTTCGATCATCTCTACGGTGATTTCCCCGGCGCGAACGGCCTGCGGAACCTGAAGCCGGAGCAGTACCTGCAGCGCGACCGCGACGGCAGCGTGCTCAAGTCCCTGCCGCCGGTGCCCGGCTCGGGTCTGACCGATGCTTCCGATCCGAAACAGATCACGACCGAAGCCACGCGCGGCCATCCGAACCGGCCCTACGCGCTCGACGACCCGCACGGCTACGGCGTCGGCTTGGATTACAAGCTGCACGATCTGATCCACGCGTTCTACAACAACCAGATGCAGATCAACGGCGGCAGGAACGACCTGTTCGCCGCCTACAGCGACGCGGGCGGCGAAGTGATGGGGCATTTCGACGGCTCGAAGATGGCGCTGTGGAAGGTGGCCCGGAAGTACACCCTGGCCGACAATTTCTTCCAGGGCGCGTTCGGCTCGTCGTTCCTCAACCACCAATACCTGATCTGCGCCTGTGCGCCGTTCGACTTCAAGACCAAGGCCGATCCGAAGACCTACGAGAGCAATATCTCCGTGGTCAACCCCGACGGCGTCAGCCTGACCCTCGATCCGAAGAACCCGGCGTCCGCGCTCGACGGACCGCCGAAGTTCGTGCGCTACGGCACGCTGACGCCCGATTACTACGCGGTAAACACGATGCAGCCGCCGTACCAGCCGTCGGGCAACACCGCGGCGAAGGGTGGCGACCCGCGTTTCGCCGATGCGGACAAGCGCAATACGCTGAGCCCGCAGGTTGCCGCCACCATCGGCGACCGGCTCAGCGAGGCAAAGGTGAGCTGGGCCTGGTATTCCGGCGCCTGGCAGGTCGCGCTCGACGAGAGCAAGGAGCTGTCGCGCATCGCCTTCCAGTATCACCACCAGCCGTTCAACTATTACGCGAACTACGCGCCCGGCAAGCCGGCGCGCGCCGAACATCTGCGCGACGGCGGCATGGACGGGGCGAAGTTCATTGCCGACATCGATGCCGGCAGGCTGCCGCAGGTGACGTTCTACAAGCCGCAGGGCAATCTCAATCAGCACGCGGGCTACGCCACCGTCGGCGCCGGCGACGAGCACATCGCCGAAGTGATTGCGCACCTGGAAAAGAGTCCGCAGTGGAAGAACATGCTCGTCATCCTGACCTACGACGAGAACGGCGGCTGGTGGGACCATGTCGCGCCGCCGAAGGGCGACCGCTGGGGACCGGGCACGCGTGTTCCCGCCATGGTCATCTCGCCGTTCGCCAAGCGCGGCTACGTCGACCACACGCAATACGACACCGGCTCGATCCAACGCCTGATCTCACATCGCTTCGGCCTGCCCCTGCTGCCGGGCATCGAGCAGCGCGACGCGGCGCTCAAGGCGAGCGGCGCAGGGCCGATGGGCGATCTCAGCGCAGCGCTCGACTTGCCGTTGCGGTGAAAAAAGTGGTTTTAGCCACGGATTACGCGGATGACACGGATTAAGGCAAAAGACGTTTAGTGCCGGGAAAGTCGGAACCTTCGCATGGAATTTCGAACTAGCTTTGCTCTATCCGTGTTATCCGCGTAATCCGTGGCCAAAACCGCTGCCCGTTATGAATCTGCCGCAACCCGCCGCGTCGCGGTGTCGAGGAAATCCTCGAGTGCGGCGATGACGCCGGCGCCTTCGAACAGCACGGCGTTGCGTTCGGCGATCTGCGAGCGCAGTGCCGCGCGGCGTGATTCGTCGGCGATCAGGCCGACGGCCTTGGCGGCATAGTCGTTCTCGTCCGCGGCGATAAGGCCGTCGACGCCCATCATCGCGAGCATGCCGGCGGTCTGCCGGCCGCGCGCCATCGTCCCTTGCCAGGTCAGGATCGGCGCGCCGACGCTGAACGCGTCGAGGCTGGTCGCGCCGCCGGAAAAGCCCGGCGTGTCCAAAATCAGGGTCGCGCGGGCGACGGCGCCGAGGTAGGTCTCGTGCTCCTTCGACGGCAGGAATGCCAGCGTGTGGGCCGGGTCGAGGCCGTGCGCGGCGAAGGCGGTTTCGATGCGCCGGCGGAAGCGTTGTGCGACGCCCGTGTTGCGCACGAAGAAACCGATGCGTGCGCCGCTGCGTTGCGCGATCTGCGCAAGCACCAGATCGAACGACGGCGGCAGCTTGAGATGGTTCTGCAGGCACAGGGCGATCGGCGTGCCGTCGGCGTATGCGTCGAGCCAGCCGCCGTCGGCGGCCTCCGGCGGGCGTTCGGGTACGGTGCCGAGGCCGGGCAGGCGCACCAGTTTTTCCCGGTAATGGTCCTGCGCGTTTGCCGGTTCCAGCGCATCGGCGCTCAGGAAGTAATCGACGCTGGCCAAGCCGCTCGTCGCAGGATGGCCATAGAGCGCGCACTGCACGGGCGCCAGCCGCAGCGCGGCAAGCACCTGATGGCGCGGATCCATGCCGATCTCGGGGTAGATCAGCGCATCCAACTGCGCCGCGCGGATGCGCTCGGCGGTGTGCAGCGCCTCCTCGCCGACCTGTTCGAACGAGGCGACGCGTCCGGCAATGTAAGCGGTGCTGAAATCGCGCACTTCGCCGCTGTACCAGACGCGCACTTCGAAGCGGTTCGGATCCAGGCCCGCGAGCAGCCTGCGGAAGTAGCGCGACACGGTGTGATGCATCAGATGGCTGCTGACGATGCCGACGCGTATTCGGCCGCCGTGCGCGCGCGCATGCCAGTCGCAGGGCCGGGCCAGGTGCGGCGCCGCGGCGTGCATGACCCGGGTAACGAGATCGCCGAAGCGGTTGTGCAGGGCGGTGTTGTCGCGCGTCTGATATTCGAGTTGGAACGGCACCACACCGCCGGCCGCCTCGTAGGCATACTGACGCTGCGCAGGCGTGTCGAGGCGCAGGGCGGCGGCGATTTCGTCCAGGCCGTCGGCAAAGCGTTTGCGCTCGGCGTCGACTTCCGTCTCGCTGACGTATACCGAAGGCAGCGACAGCAGCACCGTCCAGCGCAAACGCTCGGCGGCGCGCTCACCGATCCGGGTGTTCGAGAGAATCGCGCGCGATTCCTCGATCTCGCCCGCTTCGGCGAGGGCGAGGCCGAGTTCGCAGCGCGATACCCAGTCGGCGGCGTCGAGCGCGATGGCTTTGCGCAGGGCGCCGATGGCGGCTTCAAGGTTGTGCAGCATGCGCTCCGTGCGCCCCAGCGCCGCCCACCACGGCGCGGCCGTGGGTTCGAGCGTTACGGCAGCCCGGGCATAGTCGAGCGCTTCCCGCGGGCGCACGAGATCGACCAGCGTTTGCGCCAGCACCCCGTTGGCGTGGGCGGAGTCCGGATTCAGCCGGCGCGCCTGCAGCAACAGGGGCATGGCTTCGTCGATGCGGCCGCTCCGGCGCAGCAGATCGCCGAGCGCGTTCGTCGCGTTGGCATCGTGCGGCCGCCAGGCGAGCGCCTGGCGCCAGGCTTGTTCGGCGACCGCGGCCGCGCCGAGCGCCTCGTGCGAAAGGCCGAGGTTGTAGACCGCGTCGACATATTGCGCGCGCGCGGCGAGAGCGGCATGGAACGCTTCGATCGACTCCGCGAGTTTGCCCATGCGGCGCAGGACGACGCCGAGGTTGTTGTGCGTTTCCGCGGAGCGCGGGTTCAACCGCAGGCTTTCGCGAAAATGTTTCGCGGCGAGCGGCAGATTGCCTGCCTGCAGGGCGCACACGCCGAGCAGATGCCAGGTCTGCGGATTGGCCGGATCGAGTTTGGCCGCGCGCTGGTAGTGGCTCAGTGCGGCGGAATGCTGCCCCGCGCGCTGCTTGACGATGCCTTGCTGCAGCTGTTCGATCGCCAGCCGCGTGGAATCCGCGCTCATCGGGGGGTCAGTCGATGCCCAGCTTCTTGAGCTTGTAGCGCATCGCGCGGAAGGTGATGCCGAGCTTCTTCGCCGCCGCGGTCTTGTTGTAGCGCGTTTCCTGAAGCGCTTTCATGATCGCCTCGCGCTCGAGGTTGGAGATGTAGCTGCCGAGGCCGACTTCGCTCGCGTCGTCGTCGTCGCCCTCGTCGTCCTCTTCGGGCGCGGCGAAGCTCGTCGGCGACGGCGAAGGACTGCGTGCGCGTCCGCTGAGCTGCAGGTCGTCGGCCGAGATCATGTTGTTCTCGCACAGCGCGACCGCGCGTTCGAGCACGTTTTCGAGTTCGCGCACGTTGCCCGGGAACGAATACTTGAGCAGGGCGTCGAGCGCGCCGGGACTGAGCCGCGCGGGCGCGCCGCCGGCATTCTTCCCCAGGCGCTCGAGAATGCGCCCGGCGAGCTTGGGCACATCCTCGCGGCGCTCGCGCAGCGGCGGCACGCGCAGTTCGATCACGTTGATGCGGTAGTAAAGATCCTGGCGGAACTGCCCGGCCTCGACGAGACGGGCCAGATCCTTGTGCGTGGCGCAGAGAATGCGCACGTCGACCGGCAGCTCGGAGCGGCCGCCGATCGGGCGCACGGCTTTTTCCTGGATCACGCGCAGCAGCTTCACCTGCATGTGCACGGGCAGGTCGGCGACCTCGTCGAGGAACAGCGTGCCGCCGGCTGCGGCCTGGAACAGACCGATCTTGTCGGCCGCGGCGCCGGTGAAGCTGCCTTTCATGTGGCCGAAGAATTCGCTTTCCATCAGCTCGGCCGGGATCGCGCCGCAGTTGACCGGCACGAACGGCGCCGCGGCGCGCGGGCCCTGTTCGTGGATCAGGCGCGCAACGAGTTCCTTGCCGACGCCGGATTCACCGGAGATGTAGACCGGCGCCTGGCTGCGCGCGAGCTTGGCGATCGTCGCGCGCAGCTGGGTCATCGCCGGCGAGTCACCGAGCAGGCGCGAGGCGTCGGACTTCGGCGCATCGTTGCTCTTTTCCTCGGCCAGGCGCAGCGCGGCCTGGACGAGCCGGCGCAGGATCGCGATGTCGACCGGCTTGGAGACGAAGTCGAAGGCGCCGGCCTTGAGCGCAGTGACCGCGGCGTCGACGTTGCCGTGCGCGGTAATCATCGCCACCGGCGTCTGCGGGTACTTCGCCGCGATCCACTCGACGATCTGCAGGCCCGAACCGTCGGGCAGCATCATGTCGGTAAAGCAGAGCGTGTAGCGCGTTTCGGCGAGCCGCGCCTTCGCCTGGGCGACGTCGGCGGCCGTGTCCACGCGCAGGCCCATGCGGCCGAGCGTGATGGAGAGCAGTTCGCGGATGTCGCGTTCGTCGTCGACTATGAGGGCGGCGGGTTGGCTCATCGTGATGGAAGTCGTTTCGGAAAATGCGGTGGAATGTCGCGTTCGCCGCTCAGGCCAGGGTCGGCGTCGGCGTCGGTGCGAAGGTGATGCGGAAGCAGCTGCCGCCGCCCGCGATCGGAAGATATTCGAGCGAGGCGAGGTTGGCGATGCACATCTCGCGCGCGAGGTAGAGGCCCAAGCCCGTGCCGAGTTCGTGCGTGGTGAAGAACGGTTCGAAGATCTGCGCGGCCACCTTGGCCGGGATGCCGGGGCCGCGGTCGACGACGTCGAGCATCGGCAGGCCGCGGTCGGTCGACTGGCGCACGATCAGGCTGACGCGCGCCGGCTCGCTCGGCGGATGGCCGTAACGCAGCGCGTTCTGCACCAGGTTCCAGACGACCTGATGCAGCTGCTTCGGGTCGACCATGGTTTCCACTTTCGGTTTCTGCGGCTTGCAAACGATCGTGTTCGCGCCGACGTCGATCGTCGCCTTGAAATCGGCGATGAAGCGCTCGGCCCATGCGACGAGATCGATGCTCTCCGGCATCGAACGCTCGCGGCGGGCGAGATGCAGGATGTTCTCGACGATCTCGTTCACGCGCCCGGCATGGTTGCGGATGATCTCGATCATGCGCCGGTCGGACTCGTCCAGCGACTCGGATTCGGCCAGCAGCTGCGCCGAGTAGCTGATCGCGGCGAGCGGATTGCGGATCTCGTGCGCGATCGAGGCGGCGAGCCTGCCCATCGATGCCAGGGTGAGCTGTTCGGCGCGGCGCGAGACGAGCGAGGTGTCGTCGAGGAAGATCAGCACATTCTCGTCGTCGTTCGCGGCCATGCGGGTGAAGCGCGGGATCACCTCGGGCGCGCCTTCGGCGAGCGAGATCGCGGTGTTGTCGATCTTGCGCGAAGTGCGCCAGTGGTAGAGACGCCGGGACAGCTCGGGCGCGATGCGGCCGAGGTCGTTGTGGCCGTCGGTCGGGTTGCCGATCAGCGCGGCGGCGGCCTCGTTCCAGCGGTGCACGATGTTGCCGCCGTCGACGACGAGCACGCCGGTCTTCATGCGCCGGATGATCAGTTCGTTGATCTGGGCGAGATTGCGCAGGTCGCTGCCGCGGCGGCTGGCGAGCGCTTCCGAATCGCGCATGCGCTTGCCGAGGAAGATGCACAGGCCGGTTACCGAAAAGTAGGCCAGGCCGCAGATGCCGGCTTCGAGGATCTCGCGGCCGTCCTGGTTGACCAGGTTGCCTAAGATGTTCTGTGCAAACACGCCGAACGTGGCGAGCGCGGCGAAGAAGAACGAGATGCGCCGCGGCAGCAGGGTCGCCGTGCCGCCGATGTTGACCAGCAGGAGCAGGGCGAGGCTGATGAACTGGTGGCGGATCGA
Source organism: uncultured bacterium (assembly GCA_966424745.1). GTDB lineage: Bacteria > Pseudomonadota > Gammaproteobacteria > Xanthomonadales > Rhodanobacteraceae > Rudaea. Next base: position 29,658 of record CBJLOV010000029.1, read on the forward strand.
GAACATCGCCACGCCGACGACGAGTATGTCGACGACGAGCGCCAGATCGATCCAGGTGCGGTAGTAGCGCGCTTCGCGCGTGGAGAAGGCGACGGCGAGAATGGCGAAGGCCAAATAGAACAACGCCGCACCGCGCCCCAGCTCGGGATGGACGAGACTCACCCACTCGACCGCGTAAGGGCTGAACATCAAGGCGACGACGATCAACGCCTCGAGCACGCGGAACAGATTGAAGAAGTAGAACTCGCGCGTGATCGCTTCGGAGTCGCCTGCGGAACGGGCTGCGATGTTGGTCTGTGCAACGGCAACGGCCACGGCCGAGAATCCTCAAGGTCTTGTACGGTCTACCCCCCGGGCCAAGTATAAGCGGTCGGCACGCGCTTGTGAGACCTGATTAGCCCTCTCGGACGTTCTTTGCGACCGCCGCGCGGCGCATCCGGGGCGCGGACTTTTTTTTAAACCTGCGATTCATCACAATACGCGCCCCGACCGGCGTCAAACGCCACATTTTCTGCACATTTCCCCCTCCTCAAGGTGGTCGCATGAATTTTCACGAGTATCAGGCCAAACAGTTGTTCGCCGACTACGGCATCCCCGTGCCGCCCGGCAAGATCGCCAGGACGCCGGAAGAGGCGGTCGAGGCCGCCAAGGCGCTCGGCGGCGACGAATGGGTCGTCAAGGCGCAGATCCATGCCGGCGGCCGCGGCAAGGCCGGCGGCGTCAAGCTGGTCAAGACGTTCGACGACGTCAAGGTGGCGGCGGCCAAGATGCTCGGTACGAAGATGGAGACCTACCAGTCCGGCGGCCGTGCGCTGCCGGTCAACGTGGTGCTGGTCACCGAAGCGAGCGACATCGCCAAGGAACTGTATCTCTCCGTGCTCGTCGATCGCGGCACCAAGTCGGTCGCGTTCATCGCCTCGGCCCGCGGCGGCGTCGATATCGAGCAGGTTGCCCGCGAGAATCCCGAGGACATCCACACCCTCGAAGTGAACTTCGTCGAAGGCCTGCAGCCGTACAAGTGCCGCCAGCTCGCGTTCTCCATGGGCCTGAACGCCAAGCAGGGCGGGCAGCTGACCAAGATCATGCTCGGCCTGTACAAGCTGTTCAACGAGAAGGATCTTTCCCTCGTCGAGCTCAATCCGCTGGCGATCAACAAGGCCGGCGATCTCGTCGCCCTCGACGGCAAGGTCAATTCCGACGACAACGCCGAGTTCCGCCACGCCGACCTCGCCGCGATGCGCGACGAGTCGCAGGAAGACCAGGCCGAAGCGGTCGCGGTCAAGCACAACCTCAACTACGTCACGATGGACGGCAACATCGGCTGCATGGTCAACGGCGCCGGCCTCGCCATGGCGACGATGGAC
>CBJLOV010000030.1:0-30907 GCA_966424745.1 uncultured bacterium
GCCTAATCGCCATCCTGATGTTCTCCGTCGGCATACTCGGGATCGTGATGCTTCAAGGCAAGGCGATCACGATGACCTCGGATGCCAAGCTGCGCACGAACGCTGCAATGCTCGCCGAGAATGTTATCGCGCAGATGTGGGCGTCAAATCCTTCTCAGCTGGCAACCTTGTTCGCGGGCACCGGCGGCACCGGCGGAACGTCATACAGCAATTGGGCTCAAAACCAAGTTGCCGACCCAGTCATTGGGCTTCCCGGTGTTACTTCGACCACGAACCAACCGACCATCACGGTGGATGGTTCGAATAATGTCGTAGTCACTGTGTTTTGGAAGGCGCCCAACGACGCGGTTGTGCACAGCTATGTTTCGGCCACTCAGGTCACTCGTTGATATGCGCCTTGGAAGAAAATCGATGCGAACTCCCATCCATTGCCGCGTAGCGCGCCAGCAAGGTTTTTCGTTGATCGAGCTGATGGTGGGCATCGTCATCAGCCTGATTGGCACGATCGCCATGATGAAGGTGTTTGCCAACTTCGAAGAGCAGAAGCGAACCACCACCAGCGGTAATGACGCGCAGCAAAGTGGCAGTTATGCGATCTACGAACTGGAGCGCCAGATTCGCAGCGCGGGTTCGGGCTTGATTCAGGGCAATGGCTACGGTGTTTGGGGCTGTTCATTGACTGCCTATCGCGCGGGCGCGGCGGTGTTACCGACCGCCACATCTTTCCCAGCGCCATTCACCAACTGGCCGACAACAACAATTTTCACAGTGCCCGTGTTGGTCCTTAGCGGCGGCACGGATACGAACGGCAATGCTGCCTCCGATACCATCGGCGTCATAGGTGGAAATCCGGCGTTTCGGGTGTTCAAGGCATCGGTCGTCAGCAATTCGGGCTTGACGACGACGGTTGACAATTCCGTGGGCTTCCAAGCAAAGGACTACGTACTCAACTCGATCAGTACCGGCACCGCCAACAATTGCACTTTAGGCAAGATAGCGAGCGGTGCCGGCAGCGTGGTTTCGCCGGGTACGACTGCGGGCAATACGATAACGCTCGACGCAGCGTACAGCCCGTCCACCGGATTCGCCACCGGGTATGTGTTTGACCTCGGCCCGAGTCCGATATTCAGCCTGTACGGTGTTCAGGCGATGACGACGACGAATGGCCCCCAACTTATGTCCTACGATATGTACAGCGGAACTCCACCGATATCCGTAGCTGACGGGATCGTGGCAATTAAGGCGCTATACATGGTCGATCTGAATGCGAGCTGTCCCACCCTGACTTCCTTTGCCGATACTGGCCCCGTGGCTGGGGTGGCGCAACAGATACCCGTGTTGCCGACGGGCACTTATTCCTTCACCAACCTGACCGCAAGCAATCTGACCGCCTGCAACGCGATGGCGAAAATCAAGGCCGTGCGCATTGCCGTGGTCGCCCAAAGCGAGGAACCAGAACGTTCAGGAACAGACATGCCGAAGGATCAATACAGTTATTCGGGTAATGCTTCCATCACCGTATTCGGCGATTTGAAGTCCCAGGGCTTGTCGCAGAACATCACCACGCAGCGGAACTACCGTTACAAGGTGTACGACACGGTCATCCCGGTGCGCAATTCTTTCATCAATAGGCTCTATTGAGTAAACGGCATGTCGAATCGACGTATCGGCAGGGGATTTGCTAAGGGGCCGCATTTCCAAAGGGGCATGGTGGCAACCTTTGTCGCCATTATTGTCTTGGTGGCGACGTTGCTGGCGGCCGTAGCGCTGATGCGTTCGGTAGACACGAGTAATCTGATTGCCGGCAGTATGGCTTTCCGTCAAGGCGCAATGCAGGAGGCCGAACGTGCCTATCAGGCCGCCATGGCCGCAGGCATGCCGATGGTAGATCCCACTCACGTCATGGACAGAACGGACAACTATGCCCTGGGATATTCGGCGGTAATGCTCCCTGTGTCCTCGACGTCGGCGATGCCGGACGTACCTACAGTTCTTACCGGAGCTCCTGCGGGCTCCAACACCTGCACTGCGCCGTGCATAGCCTTAACCCCGACCACAGCAACTGCAAACAACGTGCGCTACGTCGTTGAACGAATGTGCTTGGCCACCATGCAAGGGCTGGCCGCAAATTCCAATTCTTGCATTGTACCCGGCGCCGTCATCAAAGGTGGGCACAACGTCGATTCGCAGTCGGCGATTTCCAATGGTGTTGCGCTCCCCGCATACAGATTGACCGTGCGCGTCGACGGCCCGGCGAAAACGGGCGCAGTGGCTTATGTTCAGACCTTCATGCGTTGACGGATTCGTACTGGAAAACACGATGAAAATTTCGAATCGGCCGTTTGTTTCGTTCCTGTGCAGGCTGGCTTTCCTCGTGCCGTTCGTGGTTTCTGCGGGCGCCAGTGCACAGACTGTGCTGTCCGATATTCCACTTTTTAGCGCAAGCAATGTGCCGGCGAATCTCATGCTGGCCTTATCAGTGGAATGGCCGACGGGCGTCGTGGCGGCGTACACGGATGCGGCGATTCCTCTGGTGTATACGAATAGCGCCGGAGTTACGCAGCAGATTTATTGCGGCGGACTCAATTCCAGCAACAACAATCGCGGATACTGCTATTCGAGTTCGATGAACTATCTGGGATATTTCGACTACAACAAGTGCTACACATACTCGACGACCACTTGGCCATATACGACGACCTCCTGGCCGCAAGCTACTTCCCCCTACTACACCACGACTAATCCGAACAACGGAACAATTCCTTACGGTGTGTTTGTTCCATCCGGTACGAACCGCAGTAACGGTAGCGAGTGCCCTACGGGAAAGAATCTGTGGAGTGGCAACATGTTGAACTGGGCGACGATGACGAAGCTCGACGAGTTTCGACAGTCGCTGACCGGCGGTTACCGTATCGTCGATACGGCGTCCATGACGATCCTGCAACGGGCACGCAATACCGCGCAAGGTGGCAGCGGCAGCCCTCCGACCAGACAAATCGGATCTGGCAATCCTTCGTGCACGACGCCCTCCGGTTACGCTGGCTGTGCAGCGGCGAATTCGTCGGCGCTGATTCCGACGGTAATCGGCGATGCCACGTTCGCCTCGGCGAAGAACGTCTATCTGCGCTCCAACAATGGTGGAACGGAGCTTACGAATGGTTCCGCCGCTGCCGATCGAGGTGTTTTTATTCAGATAGCAGACAATACGTGTTTCCTGAACCAGACCAGCAATAGCACCTGCGGAACTGCCAGCGCCAATCATATGGTGCAGTACTATGTGCGAGTTCAAGTCTGCGTTTCTGGTGCTCTCGAAAGCAATTGCAACTCTGCGCATGCCTCGACCGACTATCCCGGAGCGGGTGCTTACGACAAGCCCGAGGGTTTGATCCAGCAGAATTACCAGCGCATTCGCGTTGGCGTAGCCGCCTATGTGCGCTCTTCCGGTGTCTCCCAGCCGAACGGCATGCTGCGCGCACTGCTGCACGATAACGGGCCGACTACCTACAACGGTTTCGGCGTGCGTCAGTCGAACACCAGCACGTCAGCACTGGGAGGTCAGACGGAATGGGATGGGATTTCCGGGGGCAACACCGGTGTATTCACGGCTAACCCTGACCCGAATTCCGCGAGTGCCTCGAAGGTTACCGCGAGCGGCGCGATCAATTATCTCAATCAATTCGGTCTGATCGAATCGAGCTATGAAAGCAACGACACGCTGGCCGAGCTGTACTGGTCGGCACTGGCCTACTACAAAAATCTGTCGCTCGATTCGAGCTTTACCTCAGGTCTGAGTTCGCTGACCGCTACACAGTTGGACAATTTCCCGGCCATCCTGAGTGGTACGAGCAACGGAGCCAACGATCCGGTTCAGTACTCTTGCCAAGGCAACAACATCGTCACTCTCGGCGATTCGCATACTTGGTACGACACAGCAGTGCCTGGAGGATACAACTTCAGTGTAAGCGGCCATGCACCGCTTGCTGCGCTTCCAGCGAGCGGCAGCGATCCCGGGCTCAACACCCAGACTTATCTCAGCGCGCTCGGCAAACTGCCTGTGGTTGAGGCGTACGGCAGTACCGCAGCATCCAGCAGCATGAACACGTACGCCGGCAAGGATATCAGTACGACCACAGTCGTGGGTAACGGCACGTCCGGAGACACCTACAATATTGCTGGCATGGCGTACTACGCGCACACCCAGAATATCCGCCCCGATCTTACGGACAGCAATCATGACAAACAGGGCGATGCGGTCACGGTAGACACCTATACGGTAGACGTGATGGAGCCGGGTCCGTTCGATGGCAGTACCAACAACCCGACATACAATCCCGGCAGCCTGAGCAGTGGCGACGGACCGAACCAGTATTGGCTTGCCGCCAAGTACGGCGGCTTCGATGTTGATCAAACTCAGTGCCCGATACCTTTGTATCCGAACCCTGTCGCACCGCCTTCATGCACCTCGACGCCGACGAGTTTCCTCAGTTGGCACACCAATACGACAACCGCCGCGGCTCAAAATTTGCGACCCGACAACTACTATCCCGGCAACCGCCCTGATTTGATGCAATCTGGTCTCGCGCAGATTTTTAATAAGCTGTCTTCGACCAAACAGTTGAGTGCATCGGCGCCTGGCATTTCGTCGGGGCGTCTGCTTAGTCCGGTGACTCCGAGTGACAGCATTTATCAGTCTCCCGTTGGCGGCTTTCCGATCTATCAGACGAACTATAAACCGGGCGATTGGACGGGAGAATTGACTGGATATGTCGGCGTTGTATCGGGCAACAGCGTGCAGCCGGTGACGGGTACCGTCACTTGGAGTGCGCAGCAGCAACTTGATAACCTGGTTTTGAGTGCCAATAGCTCCGGAACCGTCGTCGGTTGGAACACGGGGCGCCGTGTCGTCACCTACAACCCCTCGACGAAAAAAGGCGTTGCATTCCGCTACGCGAACTTGTCCACGTCGCAGCAGTCGGCGTTGCCCGGCGATACGGCCTCGTCTTCACCGCTTCTCAATTTCCTGCGCGGGGACAAGAGCAACGAGGGCAGTTTGTTTCGCGTGCGCCGGCATGTACTCGGTGACATCGTCGATTCTTCGGCGGTTCTTGTTCAAGGAGCTCTGTCTCCTTCGTATTCTGACGCCACCAATCCGGGCTATTCCGCTTATGTGACGTCCGTGAAGAGTCGCGCGCCGGTTGTATATACCGGGGCAAACGACGGCATGTTGCACGCATTTGCCGGCGATTTCTCGCAGCCGACAGCCACCAATCCGCTGACCGGTGGTGGCAGCGAGCTGTTCGCCTATATACCCAGCCTATTGTTCAACGGTCCAAGCACTCCTGCGACACCGAGCGTCAATGGTCTGGCGGCGTTGGCGAATCTTAGCGGTGTGACCACGAATGTCTACAGCCACCACTTCTATGTCGACCAGACTCCCGTTGCGGCGGACGTGGATTTCGACTGGACATGCCCGACGGCCGGAACGGCTTGCGCGGCAGGCACTGTACCCAACTGGCATACGGTACTAGCCGGCAGCCTCGGCAAGGGCGGAAAAGGAATCTACGCGCTCGATATCACTACCACTCCGGCGGCAGTAGCGCAGACGACGGGGACAACGTTGGAAACCACCATCGCCAACCAGGTGTTGTGGGAATTCACCGACTCAGACATGGGCTTCACCTATGGCCGTCCAGTCTTCGCGAAGACGCGCAAATACGGCTGGGTGGTGTTGATCACGTCGGGATACAACAACACCAGCGGCAATGGGCATTTGTATGTGCTGAACGCTCAGACCGGAACGCTGCTAGAAAGACTCGACACGCCCACATCGGTGGGCAGCCCGAGCAATCCCAGCGGGCTTGGCCGCGCAAGCGCGTATACCCAAGATTTGACGGATGGCACTATCGAACAGGTGTATGCGGGGGATCTGCTCGGCAATGTATGGCGCTTCGACTTGTCTGCATCGAGCGGAGCTTACCCGGCGCCCACGCTCCTCGCGACATTGACCGACCCCAGTAACAACCCGCAGCCCATCACGACTGCACCAGGCGTCGAACTCGATATCGGTAACGCAGGACTGACCACTCGGCGCTGGGTGTTCGTCGGCACCGGCAAATTCCTGGCCACCAGCGACCTGACCAACAATCAGCAACAGACCATGTATGCCTTGCGTGATGGTTCCGGCAGCGCTCCTTCGACTACGGGATTGCCACTGACACGATCGGTTTTGGTCCAGACCGATTTGTTGACCGCCTCGCCTCTGTCGGACAGCGCCTCAGGTTGGTACTACGATTTGCTCAACAAGGCGCCGGTGACCGGCGGCGCGACCGAACGCATCGTGGTCGATCCCGACGCCGTCGCAGGCAGTTTCGTCGTCGCGTGGACGAGCATGGTGCCGACGGGTGATCCGTGTGCATATCACGGTGCCATCTATGCGGCGGGTTTTGGCTCGGCAGCGACGGCGCTAACTGGAACCGGCGGTAGTGCGCTGGTTTCTGCCACTACGACCTCTGGCGCGCCGACGGGTGTGGAAATCGTCCAGACGCCCGGTGGCACCTCGTACTCGATCCTTGTGCCGAGCACTTCGGTGAAACAACCGCCCATGATTCAGAACCTCACCGGCGGCATCAGCAATTCGGCGTTGTACCGCACCAATTGGCGCGAGGTCTTTAATTGAGCGTCGTCGAGGAGCATTCGATAAGGTTGATTCGTGGAATAGATTTCTTCCTACAAGGGCGATAGCGGAATTGCTGTCGGCTGTCGTTTCGCGATAGGGATAATGCTGGCATCGGATTGTGTTTCCCCGTATTGCCTATCTATCGCGAAACGATCTGTATGAACTAGCCATGTCAGGCGATCGATTTCAATTCTCTGTCCGCAGGTATCGCGGAGCTACGCTGATCGAAGTGCTCGTCTCGGTCGTGGTGACCAGCGTCGGTCTGCTCGGCCTCGCAGGCCTGATGGCAACGACGGCGAGGGTGAATCAGAGCACCTATCAGCGCACGCAGGTGGGCTACGCCGCGCAGGCTTTGATCGAGTCGATGCATGTCAATCCGGCTGGCGTCGCCCGAGGGCGCTACGACGGCACGGGCGGGAGTGGGAAAACAGCCGGTGCCGATTGCCGCAAGCGCGGCTGCAGTCCGGAATTGCGCGCCGAGTACGATCTCGCTCAATTTCATCGTGCGCTCGAAGATGCGCTGCCAAGCGCGCAAACCTCGCTCAAATGCCATCGAAATGAGAACGGCGCTGTCGTTGCGGACGTCTACGATGGCCTTTGCCGCATCGAAGTGAATTGGTCCGAACGCACGCTGGCTCGGGGAGGGGCTCCGGAGCCGCAGTCGCTCGTGTGGATGTTTCAGCCGTGATCGCCGCAATACTGCGAAAGCGGGGTCGTGGCTCTTGCACGAGAAGTGTCGGCTTGGGTGAGAGGGGATTCTCGCTCGTCGAGCTGATGATCGCGATGGTGCTCGGCCTGCTCGTGGCCGAAGGCATTTACATCTTGTTTGCCGCAGCCGGCAAGGTCAATACGACGCAAACCGCGCTGGCCCGTCTGCAGGAAAATGGACGTATCGCGATCGACTTGATCGCGAACGATTTGCGTTCGGCGGGACGTTTGCCGTGCGGATCGAATTCGAGCCCTTTGGTCTATGCAGAGGCATTGCCGAGCCATATTCCCGGGCAGCCGACGGAAACGGGCTTCCGGCCGGGATCCTCCGATGGCAAGCCCTACCCGCTCGATCGGGATGTCTTTCTGGGAGGAGCCATCTGCAAGGCGAATTCCTGCAGCGCCGCTATTGTTGGGGTTCCGCGTGCGGGGCTCGGCGCCGGCGAGAAGGTGCCTGGCACGGATGTGTTGATGGTGCGCTATGTGCAGGGTGACGGTCTTCCGGTAGGCATTGCCGATCAAGTTTGCGATGCACAAGGTAAGGTCACCCGAATCAATGCGCGCAATTTACCGGGAAGCACCGTATTGGATGGCTTGAAATCCTCGCATCTGGCTTTGCTTGCGGGTTGTACACAAGCACAGATTTTTCAGGCGGACGTGCAGGGCGGCGTGGTGAGTCCGATATCGGGGCAGCTTGGAAATCCGGTCTGCTCCGGAACCGATAGGCAGATGCGGCTGTTTGATCTCGACGATCAGCTGACGACTTCGATCTACTATCTGCAGCTGACTCGGGACGACAAGACGCCGGGGCGCAAAATCGCCGCGCTCATGCGCAAGACCAACGGGGTGGCCAATGAAGTCGCGCAGGGAGTGGAACGTCTCGACCTCCTTTATTCTCTGACCGACATCGGCGGCAACTCGTACTGGTTGAACGCGGACGAGTTGAACCGACATGTGTCCGGCAACGGAGGAGCTTTGCAATGCGGGCAGGCGGGTGCTGCGCGGCTCTGCTCGTGGAAAGACGTCGATGCCGTCGAAATTTCACTGCTCCTCAACACCATCGACGATCTTCCGGCCGAGCCGTCGGTGGATGCGTGGGACTATCGTTATTCGGTCGATGGCGACCGGGTGCAACGGCCCGCCGCAGCGATGCCCGTCACGGGATTGGCGGCGGGGCGGATGCTGCGCCGTGAATTTCGCACGGTCGTCGCATTGAGGGGACTGTCTGCATGATCATGGGGGCGAAACCGCATGTCGGCCGGCGTTCGCAGCGAGGGGCGGTGTTGTTCGTGTCGACGATCGTCCTGCTTGCTTTATCCCTCCTCGCCATCGTCATGGCGAAGACCGCGGTGCTCGAAAACAGAATGGCCCGCGCCGTGCGCGGCGAGCAGCTTGCGCAGCTGGCTGCCGACAGCGCAATGAACGAGGCGCGCGCGAAAATCGCGCGTATCGCGGCACGCGATGGAGCCAGGGCGGTTTGCGCATCGCTGCGTTGCGTGGTGCGTGACGCTTTGGCGCCTGCAGATCCTGAGGCGTACATGCGTACTTCGGAAGCACGCGCCGCCGCGATGCCGTTCCGCGTCGATCTGGCCAGTTCGGAAAGGGTAGGAGCGTATGCGCAACTGGCCGCATCGCCCATCTACGTCGTCGAAGACCTTGGGGTGGTTCATTCGCTGGGGGATTCGCCCGCGCCGGACCGCCGTTTATTCCGAATCACCGCCGAAGGCGTCGGAACCAGCAAGGATTTCGCACGGGCCGTGGAGAGTATTTACGCCGTCGCCGAGGAATCCGCGCCGGCAGGATGACGACGGAAATTGCCGTGCGTAAACGGAAAGGTACCGGCCAGGGCTTCAGCTTGATCGAGATGATCATCGCACTTGCCGTTCTTGTCATCCTCGTCTCCGTTGCCGTCCCTTCCTACCAGTCGTCGCTACGCAAGGCGAGGCGCGCGGAAGGCAAAGCTTTCCTGCACACCTTGATGATGGCTCAGGAGCGGTACCACGGCAGTTTCAATCGCTACACCGCGAACGCCGGCCCCGCCGGCCTCGCCCAGCCGGATGCCTCGCCGCCGCGCGGATACTATTTGGTGTCCAGCCTGGATTTGGAGGCGGGAGGCCAGTTCGTAAGGATCACCGTCAGCCCGCAAGGCGCTCAAGTCGGCGATCCGTGCGGGGACCTGATGCTGGATTCGACAGGGCTGTTCCAGGCTTCGGGCGGGCCGACAGAGGAGTGCGGATAGGCTTGCATCCCGGGCGCGCGCGCCGTCACTCGGTGTTTTTAAAGTCTTGTGGCGCGCCGCTTCCGCGGCTACAATGCGCGGCTCCGTGCCGGAGTAGCTCAGTTGGTAGAGCGGCGCATTCGTAATGCGTAGGTCGGGGGTTCGATTCCCTTCTCCGGCACCAAAGATAAACTCAGGCGGCCCTCGGGCCGCCTTTCTTTTATCTTTTTTTGTTCTTTATCCTTCCCCCACCAACTCCCGCAGCTCGCGAAACAATTCGCGGCTCGCATGCGGCGCCTTGTTCCGCTCGCGTTCCACGCGCGCCTGCCTCGCAAGCGCCCGCAGATGCTGACGATCGGCTTGGGGGTACTGCGCGATGAATTCACTGAGTGCCTCGTCACCTTCGTCGATCAGGCGCTCGCGCCACCGTTCGATGTGATGCAAGGCGGCGGCTTCGCGGCGTACCGTGCTTCTGTCGTGCTCGAGCGCAGCGCGGATCGCGTCCAGGTCGGCATCGTCCATTTTGCGCATTTGCTTGGCGAGAAACTGCGTCTGGCGCTTTCGGGCGATCTGCTGCGTTACCGCGCGGGCGCGCCGCACTTCGTCGAACAGGTCTTCCCCCAGGGGGACGTGGCCGAGCTGTGCGTCGGTCAATTCGACCAGGGCCTGCGCAAGCTTGAGCACGTCGAGTGCCTCGCGCCGCAGTTGGCTGCGGCTCGGTGCGTCGGGGGCCTCTTCATCCTGCGGCGGGTTGAGTTCGGATTCGTTAGACTGCATATGCATGGGAGGCATTTTGGCACGGAAGCGCAGGGAAGGGCGATCGAGCCTCGGCAAAATATACTTTTCCCTTTTGTTCGTTCTTTTTCGAATCCACTGGGTCCGGGCAGTGCCGCCCAGAGCCATCTTATCGGGAACATCCAAACAGTGAGCGCAATCGTCAAACAGGATGCGGCGACGGTCGGGGACGACAGCCCGGCCCAGCTCGACCGCCTGGCCGATCTCGCCGAAGACGTGATCCGCCGCTGCCGTGCGGCGGGCGCGAGCGAAGTCGAGGTCGGCGCGAGCATCGATTCGGGACTCAACGTCGGCGTGCGCCTCGGCGAAGTCGAGACCGTCGAGCATTCGCGCGACCGCGCATTCGGCGTGACCGTGTATTTCGGCAAGCGCAAGGGTTCGGCGAGCACGGCCGACCTTGCCGCCGATTCGATCGCCAAGACGATCGAGCAGGCCTGCGCGATCGCCAAGTATACCGAGGAGGATCCTTACACCGGGCTCGCCGATCCGGAGCGGCTGGCCAAGGATTTCCCCGATCTCGACCTCTGGCATCCATGGCGCATCGATGCACAGGAGGCGATCCGTATCGGCCTGGAAATCGAGGGCGCGGGACGCGCCAGCCCGGGCATCGAGAATTCCGAAGGCGCTTCGGTGCAGGCCGGCGAATCCCTGTCGGTGTTCGCCACGTCGGCGGGCTTCGTCGGGCGTGAACGCGGCACGCGGCATATGCAGTCCTGTGCGCTCATCACCGGCGACGACGCCGGCATGCAGCGCGACTATTGGTACGAATCCGTGCGCGCGGCGAGCGATTTCGGCGATCCGGCGGCGATCGGGCGCAAGGCCGCCGAGCGCACGCTTGCGCGGCGCAATGCGCGTGAGCTGTCGACGCGCGAGGCGCCGGTGCTGTTCGCCGCCGAGGTGGCCCGCGGTCTGGTCGGCCACTTGGTTTCGGCGGTATCGGGAGGCGCGCTCTATCGGAAGTCGAGCTTCCTCGTCGACCATGTCGGCAAAAGTATACTTCCGGGCTTCGTCGACATCGTCGAGAAGCCCCGCTTGCCGCGCGGCCACGCTTCGGGCAACTTCGACAGCGAGGGCGTGGCGACGGCGGAGCGCGCCTTGGTACTTGGCGGCGTTCTGGAAAGGTATGTCCTCGGCAGTTATTCCGCGCGCAAGCTCGGCCTCGAGTCGACCGGCAATGCCGGCGGCATCCACAACCTCATCGTGAAGACCGGCGCCGACGATTTTGCCGCGATGCTGAGGCGGCTCGGTACCGGCCTGCTCGTAACCGACGTCATGGGACAGGGGGTGTCGATCGTCACCGGCGACTACTCGCGCGGCGCTTCCGGATTCTGGGTCGAGAACGGCGAGGTCGCCTATCCGGTGGAAGGCATCACGATCGCCTCCAACCTGCGCGAGATGTTCCGCGGCATCAGCGCGATCGGTGCCGACGTCGATCCGCGTTCGCATGTTCTGACCGGATCGATTCTGCTCGACCGGATGACGATCGCGGGTTCCTGATGGAAACGATTCGACAACTGTGCGCCTGCGCTTCCCGTTCGACGGCCCATGGCCGGCATCGGGGGATCGGGTGTCATGCGGATATGACCTTCGGCCCGGTATGACCTTCGGCGCTTGTCGATCCGCCGCGTTCGCAAGAAACTGATATCGCTGTCAATCACCGAGGAGAGTCGCATGAGCGTTCCGCCGAACGAAGTCCCGCCGAGCAACGGCCCCGCGCCGAACGACGTCGTCACGCCGCCGCCGGCCCCATCGGGCACGCCGAGTGCCGAGGAAAGGCAGTGGGCGATGTTCGCGCACCTGTCCGCTCTGCTCGGAGCGATCCTCACCGGCCATATGTTCGCCTGGGGGTGCTTCATCGGCCCGCTGGTGATCTGGCTGATCAAGAAGGACACGCTGCCCTTCGTCAACGATCAGGCCAAGGAAGCGCTGAACTTCAACATCACCCTGGCAATCGTCGGGCTGGCGCTGCTCGTGCTCAGCATCATCACGCTCGGCCTCGGCCTGCTGCTCGCGATACCGGTCGGCGTCGTCGTCGGCATCGGCTGGCTCGTGCTGACGATCATCGCGGCGATCAAGGCGAACGAAGGCGTGGCGTACCGTTATCCGATCACGTTGCGCTTGATCAAGTAAAGCTGGGTTCGTGCTCCGGCGGCATCGCCGGAGCACGGAGCTTTTTTTTTCGCACCTTGGCGGTACGTGCGCCGATGGCGCTCAGCGCAACGGTTTCGGTCAGCGGAACGGCAAGACCAGCTGCGCGTTGATGTACCGATACGAATACGCGTAGCTGGTGTTGATCGGGATATTCGTGTAGCCGGCGCTGATCTTCGCGTACCAGGCGCCGCGCTTGGGCGAGGTCCAACCGATTTCCGCGAGCTTGGTGGCCGTCCAGCCGCTGTCCGATGTGCGCTGGCGGCCGTAGCCGAGCGCGACCAGGAACTGATTGCCTCCGTAGAAGCGGCGCAACTGCAGGGTGGGAATCCATTCGCCGTACCAGCGCGGCGAAAAATAGTCGTATTCGTACGGATGCGAGTCGTGGAACCAGCGCGTGCGCAGCTGTGCGCTGAGTCCCCAGTCCTCCACGAGCGCATAGACCAGGCGGCCTTTGAAGATCGTGCGCGTGTTGTCGCCGGTGAAATCCTGCACCGCGAGCGAGCCGGTCACGCTCCAGCGCGGAGTGAAGGTGAAGTCTTCGGCAACGCCGAGCAGGGTGTAGTAAAGATTGCGTGCGGTTCCGTCGCGCGTTTCGACGATGTCGCGTTCGAGGAAGACGTCGTCGCGCGTGCCGTCGGCGCGCTCCCGGTAGATTTCCGCATTGCCCAGCCAGGCATGGCCGTCGCCGCCGAGCATGGCATTCCATTTCCAGCTGGTGCCGTCGCCGTTGTCGTGGCTGTCGGCATAACGCAGGTAGCCGCGCTGATAGCTCGTGCGGAAGTCGGGCCCCTGGTAGCGCGCGTACTGCGCGGCAAGGCCGAGATAGTGCTCGGGATCGCGATAGTCGAAGTCGAGGTCCGCGAGCTGCTTGAAGGTGTCGAACCCCGCTTTGTCGGACGAGTAATACGTCTGCAGGTCGAAGGCCTGGCTTGCGGATGCCGTTCCGGTCGAGAACAGCAAGGCGAGTGCGCTAAGGCGATGCTTCATTTGGTGCCCCAGGTCTTGCGCATCTTGAAGAATTCCTTGACATAGCCCCACACGCATACCGGTTGCAGAATCAGCGCATAGGCGACCGCGAACGAGAAAAATCCCCGCCAGCTGCGGCGCACGCGCAGCCCCTGACGATGGAACATGCGGTACTGCCGATCGAAGATCACCATGTTCCAAAGCGCAGCCAACGGCAGCACGGCAAGGGTCATGGGCCCGGCGATGTAATAGCGGCCGAACAATGCGAGCACGATGCCGGGAACGAATGCGCAGGTGTAGACCAGATCCATCGGCAGGAAGAGCAGGTTCCACCAGATGAACAGCGTCGTCATGCGCCAATGGAAGAGCAGGCGCCAGTGGCGTTGGAACGCCTCCACGAGCCCGCGCGACCAACGCTGCCGCTGCCTGGCGAACTGCTTGAGCGTTTCCGGCACGTTGGTGAACAGGCAGGCGTCCTCGCAGTAGCCGATGCGATGGCCCTGCTCGAGGATCGACCAGGACACGACGATGTCCTCGCCCACGCACTCGGGCCAGCCGCCGACCGCTTCGAGCGCCTGACGCGTGTATACCGAGAATGCGCCCTGGGCGACGAGCGTGCCGTGATACATGCTCTGCATGCGCTTCACCGCGGCGATGCCGTGGAAATAGTCCCATTCCTGCATCTGGCAGAGCAGGTTCTTGCGCGAATTGCGCACGAACACGGCGCCGGCGACGGAGACGGTTCCGGGCGGATCGCTCATGAAGCGATCGATCAGGCGGCGCAGCGCGGAGCGGTAGAGCCAGGAATCGCCGTCGACGGTGACGATGAGCTCCGAACTGCTCAAAGAGAGTCCGTAATTGAGCGCGGCCGCCTTGCCGCTGTTCTTGGGCATGGCGGCCACCAGGGCATGTACCCGCTCGCGCCGGATTTCGGCGGCCGCGGCGCGTGCGATATGCAGACTGTCGTCGGTCGAGCCGTCGTCGATGACGATGATCTCCAGCTTGCCGGGATAGTCTTCGTGGCCCAGGCTGATCAGCGTATCGCGGATGTTCGGGCCTTCGTTGTAGCAGGCGACGAGCACAGTCACCGGCGGATAGCGTATCGCGGTGCGGCGCTGCGGCCGGCGGTCGGCGAGGATCGTGCCGACGAGGAAGGCGTTCATGAATCCGGGAACATAGGCGATGAACGCGATCACGAACAGGGCGAGGGGGAATCCGAGCGCCCGCGACAGCTCGCGCAGCCAGGGCAGCGAGAGCCACACGCTGAGCGCCGCCCAGGCCAGCGACATGCAGAGCACGAGGAAATACTTCGTGCGTACCGTGAAATAGAACGCTCTGGGCTGGTCGGGCGGCTCCACCACCAGCCAAGCGTGGGCGCGCAACTCGTCGGCCGCACGCGCGACCTGATCGGGACTGAGATTGGGCGTGTCGAGAAGGGTAGGCATGAGCGCGGACGATATGCGACAACCTGCCGCCCCGCCGTGCAGCAAGTCACGTGTGTCGAAACCAACGGATGCGATTCCCCCTTCGCAGCGCGCAATTCTACGTCGAGATTGTGAAATAAATCACAAATTTCGATCGGCGGCGGCCGCGCTCCGACGAACGGACGTGACGAATCCGGCGACCGGGTCGCGCGTTCAGGACTCGCGTTCGGCGACGAAGCGCGCCAATTCGCCCAGTGCCGCGAAGCGGGCGCCCAGCGGAGCCACGGCGTCGAGCGCCGCCCGGGTCAGGTCGGACAAGTGGGCTTTCGCGCCGGCCATGCCGAGGATGGCGGGGTAGGTCGGCTTGTTGTCGGCGGCGTCTTTGCCGGCGGTCTTGCCGATCGTCGTGCTGTCGCCTTCGACGTCGAGGATGTCGTCGCGGATCTGGAAAGCCAGGCCGATCGCGTGGCCGTAACGATGGAGCGCGGCCAGCGTCGCCTCGTCGCGGCAGCCCGCGGCGAGCGCGCCCAGGCGCACCGAGGCGCGGATCAGCGCGCCGGTTTTGTACACGTGCATGCGTTCGAGGCCGGCGGCATCGAGTGGCTGGCCGACCGCGGCGAGGTCGAAGGCCTGGCCGCCGGCCATGCCGTGGGCGCCGCAGGCGGCGGCGAGCGTGCGCAGCATTTCGACCTGGTTGCGCGGATCGGCATGGAGACGCGCGTCGGCAGCCAGCACCTCGAAGGCGAGCGCCTGCAGCGCGTCGCCGGCGAGGATCGCCATCGCCTCGCCGAACACGATATGACAGGTGGGGCGGCCGCGGCGCAGCGCGTCGTCGTCCATCGCCGGCAGATCGTCGTGCACCAGCGAATAGGCGTGGATGATTTCGACGGCGCAAGCCGCGGAATCGAGCGCACCCGCTTCTGCGCCGAACGCCGCGCCGGTCGTATAGACGAGGACCGGGCGCAGACGCTTGCCGCCGCCGAGCACGGCATAGCGCATCGCCTTGTGCAATTCGAGCGGCGCCTGGTCTTCGCGTGGCAGGGCGAGCGCCAGCGCCTCGTCGGCGCGCGCGCCCCAACGCTTCAAGGCCGCGACGGCGGCGCTGGTGGTATCGGCGGACAAAGTCGGGTGTTACGGAGTCTGCGGGTCGAAATCTTCCGCGGCCTCGGGCGCCGCCGGATCGCGCAGCAGCTTGACGCGCAGCTGCGCTTCGTCGAGCGCGCTCTGGCAGTTGCGGTACAGGGCGATGCCGCGCTCGAAGGATTGCAGCGATTCGTCGAGGCTCATCTCGCCGCCTTCCATGCGCGAAACGAGTTTTTCGAGCTCGTCGAGCGAGGCTTCGAATTCGGCGATCTTGTTGGTTTCGGAGGCGGTCTGCGGCATAGCGCGCACGCTAACGCATGCGCGTTGCGGAATCAATGCAATTGCGCCCCCCGGCGGCGATTCTCGAGCGCTTGAGGCGAAGGAGGCCCATACCTCCCCGTCCGACGGCCGGGGTCGCCCCCGATGCATCGCTTTTGGCGGATCGGTTCCGCCATAGGAGAACGAAGCTCACGAGCTCGCCGCGCATGCCCGAGGCCGCAATGCGCGCCCGAAGATCGCGTAGCTCAGCGCGGCGAGGAAGAGTACGCCGACGCCGCCGTACAGCATGACGACGCCGAAGCCGTGCGCCAGCGCCGCGTGGGCGAGGGCGTCGGCCGGCGCGAGATTGCCGGCGGCGATGCGTTCGGCCCGCGCCTGCAGCATGGCGGGGGCTGCCGCCTCGGCAAGCGTTGCGCGCAGGTAAGAGCGCACGCCTTCCTGAAGGAGCAGCCCCATCACGGCGATATTGACCGCCAGGGCGATCAGGCGCGCACTCACGTCGATGCCCGAGGCCATGCCGGCGCGGTCGCTCGACACCGAGGCGGTGGTCGTGTTCGTCACCGGCGTATTGGTCAGGCCGATGCCGACTCCGGCGAGCAGGATGCCGGGCAGGATCGTCCATCCGCTGGCGCGCTCGACGCCGCTGCCGAGCGCCATCAGGACGAAGCCCGCGCCGATCGTGGCGAGGCCGAGCGGTACCGCGGTGCGTGCGCCGTAGCGTTGCAGCAGGCGCTCCGCGACCGGCGTCATCGCCAGGAACGGCAGCGTATAGGCCAGCAGGAAGAATCCCGTCGTCGTGCTGTCGTAGCCGAGCACGCCCTGGAAGTAGATCGGCAGATAGATCATGAAGGGCCAATAGCTGAAGTTCATGCCGACGCAGCCGACGATCGCGCCGGAGAACCGGCGGATCTTGAACACCGAGAAATCGAACATCGGATGTGCGCTGCGCGTCTCCACGAAGACGAAGGCCATGAAGCCGGCGAGGCTGAGCGCGAGGATGCCGAGGCCGGTCAGGCTGAGGAAGCCGAGATCGGCGCCCTGGGTGATGAAGTAGGTGAGCGCGAACACCGCGACCGACAGGGTGACGATGCCCGGGACATCCAGATGCTCGGCGTGCGGATCCTTCGATTCCTCGACGCTGCCGGTGGCGAGTGCCAGCGACAGCATCGCAATCGGTACCTGGATCAGGAACACCCATTGCCAGTTCGACAGCGCGACAATCAGGCCGCCGACGATCGGACCGAAGCCCAGGCCGATGCCGCTGATCACGCCCCAGGCGACGAAAGCCCGGCTGCGCTCGGCGCCCTCGCGGAACTGGTGCGAGAGCACGGCGATCGTACAGATCAGGACCGCGCCGCCGGCCATGCCCTGCAGGAAGCGACCTGCGATCAGCACCGCGGTGCTCGAGGCGAGGCCGCAGAGCAGCGAGGTGATACCGAACGCAGCAACGCAGACGAGGAAAACACGTTTGCGGCCGAAGCGGTCGGCGAGCGTACCGGTCGCCATCAGCACGGTCGTGCAGGCGATGGTGTAGGCATTCATGATCCACTGCAGACCTTTGAAGTCGGCGTGGAGCAGTTTCTCCAGGGTCGGCAGGATCACCGGCACGCTGGAAATCTCCAGGCCGAACATGAGCGTCGCCAGGCAGATGGCGACCAGGGCGACAGCATTGTGGCGCGAGGCGGGAAGGGACATGGGGCGCGGAACCGTTTGCTTGGAGGCACGATCCTAGGCCTTCGCTTTTCATGATGGAAATGATTTAATTTTGTGGAATAAATTAATCGATATCATGTCTGTCGCCATGGACTTCGATCCGAACCTGCTGCGCACCTTCGTCGCCGTCCACGAAACCGGCGGCTTCACGCGCGCCGCGCAAAGGCTGCACCTCACCCAGTCGGCGGTCAGCCATCAGATTCGCCGGATCGAGGAGCAAATCGGTCGACCGCTTCTGCGCCGCACGACGCGCAGCCTGGCGTTGACCGAAGACGGCGAGGATTTCCTGCGCCACGCACGCGAGATTCTCGAGGCGAGTGCCGCGTTGACCCGGCGTTTCGCGCCGTCGCCGATCTCGGGCGCGGTGCGCTTCGGCGTGCCGGAAATCTTCCTCGAAGGGCAACTGCCGCAATTGCTCGGGCAGTTCTCGCGCCGGTTCCCCGACGTGCGGCTCGACGTCAGCGTCGGCGTCACCCTCGACCTGCATGCGATGATCCGGGCCGGCGAGCTCGATCTCGCGGCGGTGCTGATGCTGCCGAACGACGAGGAGGGCACGCTGCTCCGGCGCACGCAATTCGTCTGGGCCGCGGCCGAGTCGTTCGAGCCGCAGCGCGGGGCCTCGCTGCCGTTTTCATTCTCGCCGCCGCCGTGCCTGTCCCGCCACGTCGGCGTCTCGGCGTTGGAGGCGGCCGGAATCGGCTGGCATGTCGTCTTCACCTCGCACAGTCAGCACGACCAGCGCGCGGCCATCCTTGCCGGGTTCGCGATCGCGCCGGTGACGCGGGAAAACCTGCGGCCCGGGATGAAAATCGTCGATGGCCTTTACGGCCTGCCGCCGCTCCCGGCGGCCGAACTCAGGTTGGTATGGAGCGAAGGCGGCAAAACGCCGGCGGCGCAGGAATTCGGCCGGCTTCTGCTCGACCTGGCCGAACCGCCGCCTGCCGGACTCGCACGCAAGAAGGTTCCGTAGGACTGCGATTCGTCGCCCCCGGGCTTTCTGCTTTCATTCCGGGCTTCGTAGCTCGGGTTCGAAGCGGATTTGCGCGCCGAGCTTCATGCCCTCGTCGCTGAGGAGCAGGTCGCCGACGGCGAGCAGCTCGTCGCCGCGGAAAACCAGCGGAATGCGATCGCGCAGCCAGGGCGGTATGCCGGCCTCCTGCAGCAGCAGGCGCAGTTCGCGCGTATGCGCCGAACCCCGTGGCTTGAGGCGTTCGCCGCCGCGGCGATAGCGCACGACGAGCGGTCGATCGAGACGGCTGCCGGGGGGCGCCTGCAATGTCCCGCCTGCCGGCAGATGCAGCACGGCGCTGGCATCCCAGTCGGCTTGCCAGCCGTTCGGCACGGGCCGGAGCGGACGCATTGCGTAGACGAGGTCGCGATAGCGGCGCAGCTCGGTACCGCCGAAGCGTATGCAGGGCAGGCGATCTTCGTCGGCTTCGCGCAACTGCCGTTCCAGCTCGGTTACATGGAAATGCGCCGGCTCGTCCAGGCCGAGGCCGCGCAGCCACAGGCGCAGCACCGGGTCGCGCAACGCGTCGGGAAGGGCGAGCCAGCGCTGCCAGGCCAGTGTGGCCGGGTCGACTCCCTGGATGCGCGCCAGCGCCTTGTGCGCCTCGGTGTCGACGAACTCCGCCGCATTGCGCGCCCAGGCAGCGCTGTGCGCGAGTGCGGCATCGGCATCGGGCCAGCGCGTCCGCAGCCGCGGCAGGATTTCCGCGCGCAGGAAATTGCGCCGCAGAGCCGTATCGGCGTTGCTCGGGTCATCGAGCCACTCGACGCCGCGATCGAGCGCCTCGCGCAGGAGGGCGGAGCGCGGCAGGTCGAGCAGCGGCCGCCAGAGAAACCCCGCGCCGAATTCGCGCAGCGCGCGCATGCCGCCGAGCCCTTCGGGTCCGGCGCCGCGCAGCAGTTTGAGCAGCACGGTTTCGGCCTGGTCGTCGCGGTGATGGGCGAGGGCCAGGATTTCGCCCGGGCGCAGCCGGCGTTCGAACGCGGCCATGCGTTGCCGGCGCGCGGCATCCTCGAGGCCGCCGCCGCGATCGCGCATCACCTCGACGCGAACGACGTCGAGCGGAACGGCGAGCGCCGACGCGGTTCTGCGGCAGTGCTCCGACCATGCCGCGCTGTCCGCGTGCAGCCCGTGATCGATGTGCACGGCGCTGAGGCCGCGCTCGCGCGCCGACGCATTGTGCGCGAGCGCGTGCAGCAACACGCTAGAATCCGCGCCGCCGCTGTAGCCGACGACCAGCGCGCCGGGCGGCAGCGCGGCGAGAGCGAGGTCGAGGCGATCGGCGACGGAGGCGTGCGGCATGGCGCCATCACGCCAGAGATAGGACGAATTTGCAATGCAGCGGCCGCTTGCGGCGCGACCTGGATGGCGAGCTGCCGATTCCTGAGAAAACAAGATCCGCAATGACCCAGCGCACCCTCGACGAATGGCTCGACTACCAGCAACGCGTACACGCCGTGGGCGTGGACCTCGGCCTCGCCCGCGTGCGCGAAGTGTGGCGACGCATGGGCGCGCCGCGCGTCGCACCGATCGTGGTCACGGTCGGCGGCACCAACGGCAAGGGATCCACCGTCGCATTCCTCGAAGCCATCCTCGCGGCGGCCGGAAAGCGAGTGGGCTGCTACACCTCGCCGCATCTGTTGCGCTACAACGAACGCGTGCGCATCGCCGGAATCGATGCGGCCGACGCGGTTCTCGTCGATGCGTTCGAGCGCATCGAGGCGGCGCGCCTGTCGGTGCCGGACCGGGCGATCACGTTGACCTATTTCGAGTTCGGCACCTTGGCCGCATTGTGGATTTTTGCGCAAAGTAAACTCGATGCGGCGGTGCTCGAGGTCGGGCTCGGCGGACGCCTCGACGCGGTCAACATCGTCGATGCCGACGCCGCGATCGTGACCACGATCGATTTCGACCACCAGGACTGGCTCGGCAACGACCGCGAGCAGATCGCGCGCGAAAAGGCGGGAATCTTCCGCGCCGGACGTCCTGCGATCGTCGGCGATGCCGCGGCTCCGGCCGCGCTGGCGCAGAGCGCGCGCGAAATCGGTGCGGAGATTGTCCAGGCGGGCAGCGAATACCGCTTCGTACCGGCCGAGCAGGGTTGGCTCTGGCAGGCCGGGGAGCGGGAAATCGCATTGCCCGATCCGCTGCTTGCCGCTCCCGTGCAGCGCGCGAACGCGGCGGCGGCGATCGCGGCCTTGCACGCATTGCGCAAGCGCATCGAGGTCGCCGACGGCGCCATCGTCGCGGGCGTGCGCGGCGCGCGCGTGGCGGCGCGTCTGCAGCGATTCGCCAAGTCGGGTACCGCCGAGCTCGTCATCGATGTCGCGCACAATCCGCAGGCTGCCGACGTGCTCGCGCGATGGCTCGCGCAGACGCCGGTTCGGGTACGCACGCTCGCCGTGTTCGGCGCCCTGTCGGACAAGGACATCGCCGGCATCGTCGCGCCGCTCGCGGCGAGGATCGATTTCTGGTTCATCGGCGGCCTCGATGCGGAAACGCCGCGCGGGCTTGCCGCAACCGACCTGCTCGCGCGCATGCAGTCCGCGGGGCAGTCGATCGGCCACGAGCTCTTCGCCGACGTCGACGGCGCGCTCGATGCGGCACTCGCGGCTGCGCGGCCCGGCGAGCGCATTCTCGCCTTCGGCTCGTTTCACGTCGCGGCGCCGGCGCTGGCGTGGGCCGCGCGCAACGGCTTCGCCGCGGCGTGAATCGGTGCAACCCGAGGTGAACAGCGCGCCCCGGCTATCATGGGTTCGCGATGACGGCCGGCTATAATCGCGGCACGCTACGGAGGACGTTATGGATTCTGCCTTGAAACAACGGTTGCTCGGCGCGGCGGTGCTGATCGCGCTGGCGATCATCTTCGTGCCGATGTTCCTGACCAGCACGCCGCCGAAGCCCGAGAACACGACGCAGAGTCTCAATATTCCGCCGGCGCCGGAGCGCAACTTCGAAACGCGCAATCTGAGCGTCGATGCGCCCAAGCCGGGCACGCCGCCCACGCCTGCGCCGGCCGCCCCGGCGAGCCCGGCGGCGGGGACCGAGGGCGACAAGGTCGCGACGGTCGACACCGGCGCGCCGGCCAGCTTCGAGGCGCCGGACAGCGCAACCAGGCCTGCTCCCGCGGCAAAGCCTTCGCCCGCTGCGCCCTCGGCCCCGGCGGCAGCCCCTGCTGTGCCGGCCCCCGCGCCGCCGCCGGCCCCGGCGGTGCAGAGCGACGGCCGTTTTCTCGTCAATCTCGGCGTTTATGCCGACGCGGCCCACGCAAGCGCTCTCGTCGACAGGATCAAGAAACTCGGCTATCCGGCCTTCGCCGAAGCGACCGAGTATCAGGGCAAGGCGGCGCAGCGCGTGCGCGTCGGGCCGTACGCGGAGCGCGCGGCGGCCGAGAACGTGCGCCTCAAGATCAAGCAGGTCGACGCGAAAGTGCCGAGCAGCATCGTGCAGACGGGCGACGCGGACAAACCGGTCGACAAACCGGCGGCGGCCGACGCGGGAAAGCAGGCTGCGGCGAATGCCAAGCCTGCCGCGGCCGAACCCGCGACATCCACGCCGACGCTGTCCGCGAACCGCGCCGGCGCCTACGCCGTGCAGGTCGGTGCGTTCAAATCGGAGGACGAAGCGAACAAGGTGCGCGATCGCCTGCGCAACGGCGGCGTCGCCGCCTACATCGAGAAATCCAGCGACGGCGATGCGACGTTCTGGCGAGTACGCGCCGGGCCTTACGCCGACCGCGGCGGCGCCGACGCGGCGGTGACGACGATCAAGCAGAAGTTCCAGCTGCCGGCGATCGTCAAGACGCAACCGTGATCCAGCCCATGGCCTGCCGATGAACTGGGCCGACTACGTCATCCTCGGGGCACTCGGCCTGTCGGTGCTGATGGGGCTGTGGCGCGGTTTCGTCGGCGAGGTGCTTGCCCTCGCGGTTTGGGGTCTCGCGGTTTGGGTCGCCTGGACGCTCGGGCCGCAGGTCGCCGCGGCGCTGACGGCGGTGAGCCTGCCCTCGGCGCGCATCGTGCTCGGCTACGCGCTCTGCTTCATCGCCGTGCTGATCGCCGGTGCGATCATCGGCTTTCTGATGCGCAAGCTCGTGGCCGGCAGCGGGCTCAGCGGAACCGATCGGCTGCTCGGCGCCGTATTCGGCCTGGCGCGGGGCCTTGCCCTGGTGACCCTGGTCGTGCTGCTGCTCGGGTTTACGCCGTTTCCGCGCGACCCGTGGTGGCACGAATCGCGCCTCCTGCCGAGTTTCCAGCAGGGCGCGCAGTGGGCAGCCACGCACATGCCGGCCGAGGTGACGAAATACCTCGATCTGCGCGGATTGCTGCCCCTGCCGCCGCAGAACGAAGACAAGAAGCCCCTCACGGAGGCGCGCAAGGTTTAGGCCGGTTTTGCGCGAGCCGATTGCTGCGATAGCAAAACTTCGCTGGAGTTTTGATAAAATCACCCCACCTAAACGTTCCGCGCCGAATGGCTTTGTTCGTTCCCGCCCCCATTCTCTGAGCAGTCTTATTCGCATGTGCGGAATCATCGGTATCGTCGGTAAATCCGAAGTCGCCTCGGCGCTCTATGACGGGCTGACCGTGTTGCAGCACCGCGGCCAGGACGCCGCCGGCATCGCCACGGTCGATCGCGACCGGCTGCGGCTGCACAAGGGCGCCGGCCTGGTCAACGACGTGTTCGGCCGCGAAAGCATGCTCAAGCTGCGCGGCAATATCGGCATCGGCCATTGCCGCTATCCGACGGCGGGCTCGGAGAGCACCTCCGAGGCGCAGCCGTTCTACGTCAATTCGCCCTACGGCATCGCGCTCGGTCACAACGGCAACCTGATCAATACCGACGTGCTGCGTCGGCAGTTGTACGAGGAAGACCGCAGGCATATCAATACCGATTCCGATTCGGAAGTCCTGCTCAACATTTTCGCTCACGAGTTGCAGATCCAGGAACGGCACGCGCTGACGCCCGATCACATCTTCAAGGCCGTCGCCGGCGTACACGAGCGCGTGCGCGGCGGCTACGCGGTGGTCGCGCTGGTGCTCGGCTACGGCGTCGTCGCCTTCCGCGATCCGCATGGCATCCGCCCGCTGGTGCTCGGCGAGCGCGAGACCGCCGAGGGGCGCGAGTACATGGTCGCGTCGGAATCGGTGGCGATGGACATCCTCGGCTTCCGTCTGCTGCGCGACGTGATGCCGGGCGAGGCCGTGCTGCTGACGGCGGACGGCAAGCTGTTCAGCCGGCAGTGCGCCGAGGGCGCGCTGCACGCTCCGTGCATCTTCGAATACGTCTACCTCGCACGCCCTGATTCGATGATCGAGGACGTGTCTGTGTACAAGGCGCGCCTGCGCATGGGCGAGCGCCTGGCCGAGAAGATCAAGCGCCTGCGCCCCGATCATCACATCGATGCCGTCATTCCGATTCCCGATACCTCGCGCACCGCGGCGAGTTCGCTCGCGCAAGTGCTGGGCGTGCCGATGCGCGAAGGCTTCGTCAAGAACCGCTACATCGGCCGCACCTTCATCATGCCGGGGCAGAGCGAGCGCGTGAAATCGGTGCGGCGCAAACTCAATCCGGTGCACCTGGAATTTCGCAAGAAGAACGTGCTGCTCGTCGACGATTCGATCGTGCGCGGCACCACTTCGAAGCAGATCGTGCAGATGGCGCGCGACGCGGGTGCGCGTCAGGTTTATTTCGCTTCGGCTGCGCCGCCGGTGCGCTTCGCCAATATCTACGGCATCGATATGCCGGCTGCGGCGGAACTGGTTGCGCACGGGCGCACCGAGGAAGAGGTGCAACAGTTCATCGGCGCGGATTGGCTCGTCTATCAGGATCTCGAAGACCTGATTACCGCGGTCGCCGAAGGCAACGAGGATCTGAAGCACTTCGATACCTCGTGCTTCTCCGGTGAATACGTCACCGGCGTCGACAGCACTTACCTGCGCGAGCTCGAGTTCGCGCGCTCGGACGAGACCAAGGCGCAGCGCCGCCACTTATCCTGAAGCGACATCTGACCAGGGACGCGTCATGATCGACATCTACGCTCTGGCCGAAACCTGTATCGTTGCGACGAGCGTCGAGGAAAAACTGGCGAGAAGTGCGGAAGCCTGCGCGCTGATCGCGGGCGGCGACTTTGCCGTCGAGGCGTCGACCGGGCCCAAACCGATCGTCCAGCCGGGCAGACCGCCGCGGCCGCGCCTGGTCGCACCGCGCGAATTGGCGCAGCGCGGGCTCGGTACCAGCGAGGGGCGTGCGGCGCTCGTGCATGCCGTCGCGCATATCGAATTCAACGCCATCGATCTCGCCTGGGATGCGGTGTACCGCTTCCGCGGCATGCCGCGCGAGTACTATCGCGACTGGGCACGGGTGGCCGCGGACGAGACACGGCATTTCCAACTGTTGTCCGCCCGTCTCGCCGAAATGGACTGCGCCTACGGCGATTTCGATGCGCACAACGGGTTGTGGGAAATGGCCGTAAAGACGTCCAATTCCTGCCTCGAACGGATGGCGCTGGTGCCGCGCGTGCTCGAAGCGCGTGGGCTCGACGTCACTCCGGGCATGATCGCGCGCCTGCGCCGGGCCGGCGACGCCCGCACTGTCGAAATACTCGAAGTCATCCTGCGCGAAGAAGTCGCGCACGTCGCCGCCGGCTCGCGCTGGTTCTCCTGGTGCTGCGAGCGTGAAGGGCTCGAACCGCAGGCGACTTTTGCGGACCTGATCACGATTCACGCGCGCACTGCGCTGAAGCCGCCGTTCAACGCAACCGCGCGTCGCGCTGCCGGATTCAGCGAACAGGAAATTAACCGTTTGCTGGCACAATCCGCCGCATGATCCGCCGCCTCGCCCTAATACCCATTCTGCTCGTGATCTGGGCGGCATTGTTGGCATGGTCGGCGGGAGTGCCCTGGGGTTCGCAATGGAGCGCACACGAACGCTTGACGTTGTCCGGGCGCGACTTCCAGGCTCAGATGGGCGACGGGGTGAGCGGATTGGAGGGGCTGGTGGTCAGTACTCTCGGAGCCGACGGCACCGGACTGCAGACGGCGCGGCTTACGCACGTGCGTGCCGAAAAATATCCGATATTGCGCTATCGCATCACCCATTTTTCGGACATGCTCGAACTGGCATTGGTATTCCGCCGCAAGGACGCGCCGAATGACGTGAAGACGATTTCGCTGCCCGCGCCGGACGGCGGAGAAGTCACGGTCGATCTATCCGGGTTCGAAGAATGGCGCGGTGAAATCACCGAGTTGGGTTTCGCCGAGTATGCGACAGCGCAACTCGTGCCGCCGAGCCTGGTTGCATCCTTCCATCCTTTTCGAATCGAAAGCGCACAGCTGCAGGCGCCGACCTGGGATACGATCTTCCCGCACCTGCGCACCGACTGGTTTGGCTATCGACCTTGGTCACTGCAGTCGATCAACACCATCGGGCCGGGGAGGGGCACGCTCGGCCGCTCCTGGATGACGCCCATATTGTCCATCGGAGTGTTTTTGTCGGGGTTGGTGGCGTGCATCTTGTTGCGCTTGTCGCGCGCGGCCGCCGTCAAAGTTGCTTGCGGTCTCGTTGCCGTCGCCTGGATCGTCGTCGATCTGCGCTGGCTCGGTGACTTCTTCATCAAGCATCAAGTCACGGAAGCGATCTACGCGGACAAATCCTGGCCGCAGAGGCTCGCTCTTCAG
Source organism: uncultured bacterium (assembly GCA_966424745.1). GTDB lineage: Bacteria > Pseudomonadota > Gammaproteobacteria > Xanthomonadales > Rhodanobacteraceae > Rudaea. Next base: position 26,699 of record CBJLOV010000030.1, read on the forward strand.
CCGGACGAAGAAACGCAAACGGTCACCGGCGACGTTGCACGCATCGCGGAACAGCAGGGCCTCAAGCGCGTGCTGATCCAGTCCGATTCGTCCTTCACGCTGCTGCGCCTCATCTATTTTTTGCTGCCGCTCAACGCGGCCCCGCTCGAGCAGACGATAAGCGAGGCGGCGGGAACGGCGTTACCCGGCGACGCGCTCATCGCCGTATACGGCAGCGATTGGAAGTACGACGAAACAACCGGCCTTCTCGGGAACGGCAAACACGCGGTTCCTGCGAAGGCAATCTATAGCAAGGGGGATTTGCAAGTTTTTCGATCGGAGAAACTCGATCCGTGATCTGGACATATCTCTGGGCTTGGCTGCTGCCCCTGTCGACCGGGGCGGCGGCGTACCTCGCCGTCAGCCCGCGACGCGTTCCCGGGTGGCGCGCGACGGCGGCGGGCTATGGGTTCGTTGCAGGGATGCTGCTGGTTGCGGGCTTCGCTTCGATCGTGGCCTGCTCAAATACCGCCCGGGCGAACGTGAGCGTGGGGCTTTGCCTGCTGCCGGTGTTGATCGTCGCCGCGGCCGCTGCATGGCGTCGTCGCGGCGATAGCCTGGTTGCCGCGCCGGGCGGCGAGGCGGGTTTGCCGCTCTGGCAACGCGCGCTGCTGGCGGGACTGATCGCTTCCCTCGTTGTCCGCGGCGCGATCGCCGCGCGGGAAATCTGGCTGCGGCCGCTTTATCCGTGGGATGCCTGGTCGGCGTGGGCGGTGAAGCCGAAAGTCTGGTTCCTGCTCGGCCACTATGTGCCTTTCGTGTCCATGCAGGAGTGGCTGCATTCGACGCAGGGCAATTTGTATACGGATGTCGCCTGGCATTATCCGACCGCGCTGGCGTGGATCGAGCTCTGGTTTGCGAGCGCGGCCGGCGGTTGGATCGAGCCGCTCGTCAATCTGCCCTGGTTGGGCCTTTGGGTCGCCTTGTTGCTCGCGCACTACGGACAGTGGCGCGCTTTGGGGCTGAGCCGCGCGCAAGCGCTGATCTTCGTATATGCACTCGGCTCGCTTCCATTGTTGTCGGTGCACGTGGCCCTCGCCGGCTATGCGGATATTTGGGTCGCGGCGGCATTCGGTTTCGGCGTGCTGTCGTGGACGCGGTGGTTGCAGCATGGCGAGAGAAGCCAACTGTTCCTTGCGCTGATTTGTGCGGCGGCACTACCGTGGCTCAAGATGGAAGGGTGGGTGTGGGCGGCATGCCTTCTCGGCGCCATAGGTTTCGGTATGCTGGCCGCGCGCCGGCGCCGGTCCGTGGCGATCGCCGCAGCGATTTTGTTCTTGGTCCTGTTTCCGTTCGGAGGCTTGCGCTTCTTGTGCCTGCACGCGGGCGTGATGAATGCGGATGGCACCATCGCCATGCCCGCAATCGGGCCCCTGGCTCTCATCCTCGATTTAAAGTGGCAGCCCGGCGCCTTGAGCAGTGCGCTGGAGACGCTGTTTTCGCAGCCCAATTGGCATCTGCTCTGGTGGTTGACGCCTGCGATCGTCGCCTGGCGCTGGCGCGAGTTGGTCGCGCGCGATTGGCTGTATCTGCCTGCATTATTGTTGCTCGTCTGCGCAATGCTGCTGCTGATACTTTTTCTGTTTACCGGCGCATCGGCCTGGGCCCAGAGCTACACGGCGATCAACCGTCTCGTTCTCCAGCTCGTGCCCGCGTGGATGACGCTGCTGGCGTTGTTGCTGCGAGACGCCCGCTTGCCGGAAGCACTGAGCGGTACAGGTCCAGCACGCGATCTGCGCAGCGATCCAGCGTGAACTCCGTCAACCACCGAGCATGGCCCGCTTCGCCGTAGCGCCTGCGTAGAGTTGTATCCGCAGCGAGGCGGCGGATGGCCTGAGCCAGCGCCTGCACGTCGCCCGGCGCGACGAGCGTGCCGCTTATGTCGTCCGCCACGACATAGCCGACGCCGGAACCCGCGATCGCCGTTGCGATCACCGGCAGGCGCGCGCGCATGGCTTCGAGCAGCACCATGCCGAATGCTTCGGTACGCTCGATGGACGGCAGGCAGAACACCTCGGCCTGCGAGTAAGCGAGCGCGAGTTCTGCGTCATCGACGTGTCCGGCGAAACGCACACGATCCTCGAGGCGCAGCTCGCATGCAAGCTCGCGCAGGCTTGCATCGCATTCGCCACTGCCGATCAGGAGGAGGCTGGCCTCGGGTGTCTGCGCGAGCGCGCGCAGCAGCACGTCGAAACCTTTGTAGTAGGCCAATCTGCCGACGGCCAGTACGCGCAGCCCTTGGCCGGGCCACCGAATGCGCGTGCAAGAGGCGTCTTCTGCCGGGCTCGTCGTGCTTTCCGGTGCGCCGAGACCAAGCGGCACGACTTGCGTCTTGTCCCGCCAGGGAGCGAGCGCGACGCTCGTTTCGCGATAGGGCTCCGAAGCGGTGATGACTGCGGCGGCGCGACGCAGCAGCGCCTGCTCGAAAGGGCGATAGAGCGTGTACAGCGCACGCACGGCCGGGCGGCGTACGTCGAGCGGTATGTCCGCCTGCCATTGCACGATCCACGGCAGGCGTCGGGCGGAGGGCGAAAGCAGCGCCCAGAATGCCGAGGTGTTCGGCACGTGCAGGTGCAGAAGGTCGGGTTTGAATTCGCGAATCCGCTTTGCGAGCAGGAAAGGGAAGGAAGGACTGACCGGCGCATACAGCCATTGCCCGTGGCATGCGGCGAGATGGACCTCGACCCCGGATTCGCGGAAGCACCGCGCCTTGCCGTCCGTCGGCGAAGCGTGCGCCAGCACGGCGACGTCGATCCCGCGTACGGCCAGCGCGGCGCAGAGATCGGCGTTGAAACGCTCGATCCCTCCGGCATGCGGCGGATAGAATTTGCCGATATGCAGTACGCGCACGGCTCGAATCTACGCTGCGTCCTGCACGGGGCTCAGCCTTCGGCGCCGGATTTGGGCAGCACGATGACCTGGGCGCTCTTGCGTATCGCGGGTGGCTCGGCGGGGGCGGGATCGGCATTCGCGGCGAGACGGGCGCGCGCTTCGCTGAGTTCCTGATCGAGGATCGCGAGGCGCTGAGTGAGCCTGCGCAGCGTGCGTTCCTGGCGCGATCGATCGACATCCATCAGCAGCATGCGGATCAGGATCAGGCCCATGCCGAGGATGATCGCGAGGATCGGCGGGTAGGCGATGCCGATGATTTCTCCGAGCCGGTCGATCAGATGCGGAAACACGCCGACGACGAGCGTCGCCATCGCAACGAGCAGCCACCATAGCGCGTAGCTGCCGTGCAGATGGTCGCGGCGCACGAGGTAGAGAATCGCGCCGGCCAATGCGATGCCGATTACCGCGGAGACGAGGACGACCGTCATGCCGCCGCTCCGGCGCGGGCGGCGACGCGCTGTGCGATGCGCCTGCGCACGTCGATGCGGGCGAAGCAGAGCACCGTCGTGTGCAGCATGTAGCGCGCAACGACGAACCACGAGGCGAACACGCGCGACATGCCGGCCTTGCGCGGCGACATCGGTGTCTCCAGCTCGCGGAGGCGGAATCCCTTCTGGTTCAGCAGCATCAATACTCCCATGTCCTGATAATCGAGCAGGCTCGGCTCGCGCGAGGCGAGCGCACGCACGGCGCGGCGGCTGTAAGCGCGCAGTCCCGAAGTGAAATCCTGCACCGGCAGGCCGGTCAGCAGGCGGAAGTACCACCACGCGACGCGTTTTGCCGCGGACAGGCGTTGCGCATACGTCCCGATCACCACGTCGGCATTGTCTGCTTCGAGCGCGGCGAGCATCGCCGGCAGCGTTTCCGGGTGATGTTGGCCGTCGGCGTCGAGGGTGACCACGGCGCCGTAACGGTTGCGTTGCGCATAGCGCATGCCGGTCTGCGTGGCGCCCCAGGCACCGAGATTCAGCGGCAGATCGATCACCGCGGCGCCGGCTGCGCGCGCGCGCGCGGCGGTATCGTCGGAACTCGCATCGTTGACCACGAGCACGTCGGAGGCCGTGTGCGCGAGCACCCCGCGCACCACTTCGGCGACGGTCGCTGCCTCGTTGTAGGCAGGGATCACGACAAGCACGGGCCGGCGGGGCTTGCTCAAGGCTGCAGGTCCTTATTGCTTGAAAATCAAGGCATTGTCCGTGGAGTCGGCGGTTTCGTCAATTCGCCGCGCACATTCTGCAAGGGCGAATCTGAAATTGGCCGAAAAAATCAAAGGCTATT